>DASWHF010000068.1:0-61713 GCA_036393295.1 Acidiferrobacterales bacterium
TGCCGCGCCCGTTCGAGCAGCGCGCCGCGACCGGCCGCGTGGTCGAGGGGCACGGCGATCTGCGCCCCGAGCATGTCTGCCTGGAATCGCCGCCGCTGATCTTCGACCGTTTGGAGTTCAATCGCGAGCTGCGCATCGTGGACGCGCTGGAGGAGGTCGCCGGACTGGCCATGGAATGCGAGCGCCTGGGCGGCGCCGCGGCGGGCGCGACCCTGCTGCGCGAGTATCTTGTCGAGAGTGGCGACGATCCGCCGCCGGCGGTGACGCAGTTCTACATGGCGCACCGCGCCGGCGTGCGCGCGCGCCTGGCCATCCTGCACCTGCGCGAGCTGGCACCACCGGCCTGGCCGCGCTGGCAGCGCGTGGCGAACGCGTACCTGGAGCTGGCGGAGCGCTACGCGCTCACGCTGCCGGTTCAGTTCTGTCCGAGCTCGACCAGCGAGCCGCCGGTGTGAAGCCGGTGGATCGCCGCGGCGATCCGCCCGGCGACCGACAGCACGACCAGTTTGCGCGCCACCAGCTCCGGCGGCAGCCGGAAGGGCGGCACCGTATCGGTGACGACCAGCCGGTCGAGCGCGGCATCGGCGACGACCTCGGCCGCGCGCCCGACGAACAGGCCGTGGGTGGCGGCCGCCTGCACGCCGCGGGCGCCGGCCTCGCGGCAGGCGCGCGCGGCGTGCGCCAGCGTGCCGCCGGTGCTGACGAGATCGTCGACGATCACCACCTCGCCGCCGTCGACCTCGCCGACCAGCCGGCCGCCGCGCAGCACGCCGCGGCCGCGCGCCTTCTCCAGGAAGGCGCTGTCGGCCTCGCGGCCGAGCGCGCGGCCGAGTGCCGCGCGCAGGCGCTCGGCGCGCTTGACCCCGCCGATGTCCGGTGACACCACCACGACGCGCGCATCCTGCGGCAGGCTCGCGGCGAAGTGCGCGGCGATCAGCGGCGCCGCCTCGAGGTGCTCGGTGCGGCAGCGGAAGGCGTTCTGGAAGGCGGTGACATTGTGCACGTCGAGCGTCACGACGCGATCGACGCCAGCGGCCTCGATGAGCTGCGCGACATAGCGGCTGGTGAGCGGGTCGCGCGGCTGGGTGCGGGCGTCCTTGCGCGCGTAGGCCAGATACGGCAGCACTGCGGTCACGCACGCCGCCCCCGCGTCGCGCACCGCGCCGAGGAAGAACAACAGCCGCACGAGCTTGTCGTTCACGCTTTGCCCCGGCTCGCCGTAGAGCGACTGCAGCACGTACACGTCGCGCCCGCGCACGCTCTCGAGCGGGCGCGCCTTGTGCTCGCCGTCCTCGAACTCGCGCTCCTCGTGGGCGCCGAGCGCCAGGCCGAGCGCGGCGGCGACGCGCGCGCCGAAGGCGTGTGTGGCGTTGAGGGCGAACACGGCCGGTGCGTGCTCGGGCATGGCGGGTCCTCGACGGCATCGTTAAAAGATTGTAGACGGGGCTTCCAGCCCCGCCCGGCGCGGCACCTGCATGCCACCGGCGGGGCAAGATGCCCCGCCTGCAATGTTATACCGGTCGGGCGTCAGGCCGTGACGCGGCGCGCGGCGTCGGTGGCGCCGCCGGCTACCGGCAGGTTCATGCGCTTGAAGGTCGCCTCGAGCGCCGCGAGGCACAGCAGCACGTTCTTGGCGTTGCTGCCCCAGCCCATGAGGCCGATGCGCAGGATCTTGCCGGCCAGGGCGCCGAGGCCGGCGCCGATCTCGAGGTTGTAGTCCTCGAGCAGCGCCTGGCGCAGCCGGGCGTCGTCGGCGCCGGCCGGCAGGCTGACCACATTGAGCTGCGGCAGCCGGTGCGACTCCTTGACGATAAAGCGCATGCCCAGCGCCTCGATGCCGGCGCGCAGCGCCTGGTGATTGCGCGCGTGCCGCGCCCAGGCATTTTCCAGGCCCTCCTCCTGCAGCATGACCAGGGACTCGTGCAGGCCGTAGAGCGCATTGACCGGCGCGGTATGGTGGTAACTGCGCTTGGCGCCGCTGCCCCAATAACCCATGACCAGGTTGAGGTCCAGGAACCAGCTCGCGACCTTGGTCTTGCGCGCCTTGATCCGGTCGACGGCGCGCGCGCTGAAACTCACCGGCGCCAGGCCGGGCGCGGCGCCCAGGCATTTCTGCGTGCCCGAGTAGATTGCGTCGATGCCCCAGTCGTCAACGTTCAGCGGAATGCCGCCGAGCGAGGTCACGGCATCGACGATGGTCAGGCAATCGTATTGATGCGCGAGCTTCACCAGGGTCTCGGCGTCCGAACGCGCGCCGGTCGAAGTCTCGGCATGCACGAGGGCGACGATCCGGGCATCGCGGTTGGCCTTGAGCGCGGATTCGAGCTTGTCCGGGTCGACCGACTCGCCCCAGGCGTCCTCGACGACGACCGGCGTGCCGCCGAGGCGCTCGACGTTCTCCTTCATGCGGCCGCCGAACACGCCATTGACGCACACGATCACCTTGTCGCCCGGTTCGACCAGGTTGACGAAGCAGGTCTCCATGCCCGCCGAGCCCGGCGCCGATACCGGCAGGGTGAGCTCGTTGCGGGTCTGAAAGGCGTACCGCAGCAGGCCCTTCACCTCGTCCATCATGCCGACGAAGGCCGGGTCCAGGTGGCCAATGGTCGGCCGCGCCATGGCCGCGAGGATGCGCGGATGGACGTCCGAGGGGCCGGGACCCATCAGGGTGCGCACCGGCGGCTGAAAGGGCTTCACGGTCATGGAAGTTCTCGCGAAAAAATTATGGGTTTGGAAGGCGAAGCGGCCAGTATAGGGGCGGGGGAACGGGTCGATCAACCCGCGTCGAGCAGTTCAATCCAGTGCTGCACCGGCAGCTCGGACCCGGCCGCGAGATGGGTCAGGCAGCCGATGTTGGCGGTGGCGATGACCGCGGGCGCGCCGGCGCTGAGCGCCGCGAGTTTGAGGCGCCGCAGCTCGCGCGCCAACCGTCCCTGCAACAGGCTGTAAGTACCGGCCGAGCCGCAGCACAGGTGGGCGTCGGCCACCGGCGTGAGCGTGAAGCCGGCGCGCGTGAGAATGTCCTCCACCACGCCGCCCAGGCGCAGACCGTGCTGCAGGCTGCACGGCGAATGAAACGCAACGCGCGCCGGCGCAGCCGCGCGCAACGGCGCGAGGTCCGAATCTGCCAGCACCTCGCTCAGGTCGCGCGCCAGTTCGGCGACGCGGTGCGCCTTGCTGGCGTAGCCGGCGTCGGTCGCGAGCAGCCTGCCGTAATCCTTGACCTGAGTGCCGCAACCGCTGGCGGTGACCACGATCGCTTCCACGCCCTGCTCGATATGCGGCCACCAGGCGTCGATGTTGCGGCGCGCGAAATCGCGCGCCTCGGCGGGCGCCGCGAGATGCTGACTCAGCGCGCCGCAGCAGCCGCCGCCGCGCGCGCGGATCAAACTGATGCCGAGCCGGTCGAGCACGCGCGCCGCGGCGGCGTCGATGTTGGGTGCGATTGCCGGCTGCACGCAGCCGTCCAGCGCCAGCATGTGCCGGGCATGGCGCGCCGCCGGCCAGGGCGCGGCGCGCCGGCGCGGTGGCACCGCGCGCCCGGGCGCGCCGGGCAGCAGCGGCCGCAGCCATTGACCCAGCCGCAGCAGCGGCGTGAAGCGGCGCCGATGGGGGATCACCGCGCGCAGCGCCGAACGCAGTGCGCGCTCCGCCCACGGTCGCGTCACCTCGGCCTCGATCAGCTCGCGGCCGATATCGGCGAGCCGCGCATAGCGCACGCCGGACGGGCAAGTGGTTTCGCAGGCGCGGCAGGTGAGGCAGCGGTCGAGATGGCCTTGGGTCTTGCGCGTGACCGCCCGGCCTTCGAGCATCTGCTTGATCAGATAGATGCGCCCGCGCGGCCCGTCGAGCTCGTCGCCGAGCAGCTGGTAGGTCGGGCAGGTGGCGTTGCAGAAGCCGCAGTGCACGCAGCTGCGGAGTATTGCCTCGGCTTCGCGACCGGGGTCGGTGGAGAGCGCCGCCGGGGTGAGGTTGGTTTGCATTGTAAGATCAGTGGCAAGCGGCAAGTGGCAAGTGGCAAGGGAACACAATCCTGTTCAATCTGGTATCGGAACTCATATCGATCTCCTGAATCCATTACTTGCTACTTGCTACTTGCTCTTAGATGTCACTATACATCTTTCCGCGATTCAAAATCCCCGCCGGGTCGAAGGCCTGCTTGAGGTTCCGGTGCCAGCGCTGGACGGCGTCGGACAGCGGCGCGAACACTTCGCCGCGCCGGTCGCCGCCGCGGAACAGGGTCGCATGGCCGCCCGCCGCGGCGGCGGCGCGGCGGATCGCGTCGTCCGGGGCGTCGCTGCGCAGCCAGCGCTGCGCGCCGCCCCAGTCGATCAGCCAGGCGCCCGGCAGGTCCAGCGGCGGGGTCGCCGGCGGCAGCGACAGGCGCCACAGCGGCGCGTCGCCGGCGAAGAACGGCTGGGCGTGCTCGCGCAGCGCACCCCAGTAGTCCGCGCCGTTGTCCAGCGGCTCACCGCCGAGCCGGGCATGCGCCGCGCGCACCGCGCTGGGGGCGCCGGACAGGCGCACGACCAGTCGTTCGCCGTCGTGGCAGCAGGCCGACAGCGGCAGCGGCGTCGCGGCCCAGGCGTTCATCGCGGCGATCGCCGGTTCGGCCGGCAGCGCCAGCGCCAGCGTCAGCTCCTGTTCCGGACGCGGCAGCAGCTTGAGCGAGACGTCGAGCAGCACGCCGAGCGTGCCGAGCGCGCCGGTCATCAGCCGCGACACATCGTAGCCGGCGACGTTCTTCATCACCTCGCCGCCGAAGCGCAGGTGCTCGCCGCGGCCATTGACCAGCGTCACGCCCAGCACGTAGTCGCGCACGCTGCCGGCATGGGGACGACGCGGGCCCGACAGCCCGCAGGCCACGCAGCCGCCCAGGGTGGCGCCGGCGCCGAAGTGCGGCGGCTCGAAGGGCAGCATCTGCCCGGCCTGCGCGAGCGCCGCCTCGATCTCGTTGAGCGGTGTGCCGGCGCGCGCGCTGAGCACCAGCTCCGACGGCGCGTAATGGACGATCCCGCGATGGCCCGCGACCGCCAGCGGCTCGCCCTCGACGCGGCGTCCGTAGAAGGCCTTGCTGCCGCCGCCGTATATTACGAGCGGCGTTTTCCGCTCCGCCGCGTCGCGAACGGTGGCGCAGAGGGCGTCGGAGAGATCGTTGGAAATCGTCATATAAATTCAGTAGCAAGTAGCAAGTGGTAAGTGGCAAGTAAACCCATCGAGGTGCAGGTGTGGGAGCAGCTAGCCTTTAGTGGCAGGTTCGGGTTTTGAGATCCGGTCATCGGTTCCGGTTCGCGAGCTGTTCCTTGCTACTTGCCACTTGCTACTTGCCACTGAGCGTTAAAATCTTTCCAGATCCGGAAACGGCAGATTGCCGCCGTGCACATGCATCGCCCCCAATTCCGCGCAACGATGCAGGGTCGGCACCGCCTTGCCGGGATTGAGCAGGCCGCGCGGATCGAAGGCATGCTTGATCGCATGGAATTGCGCGAGCTCCGCCGTCGCGAACTGCACGCACATCTGGTCGATCTTCTCCATCCCGACGCCGTGCTCGCCGGTGATGGTGCCGCCGACCGCGACGCACAGCTCGAGGATCCGGCCGCCGAATTCCTCGGCGCGTTTCAGCTCGCCGGGCCGGTTGGCGTCGTACAGGATCAGCGGATGCAGGTTGCCGTCGCCGGCGTGAAACACGTTGGCCACCGCCAGGCCGTAGTCCGCGGACAGCGCGGTGATACGTTCCAGCACCTCGGCGAGCCGCGCGCGCGGGATGGTGCCGTCCATGCAGTAGTAATCGGGAGCGAGCCGGCCGACCGCCGGAAACGCCGCCTTGCGCCCGGCCCAGAAGCGCGCGCGCTCCGCTTCGTCACGGGCCGTGCGTACCGCGCTCGCGCCGTGGCGGCGCAGCAGCTCGCGCACGCGCAGTATCTGCTCCGAGACCTCCTCGTTGACGCCGTCCAGCTCGCACAACAGGATCGCCGCGGCGTCGACCGGGTAACCGGCCTGCGCGTAGTCCTCGGCGGCGCGGATCGCGAGATTGTCCATCAGCTCGAGCCCGGCGGGCACGATGCCGGCGCCGATGATGCCGGCGACTGCCGCGCCGGCGGCCGTTACCGAATCGAAGGCGGCCAGCACCACCTGGGCGCGCTCCGGCCGGGGCAGCAGCTTCACCGTGACCTCGACGATCACCGCCAGCATGCCCTCCGAGCCGGTCAGCAGCGCGAGCAGATCGTAGCCGGGGCCGTCCAGGGCCTGGCCGCCGACGCGGGCCCGCTCGCCGTCCACCGTCAGCAGCTCGAGCCCGAGGATGTTGTGCACGGTCAGGCCGTATTTCAGGCAGTGCACGCCGCCGGCGTTCTCAGCGACGTTGCCGCCGATCGAGCAGGCGATCTGGGAGGAGGGGTCCGGGGCGTAGTAGAGCCCGTGCGGTGCCACCGCCTGGGAGATGGCCAGGTTGCGCACCCCCGGCTCGACGCGCGCCGTGCGGTTCACCGGGTCGATCGCGAGGATGCGATTGAGGCGCGTGAGCGACAACAGCACGCCGGCGGCGTGCGGCAGCGCGCCGCCCGACAGCCCGGTGCCGGCGCCGCGCGTGACCACCGGCACGCCGAGCGCATGACAGGTGCGCAGCACCGCCTGCGCCTCGGCGACGCTGGCCGGGAGCGCGACCGCGAGCGGCGTCCGGCGATAGGCCGACAGCCCGTCGCACTCGTAGGGCCGCAGGTCCTCGTCGTCGGTCAGTAGCGCGCCGGCCGGCAGCACGTGCGAAAGCGTCGCAATCAGCGCGGCGCGATCGGCAGCCGGCGGCGGCGTGTCGAGGCTCACCGTGGACATGACATTTGCCTGGAATCGGTCATCGGGGTAAGTAGACCACGAGCGTCCGTGCCGGCCAAGCGCGGTCAACGCGGCTTTCGTTTCGGCGCGTCCTGCGTTAGCGTTGGCCCGGTGAAAGCCCTGGATCGCGCGTGTCTTTGGTCGGCCGCCGGACTCGCTTCGGTTCGCGACCGCCGTGCGGGCGCGCGCGGCGCGCGGCGCGCATGAGGTTGCGGCGGCCGCGTTCCTGGCCGGCCAGCGCCCGCGACGCGATCGCGCTCCAGCAGCGCCTGCGCGACCGCGTCGAGTCGCGCGACCGGATCGGGCGCGTGCGGCATGTCGCCGGCCTGGACGTGGGGTTCGAGGACGACGGCCGGACGGTGCGTGCCGCGGTGGCGGTGTTGAGCTTTCCCGACCTCGCGCCGGTCGATCAGGCGATCGCGCGCCGGCCGGTCGAATTTCCCTATGTGCCCGGGCTGTTGTCGTTTCGCGAGATCCCGGCGCTATTGGACGCTCTCGCCGGATTGCGCCAGCGCCCCGACCTGATCCTGTGCGACGGCCAGGGCCTCGCCCATCCGCGCCGCTTCGGGCTGGCCTGCCATCTCGGCGTGCTGCTCGATGTGGCGTCGATCGGCGTGGCCAAGTCGATCCTGGTCGGCGTTCACGAACCCGTGCCGCGCCGGCGCGGTGCCTGGCGGCCGCTCGTCGATCGCGGCGAGACCGTCGGTGCGGCGCTGCGTACGCGCGCCGGCGTCAAGCCGGTGTACGTGTCGATCGGACATCGCCTGAGCCTCGCCAGCGCGATCGACTACGTGCTGGCCTGCGCGCCCCGTTACCGCCTGCCGGAGACGACGCGCGCCGCGCACCGGCTCGCGTCCGGCTGACGGGGTGCCGCTACTCGACGATCAGCGTGCCGTGCATGCCCTTTTCCTTGTGGCTCTTGAAGAACAGCAGTTTCTTGTCGCAGTGCATCTCGTAGCGCCCGGGCTTGGTCGGGGTGAAGGTCGCGCTGCCGCTCTTGCCGCCGGACAGGTCGAGGTTGACGTCGATGCCCGCCTCGGGCGCCTGGATGATGAGGTTGTGCGGCACCATGCCGGCGGCATTGGTGACCTTGAGCGTCACCGGCTCGCCGGTCTTGACGGTGATGGTTTCCGGTGTGATCGAATAGCTGTCGAGCTTGACGTCGATGACGCGCGGCCCGGCGGCCGGCGCCAGCGCGGGAACGGACAGCGTGGCGGCGAGCAGCAGGGTGGGCAGGGTGGTGCGCATGGCGTTCTCCTTGGGATGGTTCGTTGATCGGTCGGGACCGCGGTCATCCGGCCGGTGTCGGAATACGCTAGCATACCGGGCGTGCCTCGGGCAAAATCGCCGTCCCGTGTCGATGCGCCCGCCATGAATCTTCCCGACGGATTGTTGCCGCCCGCGTGGCTGTGGCTCGGCCACGCCGCGCTGCTCGCGCTCGCGCTGTTCGCCGCCCGGCGGTTGCCGTGGCGGCGGCTGCGCGACGGCGAGCAGCTCAACGTGTTCCTCGGCGCCTGCGTGGTGCTGATGGTGTTGTGGCGCATCAAGGCGGGCGTCGCGCCGGGGCTCAATTTCCATTTTCTCGGCGCGACCCTCGCGACCCTCATGTTCGGCTGGCGGCTGGCCTTGCTCGCCATGGCGATCGTGGTCGCCGGCGTCACGCTGAGCGGCCTGGGCGGCTGGCAGGCGTATTCGATCAACGCGCTGCTGATGGGTGCGCTCCCGGTGGCGGTGAGCCATGCGATCTACCGCGCCGCCGCGCGCCGGCTGCCGCGGCATTTCTTCGTCTATGTCTTCGTCGCCGGTTTCTTCGGCGCCGCGGCGGCGATGGCCGCGACCGGCCTGGCGTCCGCATCGTTGTTCGTGGCCGCCGGGACCTACGGCCTGGGCTATCTCGCCGAGCACTATCTGCCGTTTTATCTGCTGATGGTTTTCCCCGAGGCGATCCTGACCGGCTCCGCGCTCGCGCTCATGGTCGTGTACCGGCCGCACTGGGTGGCGACCTTCGACGACGATACTTATATTAAGAACAAGTAGGCGCCGTCGAGACCGGCCACGCCCATGGAGGTGCCGCGTATTTGCGGGTATGCTTCGCCGGTCTCGGCCGCGCCGTCATCGGGGACTCGCCATGATCATGCTCTATCAATTCCGGCCGCTGTGGGGCCTGCCGAGCGCCAGCCCGTTCTGCATGAAGGTCGAGACCTACTTGCGCATGGCCGGCCTGCCCTACGAGGTCGTCCGGCGCGCCGACATCCGCAAGGCCCCGAAGGGCAAGTTTCCCTACATCGAGGACCACGGCCGGCACATCGCCGACTCGCGCTTCATCATCGATTATCTCAAGTCCACCTACGGAAACGCGCTCGACGCGGCCTTGAGTCCGGCCCAGCGCGCCATGGCGCTGGGCTTGCAGCGATTGATGGAGGAGCATCTCTACTGGGCGGTGGTTCACGACCGTTGGGCGGTGCGCGCGCACTGGGAGGTCACGCGCCGCGCGATCTTCGGATTCCTGCCGGTGGTGGTGCGGCGGATGATCGCGCAGATGATGCGCAAGAAGGCGCTCGCCCAGCTCTACGGCCACGGCATGGGGCGGCACGATTCCGAGGAGATCTATGCGCTGGCCAGGCAGGACCTCGATGCGCTCGCCGATTTCCTCGGCGACAAGCCGTTCTTCATGGGCGAGACGCCGACCTCGCTCGACGCGACCGCCTTCGCCTTTCTCGCCAGCCTGCTGGCGCCGCCTTTCGATTCGCCGCTCAAGGCCCATGCCCGGTTGCTGCCGCGGCTGACGCGCTATGTGGAACGCATGGCCGGGAAGTACTTTCCGGACGCCGGACGGCCCGCGGCGGCGTGACGCTCAGTTGAGCGCCATCGACAACTGCCGGCGGTAGGCGTTCACCAGCTCGCCGCTGCCGCCGAGCAGGTTGAACACTGCCAGCATGGTCTTGCGGCCGGCGTCGTCACGGAACTGGCGGTCGCGGCGCACGATTTCGAGAAGTTGTTCGAGCGCGCCGGCGTGGTCTTCCGCCAGGACCTTGAGCGCGCTCAGCCGGTAGCGCGCCTCCAGGTCGCCGGGATCGCGGGCGATGCGCGCACCGAGCTCCTCGGCCGGCGGACTGCCGGCGGCGATGCGCCGGAACGCGAGCTGCGTCCGCAGCGCCGCGAGCTCCGGATCGCCCTGGGCGGCGATCGATACGCTGTTCAAGACCTGCTCGCCCTCGTCGAGCCGTCCGAGCCCGAGCAGCACACGGGCGCGGGCGAACTTCACCCGGTCGTAGTCGGGATCGAGCCCGGCCGCCTGTTCGATGCCGGCCAGCGCCTCGTCCAGGCGCCCGGCCCGGGCGGCGGCCAGCGCCGCGTCGAGCAGCGTATCCGCGGGGCGCGGAATGTGGCGGTCGAGCAGCGCGCGGATCACCGGTTCCGGCTGGGCGCCCAGGAACTCGTCCACCACCGCACCGTTCCTGAAGACCTTGACGGTCGGCAGGCTGCGGACACCGTAGCGCGCGGCCAGCTCCTGTTCGCGGTCGGCATTGACCTTGGCGAGGAAGAACCTGCCTTGGTATTCGTCGGCGAGCCCGGCCAGGACCGGCATCAGCATGCGGCAGGGGCCGCACCAGTCGGCCCAGAAATCCACGACCACCGGCATGGTGCGGGATTTGTCCAGGACCTCGGCGAAAAAGGTCGAGAGCGTGACGTCGGCGCTGTGGGCGGTGCGGGTCATGGCGAAAAAACGGGTGTTTGGCGACTCGGGGGATATGCGGCCGGCGCCCGGTGTTTCAAGCCGGATGGCGCTCCCCCAAGCCAGACGGCGTGAGTTTCGCCGGATGGCGCTCCCTAGGGGACTCGAACCCCTGTTTTCGCCGTGAGAGGGCGACGTCCTAGGCCACTAGACGAAGGGAGCATTGGCCTTTCGGCTTACCGTTAGCCCGAAAAGGGGTGCTATTATACGCACCCGGGACTTTTTAACAACGAACCAATAACCCTCGGACAGGCGCTTAAGACCCAAGGTGATACGATTAACACGCCGTTGATCATTCCCCGCGCGGAGCATCCCATCTCGCGCGCCCAGATCAGTGAGAACGCCCTGAAAGTCCTGAACCGCCTGCGGGAGGCGGGTTACGCCAGCCTGCTGGTCGGCGGCTGCGTGCGCGACCTGATGCTGGGCCGCGAGCCCAAGGACTTCGACGTCGTCACCGACGCCCACCCCGAGCAGATCAAGCAGGTGTTCCGCAACGCCCGGCTGATCGGCCGGCGTTTCCGGCTGGCGCACGTGCACTTCGGCCGCCAGATCATCGAGGTCGCCACCTTCCGCGCCACGCCGCGCGCCGACGAGCCGGAGGACGGCGAGGACGCGGACGACACGACCGACCGCTATCACGCCGCCAACGTCTTCGGCACCCAGGAGGAGGACGCGCTGCGGCGCGACTTCACCGTCAACGCGCTGTATTACAACATCCGCGATTTTTCGGTGATGGACTACGTCGGTGGCGCCCAGGATCTCAAGCACGGCATCCTGTGCATGATCGGCGATCCCGAGACCCGCTATCGCGAGGACCCGGTGCGCATGCTGCGGGTCATCCGCTTCGCCGCCAAGCTCGGTTTCCGCATCGAGGACCGGACCGCCGCGCCGATCCGCGATCTCGCCCACCTGCTGCTGACGGTGCCGCCGGCGCGCACCTTCGAGGAGGTGCTGAAGCTGTTTCACGGCGGCTACGCGGTCGAGACCTACGAGCTGCTGCGCCAGTACGGCCTGTTCCAGTTCCTGTTCCCGCTCACCGAGGAGAGTCTCGGCGGCGAGGACCAGCACTACCCGCGCGTGCTGCTGCCCCAGGCCCTGACCAACACCGACGCGCGCGTCGAGCAGGACAAGCCGGTGAATCCGGCCTTCCTGTTCGCGGCGATCCTGTGGGAACCGGTGCGGCTCGAGGCGCAGCGGCTGATCGAGGGAGGTGCGATGCCCTACGAGGCCTGGCAGCAGGCCGGCGAGGGCGTGTTGCGCCAACAGCTCAAACATGTCTCCATCCCCAAGCGCTACAGCGTGCCGATGCGCGAGATCTGGCTGGCGCAGCTCAAGCTGCCGCGCCGCCAGGGCAAGAGCGCGTTCCGCATGCTCGAGAGCAAGCGCTTCCGTGCGGCGTACGATTTCCTGCTGTTGCGCGCCCATGCCGGCGAGGAGGAGCGCGAGCTGGCCGACTGGTGGACGCGCTTCCAGGAGGTCGATCCCGATGAGCGCGGCGGCATGGTGCGCGCGCTCGGACCCCAGGAAGGCGCCACGCGCCGCCGCCGGCGGCGCCGCAAGCGCCGCGACAAGAGCCATGACGTCGGGTGACGGCCGCGCGCGCGCCTATATTGCGCTCGGCAGCAATCTCGACGATCCCATTGCCCAGGTCCGGCGCGGCGCGGCGCTGCTCGCCGCGCTGCCGACCACGCATTGGGAGGCCGGCTCATCGTTGTATCGCACCGCGCCGGTCGGTCGGGCCGATCAGCCGGATTTCATCAACGCGGTATGCCGGCTCAGCACGGCGCTCGCCCCCGAGGCGCTGATGCGCGCGCTGCTCGACATCGAGGCGGCGCGCGGCCGCCGGCGCGGCGAGCCCGGCGGGCCGCGCACGCTGGATCTCGATCTGCTCCTGTATTTTCCGGCGAATTCGACGGTCTCCGTGACCCGCGAGGCGCCGGGCCTGACATTGCCGCACCCGAGGCTCCACGAACGCGCCTTCGTCCTGTATCCTTTAGCCGAGATCGCCCCCGATGCGGCGATCCCGGGGCGCGGGCGGGTGGCCGATCTGCTGGCCGGCTGCGCCGGACAGCGGATCGAGCGACTGGCCAGCGGATTGACGAGCGGCGAGCAGGACTAGATCAGAACCATGAGCTCCAGCACCCAGACCGCGACGCCCTTCGGCCTCGCCGCCCCGAATCCCGGCTACGTGGTGGTGGAGGGGCCGATCGGCGTCGGCAAGACCAGCCTGGCCGAGAAGCTCTCGCAGGCCTACGGCAGCGGCCTGGTGCTGGAGCGGCCGGAGGAGAACCCGTTCCTGGAGCGCTTTTACCAGTCGCGCAAGCAGTACGCGCTGCCCACCCAGCTGTATTTTCTTTTCCAGCGCGCCCGGCAATTGCAGGAGTTCAAGCAGGGCGACATGTTCCAGCCGACGCGGGTCGCCGATTTCCTGCTCGAGAAGGACAGCCTGTTCGCGCGCATCACGCTCGACGACGACGAGTGGCGGCTCTACGACCAGGTCTATCAGCAGCTCAGCCTCGACCTGCCGGCGCCCGACCTGGTGATCTACCTGCAGGCGCCGGTCGACGTGCTGCTGGACCGGGTGCGACGGCGCGGCGTGGCCTACGAGCGCGGCATCGACCGCGACTACCTCGAGACCGTGGTCGACGCCTACACGCGCTTCTTCTATCACTACACCGCCGCGCCGCTGTTGATCGTCAACGCCGCCGCCGCCAATTTCGTCGAGAGTGACGCCGACTTCCAGTCGCTGCTCGAGCATCTGCGCGGCGTGAAGAGCGGCCGCCACTTCTACAATCCGCTGCCGTCGCCATGAAACCGGTCACGGTCGGCACGCTCAAGGCCATGCGCGAGACCGGCGAGAAGATCGTCTGTCTCACGGCCTACGATTACAGCTTCGCGGCGCTGCTCGACCGCGCCGGCGTCGACATGGTGATGGTCGGCGACTCGCTCGGCATGGTGATGCAGGGCCACGCCAGCACGCTGCCGGTGACGGTCGACGAGCTGGTCTATCACTGCGCGTGCGTGGCGCGCGGCGTGCGACGCGCCCTGATCATCGGCGACATGCCGTTCATGAGCTACCAGATCGCGCCCGAGCAGGCGATCGAGAACGCCGGGCGGCTGATGCAGGAGGGCGGGGCGCACGTGGTCAAGCTGGAGGGCGGCGCGCCGATGGTCAAGACCGTGCACTTCCTGGTGGAGCGCGGCATCCCGGTCTGCGGACACCTCGGGCTCACGCCGCAGTCGGTGCACCAGCTCGGCGGTTACCGCGTGCAGGGGCGCGACCCGGACAGCGCCCAGCGCCTGCGCGACGATGCCCGGCGCCTGGAGGATGCCGGCGCCAGCCTGCTGGTGCTGGAGGCGGTTCCGGCCGCGCTCGCCAGGACGATCACCGATGCGCTCACGATTCCCACCATCGGCATCGGCGCCGGCCCGGATTGCAGCGGCCAGGTGCTGGTGCTGCAGGACATGCTCGGCATCTACCCGCGCCCAAGCCCCAAGTTCTCGAAGAACTTCATGGACGGCGCCAAGAGCATCGAGGACGCGGTCATGGCCTATGTCGACGCGGTGCGCGCCGGGCGGTTTCCGGGGCCGGAGCACAGCTTCGATTGATCACCGCCCCCACTATCGCCGAGCTCAAGCAGCATATCGCCGCGCTGCGCGCCGCCGGCCGGCGCATCGCCTTCGTGCCGACCATGGGCAATCTGCACGCCGGCCACCGGCACCTCATGGAGCAGGCGCGCCGGCACGGTGACGCGGTGGTCGCGAGCATCTACGTCAATCCGCTGCAGTTCGGGCCGAACGAGGACTTCGCGGCCTATCCGCGCACGCCGGATGACGACCGCCGGGTGCTGGAGGCGGCCGGCGTGGATCTGCTGTTCACGCCGGGCGACGACGAGATCTACCCGCGCGGCCGCGCGGCACAGACGATCGTCGAGGTGCCGGTACTCAGCGACATCCTGTGCGGCGCCCATCGCGCCGGGCATTTCCGCGGCGTCACCACCGTGGTCAACCGGCTGTTCAACCTGGTGACGCCGGACGCGGCGCTGTTCGGCAAGAAGGACTATCAGCAACTGCTGCTGATCCGTCTGATGGTGTCGGACCTCGGCATGCCGGTCGAAATCGTCGGCATCGACACGGTGCGCGACGCCGACGGCCTGGCCTTGAGTTCGCGCAACGCCTATCTGAGCGCCGACGAGCGCAGGGCCGCGCCACGCCTGTACGCGGTGCTGCGCGAACTGCGCGACCGGATAACTTCCACGGGCGCGCCGCCGGCCGGCGCCGAGGACCGGGCCAAGCAGGCGCTCACCGAAGCCGGCTTCCGGGCCGAATACGTCAGCGTGCGCCGTCAGCAGGACCTGGGCGAGCCGGGCGAGGGCGACAAGCAGTTGGTGATCCTGGCCGCCGCCTGGCTCGGCCGCGCGCGCTTGATCGACAACCTCGAGTACGAGCTTTGACCGCATCGCGGTGCGCCGTCGCCACTTTGTTGTGTCGCGCGGCTGGCAGCCGCTTTCGGGAAATAGTCGCGGAGCGGCTTTTTCAGCATCCTGCCGGGCGTTTGAGTTTGACGGCATGCGCGGGCATCATGGGCGCATGATTTACGCACGGAGCGCCCCATGCCCGTACTGACCGGCGACATCGGCGGCACCAAGACGCTGCTGCAGCTCGCCGATGTCGAGGGCGGCGCCTGCCGGGTGCTGGCCGAGCGGCGTTTCGACAGCGCCGCCTACAAGGATCTGGCGTCGATGGCCCAGGAGTTCGTCGCCGCCGAGCGGCCGGCCGCACGCGTGACCGGCGCCTGCTTCGGTGTCGCAGGGCCGGTCACGACGGCTGGCGGGCGCCAGACGGCCAAGCTCACCAATCTGCCGTGGCGGCTCGACAGCGCATCGCTCGCGCGCGCGCTCGATGTCCCCCACGTTCGGCTGATCAACGATTTTCAGGCGGTCGGTTACGGCCTCGAGGCGCTCAGGCCCGGCGACCTTTCGGTGCTGCAGCCGGGCCGCGCCGAGGCGCGCGCGCCGCGCGCGCTGATCGGCGCCGGCACCGGCCTCGGGGTCGGCGTGCTGGTGTGGTCGGGCGATCATTACGAGGTGCTGCCGAGCGAGGGCGGTCACGTCGACTTCGCGCCGACCGACGACCGTCAGATCGCGCTGCTCAATTTCCTGCGCGACCGGTACAAGCGCGTGTCGGTCGAGCGCGTGGTGTCCGGCCCGGGGCTGGTGAACATCTATCGCTTCCTCGCCCAGCAGCACGGGCACGCCACCGACGACCTCAGCGAGAGCCAGGCCGATCCGGCCGCCGCGATCAGCACCGCGGGCGCGCAGGGCAGCGACGCGCTGGCGGTCGAGGCCATGGAGATTTTCGTCGAGGCCTACGGTGCCTTCGCCGGCAATTTGGCGCTCAGCCTGCTGCCGCGCGGCGGCGTCTACATCGCCGGCGGCATCGCGCCCAAGATCGTCGAGATGTTGCGCACCGGGGATTTTCTCAACGCGTTCCGCGACAAGGGCCGCATGGGCGCGCTGCTCGAAGACATTCCGGTGCAGGTGGTGATGAATCCCAAGGTCGGGCTGTTGGGTGCGGCGCTGGCGGCCGGCCGTTTGTAGTCGCGGCGGCGACGGGCGACATCAGGTCCAGGGCCGCTGCTGGAATATCCGGTAGTCCATGTCGGGGAACAGGCTGTCGCGCCGGCTGATCTCGCGCAGGTAATTCTCGTCGAAGTCGTTCCGTCCCAGCATCTCCGTGCAGCGGTGGAAGCGGTGCAGGTGGGTCTTGAAGCGCTTGGCGGAATATTCGACGGCCGTGCCGGTCTTCATGAGAAACGCCCAGTCGCTGGCCTGGGCGAGCAGCAGCTCGCGCGCCGCCTGGTCCAGGGCCCAGCGCTGCATGCCGCGCGCATCCGGATGGTGCCGCACCAGCCCGGCCATGATCTCGGCGGCGTCGTGCAGGTAGGGGTACATCCAGTCGTTGCTGCCGTTCAGCCAGACTTCATGGAAACCGCCCGCGCCCCAGCTGCACTCGGGCGGCTGGCCGATGTCGGGTGCGCCGTAGCGGTCGAGATATTCCAGCGGCGTGATGGTCTTCACCTCGTCCTGGTCGCAGGCGATCTTGCGCAGCAGAAAATCGATCCACTGCGGCCCTTCGAACCACCAGTGCCCGAACAGCTCGGCATCATACGGCGCGACCACGATCGGCGGCGCGTCGCAGGCGTCGCGCAGCCACCCGACCTGCTTCTGGCGGTTGAACATGAAATTCCCGGCATGCGCCGCGGCCTGCTCGCGCGCCCAGCCGGGATGATAGGGCTCCTTCCAGTCGCCCTGCCCGGTGATGCGGTGATATTTCAATCCGGTGAAGCCGCGGATGCCGGCGTGCAGCAGCGGGCGGATATGCGGCGCATCCACGTCGAAGCCGGCGTCGCGGTAGAACTCGCGGTACACCGGGTCGCCGGGATAGCCCTCGATCGCCGACCACACCTGTTTGGACGATTCGTAGTCGCGGCCGAAGGCCGCCGGCCCGCCCGGCGTGCGCAGCGGACGATGCACGCCGTAACGCGGGGCCGGCTCGGCGCCGAGCACGCCGTGCGAATCGAGGAAGAAATGGTCGATGCCGAACTCGGCGAGAATCGCGTCGAGGCCCGGCGCGTAGGCGCACTCCGGCAGCCAGATGCCGCGCGGCCGGCGGCCGAGGATGCGCTCGTGGGTGCGCACCGCCATGGCGAGCTGGGCGTAGACGCTCTCCGGCTGCGTCGCGAGCAGCGGCAGGTAGCCGTGGGTCGCGCCGCAGGTGAGGATCTCCAGGTGCCCGGCGTCCTGCAGGCGGCGGAAGGCGCTTGCGATGTCCAGGCGGTCGTGCTCGAAGAAGCGCCGGCGCAGGTGGTCATAGCGCCCGCGGTAGAACTCGACCACCGGCCCGAAATGGCCGTCGCCGCGGGTGCGTGCCGCTTCGCCGTCGAGCGCCGCGAGCCGCGCGTCGAGATAATCGAGGTAGCGCTGGGAAAGCAGCGGGTCGGTCATCATCGACAGCAGCGTCGGCGACAGCGACAGCGTGACGCGGAACGGGATGGCGTCGCGCGCCAGTCCCTCGAAGACGTCGAGCAGCGGCAGATAGGTCTCGGTCAGGCCCTCGAAGTACCAGTCCTCCTCGAGGAAGCGCGCATGCTCCGGATGCCGCACGAACGGCAGGTGGGCATGCAGCACCAGCGCCAGATAGCCTTTCGGTTCCAAAGGCGGCGCTAGCGGCTGCTGATGACGTCGGGCCGGGACAGGAAGGCGCCGCTCGACCCCAGCGGAGTCTCGACGAAGCGGCGGCGGAACAGCGCCGCGCTCAGCCAGAACGCCGGGCCCGCGTGGCGCAAGGGAAGGCGCGGCAGGCCGCGCTGCATGAGGCTCAGGAACACCCCGTCGCGGTATTCGCCGAGCTGCACCAGGGCATCGCCGGCACCGAAGTCGGCGTCCAGATGGAAATAGAAGTTGCCCCGCGCCGACGGCAGGGCGACCTCGCTCAATACCTCGGTGAGGCCGCCGACCATGCGGCACAGGCGCAGCCGCAACGCGGCCGCATCGGCGTCCGCGGGTAGCGACCAGTAGGCGTGGAGGATGCCCGGCTTCTGCGGCAGCAGCATGAGCGTCGGCCCGCGAAGCATCGGCAGGCGCTCGATGTCCTCGCCGAGGTCGTCGGCCGGTTCGGTCGCCGCGCTGATCGCGTACTTGGCGCTTTCGGCGTCGCGTGCCGGCGGCTGCCACCAGGCGGGCGGCCACGGCGGATTGGCCGCGCCCGCGCCGGCTTCGGCGCGCGCCGCATCCGCGCCGTCAGTGTCCGGCGGTGCCGGCATTGCGGTCCGGGCGGTCTCGACGCCAGGGGAAATCCGCGCCTTGCCCGCGGGTGCGCTGACCGCCGGACGGTGCCGGGTCGCGGCCCGGCCGCCTGCCGCCTTGGACGGCGCGCTGCCGGGTTTCGCGGCGCGCGCGGCCGGCTTCGGTTGCGCGGTTTTCTTCACCGCCGGTTTCCTGCCGGCCGCGCCGGCGCGTTGGCGCGGGGATGCAGTCTTGAGCAGGGCGAGCAGCTGGTCCTTGCGCAGCTTGGCGTAGCCGCTCAAGCCCCGCGACTTGGCCAGCGCGCGCAACTCGTCGATGGTCTTGTTCTGCATGTCGGCTCCTTTCCGGTGCGCCGGCCGGCGTCGCGGGGCGACGGCGGCGCGGCCTCCGCGCGGCCGGCGCGCGGCGGTGGTGTCGTGTTCGCGGTGATGTGCCTATACTTTCACCGTCGGCACGTCTTGTCAAAGGGGCGGCGCGCGGGGTCTGGTCAGGCGCGCCGGCGGGAGTATGATGTTGATCTCCGTCAAGGTTCGACGCGGCGCTTGGCGGGACAATATTGCGTCGTCATCGGTTCGACGATGCCTTCCTTCATTAGTTTTGTTCAGTTTGGCCAGATCTTCAAGGAGGAGCGGCGTGAAACTGCAAAAGCTTCGTGCGATCGCGCAGGAACGGGGCGTAGCGCCCGGCAAGCATGACAAGATCGAGCTGATCCGGATGATCCAGCGCACCGAGGGCAACTTCGACTGCTTCGCCACCGCCCGCGACGGGGTGTGCGACCAGACGGGTTGCCTGTGGCGCGAGGACTGCTTCGAACAGGCGCGCAAGCAAGCCGTGCACTAAAGCACCGCCCCCGCGGCGGGAAGGCCGGCAGGCCGCCAGGCCGAGGAGGTTGAAATGATGGACAACATCGTCCGCTTGCTGGGCGACGAAGCCGATCGTTTGCTGTCGCACCGCTGCACCACGGTGGCGCGCGACAAACTGCATCTGCCGGGCCCGGATTTCGTCGAGCGCGTGCTGATGCGCTCGGACCGCAGCCCGCGGGTGCTGGCGAATCTGCAGCGGCTCTTCGATCACGGCCGGCTGGCCGGCACCGGCTACCTGTCGCTGCTGCCGGTCGACCAGGGCATCGAGCACTCCGGCGGCAGCGCCTTCGCGCCCAACCCCGACTACTTCGACCCCGAGAACATCGTGCGGCTGGCGATCGAGGGCGGCTGCAACGGCGTCGCCTCCACGGTCGGCGTGCTGGGCGCGGTCGCGCGCCAGTACGCCCACCGCATCCCGTTCATCGTCAAGCTCAACCACAACGAACTGTTGAGCTATCCGAACCGCTACGACCAGATCCTGTTCGCCGGCGTCGAGCAGGCCTTCAACCTCGGGGCGGCCGGCGTCGGGGCGACCATCTATTACGGCTCCGAGGAGTCGCATCGCCAGATCCAGGAGATCACCGACGCCTTCCGCTACGCGCACGAGCTCGGCATGGTGTGCGTGCTGTGGTGCTATCTGCGCAACAACGCCTTCAAGAAGGACGGCGTCGACTACCATGTCTCGGCCGATCTCACCGGCCAGGCGAATCACCTCGGCGTCACCATCGAGGCCGACATCATCAAGCAGAAGCAGGCCGAGAACAACGGCGGCTTCACGGCGCTCAATTTCGGCAAGACCCACAAGAAGGTCTACAGCGAGCTGACCACCGACCACCCGGTCGATCTCACCCGCTATCAGGTGGTGAACTGCTACATGGGGCGCGCCGGCCTGATCAACTCCGGCGGCGCCTCGGGGCAGAACGATCTCGCCCAGGCGGTGCGCACCGCGGTGATCAACAAGCGCGCCGGCGGCATGGGCCTGATCTCCGGCCGCAAGGCCTTTCAGAAATCGCTCAAGGACGGCGTCGCACTGCTCAATGCCATTCAAGACGTGTACCTGGAGCGCGGCGTGACCGTCGCCTGACAGGTCGAGGAGATGACATGTTCCTGAAACACATAACCACCGGCGACCTGGTCGAGATCCTCGACAACGCGGCGCTGTTCGATCCCTGCGCCGGCGAGGTGCAGGGGCGCTTCCATGCCGGCGAGGAGATGCCGGAGCCGGCGCCGTTCGCCAAGGCCGATCTGCAGTTCCCGTCCGGCGAGGCGTTGCCGCGCTGCTGGATCGATCCCGGCTACAAGGAGCGGGCACGCCGCCAGGCATCCTGAGCGCACGCCGCGTGCCGTGAGATTGTTCTCGCGCTGCACCCATCCCGGGCACGCGCAAGTCCGCGACTCACCGTAACGGTGCAGACGCGCGCGTCGAATCCGAAAATCCCACGCATTTCCCGCGCCCGGCCGGCGTTGATCGTGCTGGCACAATGCTTGCTGTTCCGTGATCACGGCCCGGGCAATTCGCGCCCGGGCGGTTACCGAACCGCGGAGCGCCTGCTCGCTCCGCGTTGAGGGATGGCCCCGCGCGTGACGCGGGCAGTGTCGGACATGATCGCGCGATCCAACGGCGGTTCGCGCTTTGGACAAAGGCGTCCATTCGACCGGGTTTCGCCCGGCGCGGATGGGCGCCTTTTTATTGCTGACGCCAGCGCAACGGGAGACGACGATGACACCGAAACAGAAGACCCTGGTCCAGTCCAGTTTTGCCCAGGTGGCGCCGAACGCCGAGCAGGTGGCGGCGCTGTTCTACAACAAGCTGTTCGAGCTCGACCCGAAGCTCCAGCCGCTGTTCAAGGGCGATCTCGAGGAGCAGGGCCGCAAGCTCATGCGCATGCTCGCCACCGCGGTCAACGGCCTCGACCGGCTGGACGCGCTCGTGCCGGCGGTGCAGGACCTCGGCCGCCGCCATGTCGCCTACGGCGTTGCGCCCGAGCACTATTCGACCGTCGGCGCGGCGCTGTTGTGGACGCTCGAGCAGGGCCTGGGCGACGCCTTCACGCGCGAGCTGCGCGACGCCTGGGCCGCGGTCTACGGCGTGTTGGCGCAGGCCATGAAGGACGCGGCCTACGGCGCGGCCCGGCCCGATGTCGGCCTGGCCGGCTGAGGCGCGCGCGCCGGAGGCCGCGATCGGCGTCGCGGCGCCGATCGTGATCGTCGGCACCGGTCCGGCCGGCATCCATGCCGCGCAGGAACTGCTCAAACGCGACCCGTCCTGCCCGCTGGTGCTGTACGGCGACGAGCCCTGGGAGCCGTATCACCGCGTGCGCTTGTCGGCGCTGCTCATGGGCGAGATCGGCTGGCAGGCGCTCGACAACCGCCTGCAACCCGCGCCGGGTCATCGCGTGGCGCAGCGCCATCATTGCGCCGTCCTCGCCATCGACCGCGCCGCGCGCACTGTGCGCGACGCCGCCGGCCGCGTGCAAGCCTACGGCGCGCTGATCCTGGCGGTCGGCTCGCGCCCGCATATTCCCGACATCGTCGGCGTCGACCGGCCCGGGGTGTACACCTTCCGCGACCTGAGCGACGTGCAGCGCCTGCTGGCGCGGCGCGCGCGCAGCCGGCGCGCCCTGGTGCTCGGCGGCGGACTGCTGGGCCTGGAGGCGGCGCGCGCGCTGCGCCGCGACCACACCGAGGTCTGCCTGGTGCACCACGCGCCGCGCCTGATGAACCACCAGCTCGACGCGGCCGCGGCCGGGCGCCTGCAGCGCTACGTCACGACGCTCGGCATCGAGCTGATCCTGCGCGACAGCATCAAGGAGATCCTGGGCGAGGCGCGCGTGACCGGCGCGCGGCTGCGCGGTGGCGCGACCGTGGCCTGCGACACCGTGCTGCTCGCGACCGGCATACGCTCGAACACCCAGCTCGCCCTGAACGCCGGCTTGAGCGTCGGGCGCGGCATCCGCGTCGACGATGGCCTGCGCAGCTCCGATCCGCATGTCTTTGCGGTCGGGGAATGCGCCGAGCATCGCGGCCGGGTCTACGGCCTGGTCGCGCCCTGCCTCGAGCAGGCCGCGGTGGCCGCGCACAACGCCCTCGGCGGGGACGCGCGCTACGAAGGCTCGTTGGCGGCCGCCCAGTTGAAGGTGGTGGGACTGCCGATCTTCAGCTTCGGGCGCGTCGGCGACGAGGAGCCGGCCACCGACCTGCGCAGCGTCACGCATGCCGATCGCGACGGCCGCCGCTATCGCAAGCTGGTCCTGCACCGCAATCGCCTGTGCGGCGCCATCGCCGTCGGCGGCTGGAGTGACAGCCTGCGCATACAGGAGATGATCCTCGCCAACCGCCGGTTGTGGCCCTGGCAACTGTGGCGGTTCCGAATCCGCGGCCGGCTCTGGTCCGACGCGGCCCGGAGCGTCGCCGACTGGCCGGCGGGCGCGACGGTCTGCCACTGCGCCGGCGTATCGCGCGGGGCGCTCAGCCGCGCGCTGGGCGACGGCTGCGGCACGCTCGAGGACTTGAGCGCGCGCACCGGCGCCGGCCGCGTCTGCGGCAGCTGCCGGCCGTTGCTGAACCAGTTGCTCGGCGCGCCGGCACTGGTGGCGACGATGCCCGGTCGCCGGGGGCTGCTGGCGGGCGCGCTGCTGGCGCTCCTGCTGGGGGCGCTGTTCCTCGGCTTGCGCCCGATCGCGGTCGCCGACTCGGTGCAGCGTCCGTTCCATCCCGAATTCCTGTGGACCGACGCAAGCTGGAAGCAGGTGAGCGGCTATACCCTGCTCGGCGCCACGCTGCTCGGCCTCGGGTTCACGCTGCGCAAACGCTGGCCGCGCTTCCGCTGGGGCGGGGTCAACGCCTGGCGCGTCGCCCATGCCGGTCTCGGCGCGCTGACGCTGGCGGTGCTGCTCGCGCACACCGGCCTGCGCCTCGGAGAGCGCCTGAACTTCCAGCTCATGACGAGCTTTCTCGCGCTCACCGCGCTCGGGGCCGTGGCCGGCCTGAGCGTCGCGCTCGAGCGCGTGCCGACGCGTTTCAGCCGGTGGGCGCGGTCGGCCGGCGGCCTGGCGCACGTGGTGCTGACCTGGCCGCTGCCGGCGCTGATCGGATTTCACATTGTGTCGGTGTACTACTTTTGACGATGCCGAGCGGCGATGCCCATGAAGACACCCGCACTCTGGATCGCCGCGGCGGCGGCCGCCCTCGGCCTCACGGCGGCTCTCTCCATGACCCTGCTCGGCGCGGACCGGCGCCTGTTCGCGCCGGGGGACATGACCGGCGGTCACTACCAGATCGAGATCGCCTGCGACGCCTGTCATACGCCGTTTCAGGGGGTGAGCCAGGAGGCCTGCGTGCAGTGCCACGGCGCCGGGCTCGAGGCGGGCAATGACTCGCACCCGCGCAGCAAGTTCGAGGACCCGCGCAATGCCGACCGCGTCGCGCTGCTCGACGCGCGCCGCTGCGTCACCTGTCACGTCGAGCACCGGCCGGAGCGCACGCGCGCCATGGGAGTGACGCTGGCCGCCGATTTCTGCGTTCACTGCCACGCGGACATCGGCGCGGAGCGACCGTCGCATCGCGACCTGGGATTCGAGACCTGTGCCGGCGCCGGCTGCCACAACTATCACGACAACACCGCGCTGTACGAGGAGTTTCTGCTCAAGCATCGCGACGCGCCGCCGCCGGCGGCGACGCCGCGGTTGCCGTTGCGCGCGGCGCCGCCGACCGCCAAGGCGCCGTTGGCGGCCGGCGACCGGGACGGATCGCCACACGCGGCGGCCGACCCGGGCGTGGTCGACGCCTGGGCGCTGAGCGCGCACGCGCGCGGCGGTGTCAATTGCCGCGATTGTCATCAGCCGGCGGACGCCGCGGGTGCTCGCGCGGCCTGGCGCGACCGGCCGGGGCCCGCGCAGTGTGCGGCCTGTCACGCTGCCGACGCCGAGGGTTTTCTCGACGGCCGGCACGGGATGCGGCTTCGGCAGGGGCTCACGCCGATGTCGCCCGGGCAGGCGCGGCGACCGATGCGCGGCGATGCGCATGACCGCGGGCTCGGCTGCACGAGCTGCCACGGCGCCCACGATTTCGACCCCCGGCGGGCGGCGGTCGACGGCTGTCTCGGCTGCCATGACGACACGCACAGCCGCGCCTACCGCGAGTCGCCGCACCATGCGCTGTGGCAGGCGGAGGTCGCGCAGCACGCCCCGGCCGGCAGCGGCGTGTCCTGCGCGAGCTGTCATCTGCCGCGCGAGATTCACCGCGACGCGGGACGCGAGCGCGTGACGGTCCAGCACAACCAGAACCGCAACCTGCGGCCGAACGAGAAAATGATCCGCGGCGTGTGCCTCCACTGCCACGGCCTCGCCTTCGCCATCGACGCGCTCGCCGATCCCGCGCTGATCGCGCGCAATTTCCGCGGCCGGCCGTCCCGGCACATCGAGAGCCTGGACATGGCCGCGCAACGTCTTCATCCATCCGACAACCCGAGGAACTCACCATGAACGACATCAACAAGCTGTTCCGCGCATCCGTGCTGGCCGCCGTGCCGCTGCTGTTCGCCGCCTGCAGCGACGAGCCGGCGAGCGCCGTCACGCCCCGGGTCATGGCCGACAATCTGCACCTGGTGCTCGAGACCGACCGGACCGTGTACACCCGCCTCATCGTCAATCGCCTGCAGAACGAGGAAAAGGTCATCAAGGCCAGCGAGCACTGGAAGGAGGACAAGGCGCTGGTGCTGCCGGCGCAGATGTTCCGCGCCGGCGCCGAGATGGTGCGGGACAAGGGCGCCGGCTTCAGCTATTCGCTGCTGTCGCTGTGGCCGGTGAACAAGCAGAACGCGCCGAAGACCGGGCAGGAGGAGGCCGGCCTCAAGTACGTCGCCGACCACAAGGGCGAGAACTACTACGGCGAGGAGACCCTGGGCGGCAGGAAATACTTCACCGCCGTGTACGCCGACATCGCCGTGGCGCCGGCCTGCGTGACCTGCCACAACGAGCACAAGGACACGCCGCGGAGCGATTTCAAGATCGGCGACGTGATGGGCGGGGTGGTGATCCGCATTCCGCTCGACGGCTGAGCGCCGCGGGCGCGCCGCGCGACCGGACGGAGAGGCGTCCCGGCCGCCGTCACGCGGCGGCGGCCAGCGCCTCGTCGTAGAGCGCGAGGTAATCGCGCGCGCTGTGCTCCCAGCTGTGGTCCTGGGCCATGCCGGTGCGCATCGTTTGTTCCCACACCCGCGGCTGGCGGTAGAGCGCGAGCGCGCGTTGCACGGCCGCGATCAGCGCCGCGGCGTTCGGCCGGTCGAACGCCACGCCGCTGGCGATGCCGGCGGCGAGCGCCTCCGGCGTGGCGTCGATCACGGTGTCGGCCAGCCCGCCGACCCGGTGCACGATCGGCACGCAGCCGTAGCGCAGGCTGTAGAGCTGATTGAGCCCGCAGGGCTCGAAGCGCGACGGCATGAGGAAGGCGTCGCTGCCGGCCTCGATGCGGTGCGCGAGCGCCTCGACGTAGCCGATGCGGACCGCGAGCCGGCCGGGGAAGCGTCGCGCCAGCTCGCGCAGCGCCTGCTGAAACCGTGCCTCGCCGGTGCCGAGCATCGCGACTTGCGCCGGCAGCGCGAGGATTGCCGGCAGCGCCGCGATCGTCAGGTCGATGCCCTTCTGCTCGACCATGCGCCCGATGTTTCCCAGCAACAGCACGTCGTCATCCGGCGCGAGGCCGAATTCGTCCTGCAAGGCGCGCTTGTTCGCGCGCCGCGCCGCGAGATCGCCGGCGTGGAAGGGCCGGGCGAGCGCCGGATCACGCGCCGGATCCCAGTCGACGGTATCGATGCCGTTGAGGATGCCGCGCAACACGCCGGCACGATGACGGAGCAGGCCGTCGAGGCCGCAACCGAAGGCCGGCGTCTGGATCTCGCGCGCGTACCCAGGGCTGACGGTGGTCAGCCGGTCGGCGAACGCGAGCCCGGCCTTGATGAGCGACAGCTGGCCGTGGAACTCGAGCGCGTCCGGATGCCACCACTCCGACGGTAACCCGAGACGGTCGAACACGGGCCGCGGGAACAGTCCCTGGTAGGCGAGATTATGGATGGTGAAGACTGTCGCCGGCCGGGCCGCTTGCCGCGACAGCAGCGCCGGCACCAACCCGGTCTGCCAGTCGTTGGCGTGCACCAGCGCCGGCCGCCAGTCGAGCCGGGCCCGCCCGTCGGCGATCGCCGCCACGGCCTGCGCGAACAGCGCGAAGCGCTCGGCGTTGTCGCGCCAGGCCACGCCGTCGGGAGCGAGATAGGGGTTGCCGGGACGGTCGTAGGCCGGCGGGAAATCGACCAGCCAGGCCGGCACGTCGCCGGGCAGGCGGGTTTCGAGCAGACGCACGCGTCCGCGCACCGCCGGCAGATCGAGCTCGGCCACGCAGCGCGGCGACGGCGCCCGCGCCAGGGCGTCGCGGTAGCCCGGCATCACCAGGCGGGCATCGCTGCCGAGGCGCCGCAGCGCCGCCGGCAGGCTGCCGGCGACGTCGCCCAGCCCCCCGGTCTTCATCAGCGGCAAGGCCTCGCTGGCGGCGTAGAGAATTTTCATGGTCGGCGGGTTCGCCTGCTCGATATCGTTGTTTGATGGATCCGCATTACACGAGCATTGCACTCTGGTTTGGCGACGGCCTGCGCCCGGTTTCGCGCGGCCGCGGAAGCATGGTAAGGTATTTTTCGTGATGCCGACAGTCGTCGTGAGCGGCGCGCCGGGTCGCGATACAAGGAACGGGGGTGAGGGAGCAATGAAAAGAGAGCAGTCGCCACGCTTCGTCAGCCGTCTCACGCGCGACACGTTGGCGCTGATCCTCGCGGGCGGGCGCGGCACGCGGCTCAAGCACCTCACCGAGTGGCGGGTGAAGCCGGCGGTGCCGTTCGGCGGCAAGTTCCGCATCATCGATTTCCCGCTCTCCAATTGCATCAACTCGGGCATCCGCCGTGTCGGCGTGCTGACCCAGTACAAGGCGCATTCCCTGATCCAGCACATCCAGAAGGGCTGGGGGTTCCTGCGCGGCGAGTTCGGCGAATTCGTCGAGCTGATGCCGGCGCAGCAGCGCATCGCGACCTCGTGGTACTCGGGCACCGCCGATGCGGTCTACCAGAACATCGATATCATCCGCAATCACGATCCGGCCTACGTGCTGATACTGGCCGGCGATCACATCTACAAGATGGACTACGGCCCAATGCTTGCCTTCCACCTGGAGCACAACGCCGACATGACGGTCGGCTGCATCGAGGTGCCGCGCGAGCGCGCCAGCGCCTTCGGCGTGATGAAGGTCGACGCGGACGGCCGCACGCTCGAGTTCCTGGAGAAGCCGGCCAACCCGGAGCCGATTCCCGGACGCGAGAACCTGGTGCTGGCGTCGATGGGGATTTACGTCTTCAACACGCAGTTCCTCTACGAGCAGCTCATCCGCGACGCCGACACGCCGAATTCCAATCACGATTTCGGCAAGGATATCATTCCCGCGGCGATCGACAACTACCGGGTGATGGCCTATCCGTTCCGCGACGCGCACAGCGGCGCGCAGGCCTATTGGCGCGATGTCGGCACCGTGGACGCCTTCTGGCAGGCCAATCTCGAGCTGGTCGACGCGGTGCCGGAGCTGAATCTCTACGACGAGGAGTGGCCGATCTGGACCTACCAGGAGCAGCTCCCGCCGGCCAAGTTCATCTACGACGACGAGGACCGCCTGGGGCTCGCGGTGAACTCGATGGTGTCCGGCGGTTGCATCATCTCGGGCGCGGTGGTGCGGCGTTCGCTGCTGTTCTCCAATGTGCGTCTCGACGCCAACGCCAGCGTCACGCAGTCGGTGGTGCTGCCGGACGTGACGATCAACCGCGGCTGCCGGGTGCAGCGCGCCGTCATCGACAAGGGCTGCATCCTGCCGGCCGGCACGGTGATCGGCGAGGACCCGGACGAGGACGCCAAGCGGTTTTATGTCTCGCCGGGCGGCGTGGTGCTGGTGACACCGGAGATGCTCGGGCAGGAACTGCACTATGTCCGATGAGCCGCGCCTGCGGGTGGTGCTGTGCTGGCACATGCACCAGCCCGAGTACCGCGACCTGATGCGCGGCGATTATCAGCTCCCGTGGACGTATCTGCACGCCATCAAGGACTACGTCGACATGGCCGCGCACCTGGAGGCGCAGCCGGCGGCGCGCGCGGTGCTGAACTTCGCGCCGCTGCTGCTCGATCAGATCGACGACTACGCGCGACAGGTGCGCGGGTTTCTCACCAACCGCGTGGCGCTGAGCGACCCGCTGCTGGCGGCGCTCGCCGGCCCGGTGCTGCCGGGCGGCGTCGATGCGCGCCACGCATTGCTCGCCACCTGCCTGCGCGCCCACGAACGCCATATGATCGGGCGCTTTCCGGCCTACCGGCGGCTCGCCGAGATGGCGCGCTGGCTGGACGCGCATCCGGACGTGATGCTCTACGTCGGCGATCAATTCCTCGTCGATCTGATCGTCTGGTATCACCTGGCCTGGCTGGGCGAGACCGTGCGCCGCAACGACGTGCGCGTCCGGCGGCTGATGGAACAGGCCAAGGGCTATACGTTGCACGATCGCCGCGAGCTGCTCGCGGTCGTCGGCGAGCTGCTGGGCGGCGTGATCGGACGCTACCGGCGGCTGGCCGAGGCCGGCCGGGTGGAGCTGTCGGTGACGCCCTACGGGCATCCGATCCTGCCGCTGCTCATCGACCTCGCCAGCGCGCGCGAAGCCCAGCCGCAGGCGGCATTGCCGCTGGCGCCGGCCTATCCCGGTGGCAGCGAGCGCGCGCGCCGGCACATCGAGGAGGGTCTTAAGGTGTTCGAGCGGCACTTCGGCTTCCGCCCGCAGGGCTGCTGGCCGGCGGAAGGCGCAGTCAGCATGCCGGCGCTCGAGCTGCTGGAAGAGGCCGGCCTGCGCTGGGCGGCGAGCGGCCAGAACGTCTATCGCAACAGTCGCCGGCCGCCGGACGCGGCGGGCAAGGCACCGCCGCTGCCGGACCTCGCCTGCCTGCATCGGCCGTATACCGTCGGCGATGGCCGGCTCGCCTGCTTTTTCCGCGACGACGGCCTGTCCGATGCCATCGGCTTCCGCTACGCCGACTGGCACGCCGACGACGCCGTCGGCGAGCTCATCCACAATCTGGAGCAGGTCGCCGACGCCTGCGAGGACCAGGCCGGCAGCGTGGTCGCGATCATCATGGACGGCGAGAACGCCTGGGAGCATTACCCCGAGAATGCCTATTACTTCCTGTCGACGCTGTACCGCCGGTTGAGCGAGCACCCCGGCCTCGAGTTGACCACGTTCTCCGCCTGTCTCGATGCCGGGCCGCCGGCCGCGAAGCTCGATCGGCTGGTCGCCGGCAGCTGGGTGTATGGCACCCTGTCGACCTGGATCGGCGAGGCCGACAAGAACCGCGCCTGGGACATTCTGGTGGACGCCAAGCGCGCCTACGACGAGGTCATGGCGGAAGGCCGGCTCGACGCATCGGCGCGCGCGCGGGCCGAACGCCAGCTCGCGGTCTGCGAGGGGTCGGACTGGTTCTGGTGGTTCGGCGACAAGAACCCGGCCGGCACGGTGCGCGACTTCGAGCGCCTCTACCGCCTGCACCTCGCCAATCTCTACCAGCTCCTCGGCCGTGAGCCGCCGCAGTACCTGTCGCAGCGCCTGAGCTTCGGCGGCGGCGCACCGGCGCTGGGCGGCGTCATGCTGCCGGGCCAGAACGGCTGACTGCATCTACGGGTTGTAGGCGGGGCTTCCAGCCCCGCCGTGCACGGCGTCGACCGCATTGCGGGTCTGTCCGGGCGCCGGGCTTCGATCGCGGGGCAAGATGCCCCGCCTACAATTTATTACAACCAGATCATCAATCCCATCTCGTAGCGATGCGCCAGCGCGGTGTGGAAGGGGAACAGCCGGATCTTGTAATACTGCAGGCCCGCGATGTTGGTGAGCAGGTCGAGCGAGAACACCGTCTCGCCGTGCTCGTTGACCGTGCCGGGTGTGAAGATGTAGGTCGCCTGCTGGGCGAAGTCGCCGTTCTCGGCCTCCACGCCGACCAGGCATTCCATGAGGAAATCGTCCGCGGCCAGGCCGTTCAGATGGGCGGCGACCCGGATCGGCAGGGCCTCGCCGGCCGCGATCTCCTGCGGGGCGGCATCCAGCCGCCGGACGCGCACCTGCGGCCACAGCCGCCCGACCTGCTTGCGCCACTCGGCGAGCTGCTTGGCGCGCGCGTAATCGTTGCCGCTCAGGATCAGTCGCTCTTTGCGCGCCAGCGTGTAGTAGTTGCGCACGTAGTCCATGGCCATGCGCTGCGAGTTGAAATGCGGCATGATCGACTTCATCGACGCCTTGGATTTTTTCACCCAACCTTCCGAATAGCCGTGGCCGTTGCGCGCGTAGTAGAGCGGCACGACCTGCTTCTCGAGGATGTCGAGCAGCTCCTCGCCTTCCTCGCGGTCGCGGTAGGCCTTGTCGTACTGCGGGCCGTGCGGGGTGATGGCCCAGCCGTTCTCGCCGTTGTAACCCTCGCCCCACCAGCCGTCGAGCACGCTCAGGTTGATCACGCCGTTGATGCCGGCCTTCTGCCCCGAGGTGCCGCTCGCCTCCAGCGGGTATTCGGGAGTGTTGACCCACACGTCGACGCCCGTGACCAGCTTGCGCGCCAGCGACAGGTCGTAGCCTTCCAGCAATACGATCCTGCCTTCGAACTCCGGCCGCTGGGCGAACTCGTGGATTACCTTGATGAGCTGCTGTCCGGGGATGTCATGCGGGTGCGCCTTGCCGGCGAAGATCAGGATCATCGGCCGCTGCGGATCGCTGAGCAGGCGCGCCAGCCGCGCCGGATCCTGGAACATCAGGGCGGCGCGCTTGTAGGTCGCGAAGCGCCGCGCGAAGCCGATGATCAGCAGATCGGTTTCCTGCGGCGACAAATGCTCGGTGTAACGCTCGACCAGCGCCTCGCTGCAGCCGTTGCGGCGGTGCTGGAAGCGCGCGCGGCGCAGCACTTCGGCGAGCATCTCGCTCTTCAGCGACTGGCGCAGGCTCCAGTAGCTGTGATCGGGGATGTCGTCGATCAGCTCCCAGAATTCGGGATTCAGCAGCTCGTTGCGCCAGCTGCCGCCGAAGCGCATGTCGAACATGTTGGTCCATTCGCGCGCCAGGAAGGTTTGCACGTGCACGCCGTTGGTGATGTGGCCGATCGGATTCTCATCCGGCGCGAGCTGCGGCCAGATATAGGACTCCATGCGCGACGCGACCTGGCCGTGGATGCGGCTCACGCCGTTGCGGAAGCGCGAGCCGCGCAGCGCCAGCGCCGTCTGGTTGAAGCCCTTCTCGGCCACCGGGCTGGCGCCGAGCGCATGGAAGGCGGGCGGGTCCAGCCCGCATTGCCGGATGAAGTCCGCAAAGTAGGTATCTATCAGCTCGTGATCGAAGATGTCGTGGCCGGCGGCTACCGGGGTATGGGTGGTGAACACGGTGTTGCCGGCGACCGTCTCGAACGCGGCGTCGAAGCCGAGGCCGCCGGTGACCAGCTCGCGGCAGCGTTCCAGGATCTGGAACGCGGCGTGCCCCTCGTTGATGTGCCAGACCGTCGGGTGGATGCCGATGGCGCGCAGCGCGCGCACGCCGCCGATGCCCAGCACGATCTCCTGCTGGATGCGCGTGTGGATGTCGCCGCCGTAGAGCTGGTAGGTGATGGCGCGGTCGGGCTCGGCGTTCTCGGGCAGGTCGCTGTCGAGCAGGAAGAGGGTGATGCGCCCGGTCTTGGCCCGCCAGACCTTGAGCACGACCGTGCGCCCGGGCAGGGCGACCTCGACGTGGATCTCCTTGCCGTTGGCGTCGGCCGCCGGCTCCACCGGCAGGTCGCCGAAGTCGGTCGGCGTGTAGTGGGCGATCTGCGTGCCCTGGCCGTCGATGGTCTGGGTGAAGTAACCCTGGCGGTACAGCAGGCCGACCGCCACGAACGGCAGCCCGAGATCGCTGGCCGCCTTGCAGTGGTCGCCGGCGAGAATGCCGAGACCCCCGGAGTAGACCGGAAAGCTCTCGTGGAAGCCGAACTCCGCGCAGAAGTAGGCGATCAGGTCTTCCTGGGGATCGAGCAGCCGGCCGGCCTCCGGCGCGATGGTCTCGGCGTGGTAGGTGTCGTAGCCCGACAGGACGCGGTTGTAGTCCTCGACGTAGATGCGATCCTCGGCGGCCTGCTCGAGCCGCTCCTGGGAAACGCGCCGCAGGAACACCTTGGGGTTGTGGCCGCAGGACTCCCACAGCTCGCGGTCGAGGCGGTAGAACAAGCCGCGCGCCTGCCGATCCCAGCTGTAGAGCAGGTCGTTGGCGATCTCGGTCAGCCGCTTGAGGCGTTGCGGCACGCGCGGCTGGACCTCCAGGGTGAAGCGCGTGCTCAGCGTGTCGCCTCGCGTCAGCGAGCGGGGCGGAACCTCAGAGGTCATGGTCGCATCACTCGTCGGCCGCCCGCGTTCGGGCGGCTCAGTTGGTAAGCTGGTACCGAGGGTCGGAGTCGAACCGACACGGTGTCACCACCACCGGATTTTGAGTCCGGCGCGTCTACCAGTTCCGCCACCCCGGCACATGGGCGCCAGTATAGCCATTACAGTCCGGCGAAAACAGTGGCCAGGGGTGGTATATATAGTCAGCGATGCGCAAGTCCGATTTCCATTACGACCTCCCCCCCGAGCTGATCGCGCAGGCGCCGGCCGAGCCGCGCGGCGCGAGCCGGCTGCTGTGTCTCGACGGCGCGAGCGGCGCGCTCGCCGATCGCCGCTTTGCCGATCTGCCGCAGTGGCTGCGCGCCGGCGACCTGCTGGTGTTCAACGACACGCGCGTGATCCCGGCGCGCCTGATCGGCGCCAAGGACAGCGGCGGCAAGGTCGAGGCCCTGATCGAGCGCCCGCTCGACGAGCGCCGATGCCTGGCGCAGCTGCGCGTCAGCAAGACGCCGCGGCCCGGTCAGCGCATCACGCTCGATTGCGGCGCCGGCCTGACCGTGGTGGCGCGGCGCGGCGAGTTTTTCGAGCTGGCGACGGACGCGGAGGACACGCTCGCCGCGCTGCTCGATACCTGCGGCCATGTCCCGCTGCCGCCGTACATCGCCCGGCGCGACGAGCGCGCCGACCGCGAGCGCTATCAGACGGTCTACGCCCGGCACGCCGGCGCCGTCGCGGCGCCGACCGCCGGCCTGCACTTCGATGCCGCGATGCTGGAAACGCTCGCGCAGCGCGGTGTCGAGCGCGCCATGGTCACCCTGCACGTCGGCGCCGGCACCTTTCAGCCGCTGCGCGTCGAGAGCGTGGCGGACCATCGCATGCACAGCGAGTGGCTCGAGATCGACGCCGCGACCGCCGCCGCGGTCAACGCCGCGCGCGCCGCCGGCCGCCGGGTGGTCGCGGTCGGCACCACCGTGGTGCGGGCGCTGGAGAGCGCGGCGCGCGACGGCCGGGTCGAGCCCGTCCGGGGCGAAACCGATATCTTCATTTATCCCGGCTACCGCTTCCGCATCGTCGATGCGCTGCTCACCAACTTTCACCTGCCGGAGTCGACGCTGCTGATGCTGGTGTGCGCCTTCGCCGGCACCGGGCCGGTGCTGGAGGCTTACCGGCACGCGGTGCGGTGCCGTTACCGCTTCTTCAGCTACGGCGACGCCATGTTCGTGACGCGCCGCGATTGACGCCCGGCGTTTGAACCGGCGCGGCCGGCGCTGCGACTCATGCAGCGGAAGCGGTACGGGCCCGGTGGGTTATTTAAGGTTATCGTGATATTCCGCACACCGCGGGTGCGGTGGCGGCTGGTATGATGAGGATGAATCGGTAAGAATAATAAAAGTCGGCCGGTACGGCCGGCGCGAGCCGGGAAGGCGGTCATCCACACTGGCACAAGAACAACGGGGGGATCGCGTGATTCACAATAGAGCTATCCTGACGGCATTGACGCGCGTCGCCCTGGGCGCGGCGTTCGCCGTTCCGGTCGCGGTCGCGGCGCCGCCGGTCAAGGACTGGGCGCCGACGCTCGAGCCGGCCGCGCGGCAAGGCGTGCGCGGGCCGTCGGACCCGATCCGGTTGATATTGCCGAGCCTGCCGGTCGCGGTGCTTCAGACCCTGAGCCTCGAGCTCGACGGTCTCGATGTCACCGGCATGGTGGCGAGCGACGGCAAGCAGGCGACCTTCACGCCGCCGCAGCCGCTCGCCTACGGCCGGCACGAGCTGCGCCTGCTCGAGAACGCTCCGGACGGCAGCATCATCGAGCGCGCCGCCTGGACCATAGAAGTCCGCAAGACCCGCGCCTTCCGCGAGGCCGACGCGCAGCTCGCGGCGACCGTCATCGGCAGCTATCGCGTCGACGACAATCACCTGGAGAATCTCCCCGACGAGTTCCAGTCGAGCGGCGGCGCGCAGTTCCAGGGCGTGATCGCCGACGGCAACTGGCGTTCGACCGGTTACCTGGATGTCCTCTACAACAGCCAGCTCGCCCAGACCCCGACCCAGCAGCGTCGCACCGACCTCGGCCAGTTCCTGGTCACCGGCGCCCTGGGCGACGAACGCTTCAATGGCGTCGCCCAGGCCGGCCACCACAACGTTCTGCCCGAGAGCCTGATCGCCCAGGGCTTCCTGCGGCGTGGCGTGTCGGCCGGGCTCAACGCCGGCGGCGGCATCGCCTCGGCGAGCGTGTTCAGCCAGAGCACCGCGGACATCATCGGCTTTCAGCGCGGACTCGGCGTGAGCGATGCCGAGCGCCGCACCGACGGCGTCACCGCCAGCGGCCGTCCGATCCCGGGCAGCCCCGACGCGCTGGTGCTGACCGGCACCTGGCTCAACGGCGAGGGCCCCGATCAGACCGGCGCCGTGGTCGGCGGCGATCCGACCGTGACCAGCGGCAAGGCCTATAGCGTGGTCGCCGACAGCAACCTGTTCACCCGGCGCCTGCGGCTGCGCGGCGAGTACGCCGCCACCGATTTCGATTTCGACGGGCGCGGCCGTGACATCGACAGTGACGGCGTCGTCGATTTCGACGCGCCCGAGGAGTCGGCCGACGCCTACGCGGTATTGATCGCCTACACGCCGACCCATCAGCTCACGGTCGGCAACCAGCCGATGGTCTGGAACGTCGGCGTCGAGAACAAGCGCATCGGTACCTTCTTCCGCAGCCCGGCGAATCCCGCGGGCGTCGCCGATCGCGACCTGGTCCGGCTGTTCGGCGGCGTGAACTGGGCCGGCCTCGACCTGCAGGCCTCGGTCGGCAGCGAGAAGAGCAACGTCGACGATCTGGCGCTGATCGAGACGGTGCGCGGCCGGCGCAGCTACGCCGTGGCCAACTACGCGCCGCAGCCGGACTACGGCGTCCAGTCCGACGGCGGCCCGCCGCCGGCGCCGTGGTACGGGCAGCCGGCGTTTGCGTTGAGCTACGACCAGCTCGACCAGGAGGTCATCGACGCCAGCCCGACTGTGGCGGCCGGCGATTTCCGCTCCACCCAGCAGGTCGGCTTCACCGCGATGTTCAATTACACGACCTGGAACTGGATGCTGGCCGAGATCGTCGGCAAGGAGGAGGATCTCACCGGCGTCACGCCGGACCGCCGCACCCGCACCACCCAGGCGCAGGCGGGGTTCCTGATCGCGAACCGGCTGCAGCTCGGGCCGAGCGTCGCTGTCACCAATGTCGAGGAGCTGAACCCGCAGCGCGACAGCCAGACGCTCACGGCCGGCCTCAACGCCAGCTATGCTTTCACCCAGAGCATCTCCGCCGGCCTGGGATATGTGTTGAACCGCGAGGACGCCTCGGACGACCTAACCGACAGGACCACGCGCGACCTGACCGGTTACCTGAGCTGGGCGGCGATCCGGCCGCGCGGGCTGCTGCCGGGGCTGACGCTTTCTTTGGAAGGGCTCTATCACGACGAGACCGGCGACGTCATCATCGTGCCGGGCACCACCGCGCTGCCCGGCAACAGCTATCAGATCTTCGTTAAGGCCGCGGTGTCGTGGCAGGCCGTTTACTAAGAGCACCTAACAAAATGAGAAACGGGTGTAGGGTGCGTCCCACGCACCGCTTAATATTCCGGTGCGCAGGGCGCACCCTACGGTTCGGCGTTGAATGCGAGGTCATTTTGTTAGGCACTCTAAGGAGCCGTGCATGATGCGAGTCGATATATCCGTGATCGCCGCCGCGCTGGCGGCGAGCCTGCTCGCCGTGCCGGCGGGGCAGGCGGCCGTAACGGGCGTGGCAGCCTCGCCGAGCGGCGCGCGCGTGCCGGTTGCACGTGCTGTCAGCGTCAGCGCCGGTTGGAGTGTCACGACCAACAGTGCGGGCGGCGTGACGCTCAGCTCCGCCCAGGGCGTGTTCCGCACGCCGAGCGCCGTGACGCTCGCCACGGTCAACAAGCCGCTGACGCAGACCGTGGCGGGCCCCGGCACCGCGACAATCACCGAGCGCGTGCTGGTGCCGGCGGACATTATCAAGCGCGCCCAGCAGGCCGGGGCCACGCAGATCATTTACGAGCGCAGCTTCGACGACGGCGGCGGCGCGGCCACCGGACAGATCGTGCTGAGCCTCGCCACGGCCGCGGCCGCCAGCTTCAGCCTGTCGCGCCTGGAGCTCGGCTTCGACGACGGCAAGCCGCTGCGCGTCGTGCGCCGCGGCGACGCGCTCAAGCCGCGCGCCGAGGTCGCCGCGGTCGGCGCGGGCATGCTGCGCGGCGTCTGGGAGATCGCCGGGCCGGGCCCGGCGGCCGGCGACGCGCCGGAGTTCCGCGCGCTCGAGCCCGTGACCCGCGCGCTCGGCGCCGGCGACGCCGTGACCCTGACGGGTCCCAAGCTGCCGACCGACACCGCCGGCCTGTACCAGGTCCGGCTGCGCGTCGAGCGGCCGGAGCCGGGATTCGAGCTGCCGGTGCTGCGCTATGTGGTCGGCGCGGACAACAAGAACTGAGACAGGAGGCGGTATGCTGCGTCTGGTCAAGCTGTACGCCTTCGGGGTGCTCGTGCTCATCGCGCTGCCGGTTCAGGCCGTAATTACCTCCGTCACGACCACGCCGACCCAGATCAATGTGCCAATCGATCGACCCACCACACTCACCGTGGTATGGAACGTGACCGAATCGGGGGCGCCGGGCGCGCCCATCACGATCAGTTCGGCGTCGGGCGAGTTTCGCGACAGCGAGTTCGGTAATCTTCTGCTGGGCACCGTCAACAAAACGATCTCGACGGTCTTCGCACCGGCCGGCAGAACTGAAGTGGTGAGGATCAGTGAAACGCTGGTAATACCGGCGGCGCTGATCCAGCGCGCCCGCAGCCTTGGTCTCGGCAGCTTCGTCTATGTCCGCACGTTCTCGCCGTTCGCCACCGACACCACCGGTTCCATCACCTTCCGCATCAGCTCGGGCGCCGCGGGCGGCTTCGGCATCAACCGCCTGGCGCTGACCTTCGACGACGGCAGCGCGGTGCGCGTGGTGCCGGTCAAAACCCCGCTGCACGTTCAGGCACAGGTGAGCTACACCGGCAGCGGTCTGTTGCAGGGCACCTGGGAGGTCGCGGGCCCCGGCAGCACGGCCGGCGAGCCGATCTTCCGGCCGCTGCGGACGCTGCGCCAGCACCTGATCGCCGGCGACAGCCAGACCCTGGCCGGTCCCGATCTGCCCACCGACGTGAGCGGTTTCTACCTGGCGCGGCTGCGGCTCACCGATCCGCTGCCGGGCTTCGAGCCGCCGACGCTGCGCTACTTCGTCGGCGAGGCCGGCATCGGCGGCATCCCGCCGCGGCCGTTCGCGCTGTCGACCCCGCCGGACGGCGCGCTGCTGGCCGGCGATACCCGCTTCGCCTGGCAGGGGGTCGACGGCGCGCGCGCCTATCGGCTCGAGATCTACGCCGGCCCCGACGACCCGGCGCCGGATCTGCCGAGCCTCGGCAGCGAGAGCGTCGATCCGCGCCCGACCGCCGCGAACCTGCGCGAACCGCCGGTCACCGGCATGCTGGTGCCGGCCAAGCAGACGCAGACCGCGTTGACCGTGGCCGCGCGCCAGCGTCTCGAGCCGGGGCGCAGCTACCTGTGGCGGGTGCGCGCCGTGGGCCGCGACGGTGTCATCATAGGCGAGAGCCCGGTGCGGGAGATGCGCACACCGTGAGCCGGTTCCGGCGGGAGGCGCGATGCGCTCGAGGGTGAACGATGTCGAGGCGAGCAGCGCGCTGCTGGCGCGCATCGCGCAAGGCAACGAGGCCGCACTCAAGGACTTCTATCACGCCTATCACGGCCGCGTGTACGCCTTCGCGCTGCGCCGCTTGAACGATCCGGCCGACGCCGCCGACGTGCTCAACGAGGTCATGCTGGAGGTGTGGCGCAAGGCGGAGCGCTTCGAGGGCCGCTCGCAGCCGCTCACCTGGGTGCTGGGCATCGCCCATCACAAGGTGCTCGACAGCCTGCGGCGCCGCAAGGCGCATCTGAACGAGGACGACGCCGGCCTCGACCAGCTCGCGGACGAGGGCCCGACCGCCAGCGACGCCCTGGCCGGCGCCCAGGACGCCGAGCGCCTGCGGCGTTGCCTGGAGGAGCTGTCCGACGCCCACCGCCAGGTCGTGCACCTGGCGTACTTCGAGGACCTGCCGTATCCGGAGATCGCCGAGATCGTCGATTGCCCGGTCGGCACCGTGAAAACGCGCATGTTCCATGCCAAACAGCTGCTCAAGCGCTGCCTGGGCCGGGCCGCGTGATGGTTTGATGTTGAGGGAATTGCCGGCGGCTGTGTCGCCTCGGAGGGGTTGGGATTGGCCACGGGGGTCACGGGGAACACGGGGGAAGATAAAGTGAAATGACGAGCTGGAGCCACCACGCCAGACCGTCGCCAATGTCATTTTCCCCGTGATCCCCGTGATCCCCGTGGCGTATTCATCAACATTGCCAAAGCCACGAAACCCGCTAGGATGAACCCTCCGGCCCGGCCGGCCGACTCAAAGGAAAGCCCGACGCCAACGAGGTGCCTGCCGTGAACGCCCAGCCCGACCATCCCGACGATCTGCTGCCCTGGTACGCCAACGATACCCTGGCGGGCGCCGAGCGCGAGCGCGTCGAGGCGCATCTTAGCGCCTGCCCGCGCTGCCGCGACGAGCTAAAGCTGCTCAAGATGGTGCGCGCCGGGGTGCAGAGCACGCCAGTCGAGCCGCCGACCGAATTCGGCCTCAAGCGCCTGCTGCGCGACGTGCGCCGCGAGGCGCCACATACGGCGCGGCCGCGCCTGTGGTGGCAGCCGGCGCTGGCCGCGGCCGCCCTGGTGATCGTGATTCAGGGCATGCTGCTGATCAATCTGTGGCCGCGCGACAGCGGCATCGTGCCGCTCGGCGAGCCGCCGATCGCGCATCTGCAGGTGCGCTTCGCGCCGCAGGCGACCGAGGCGGAGATGCGCGCCGTGCTCGCGGCGGTCGACGGCGTGATCGTCGACGGGCCGGGCGCCCTGGGCCTGTACCGCATCCGCCTGACCGGCGGCGCCGACAGCGAGGCCGTGGCGAGCGCCCTGCACACGCTGCGGGCGCAGGCGCCGGTGGTGGCCGAGGCGAGTCCGGAGCCGCGTTGATGCGGTCCACGGTCCCGACGCGGCGGAGCGAACCGATGCGCGGGCGGGTGAGACTGGCGGTCATACGTTGCAGCGCCGGGCTGATACTGCTGGCGAGTCCGGCGAGCTTCGCGGCCGGCGGCACGCTGGCCATCGACAAGACCGTGACCACGACCCCGGTGCTGGTGAGCCCGACGCCCGTCATGACGGTGGGCCCGGTCATCACGGCGGTCGAGCCGACCGCCTGCGTCAATCCCGGCAACGCGATCACCGTGCGCGGCAGCAACTTCGGCAGCGGCTCCGGGCGCCTGGTGCGCGTCACCGGCAACGGCGTGAATCTCAATCTCAAGCACAGCTCCTGGACCGCCGGCGCGATCGCCGCGACCGTGCCCGGCGCCGGCCTGCAGGCCGGGCGCAGCTACAACGTCGGCATCGTCGACACCGGCACCGGGAAGTGGTTGAGCAATACCGACAAGAGCTTCTCGCTGTGCGGCGGTGTCAGCAGTTTCGGCGCCAGCGCTCCGCTGACCGCCATCAAGACGCCGACGATCGGGGGCGCACCCGCGACCGTGACGCCGCCAGCACCGACGCCGCCGCCGGGTTCCGCGCCGGAGCCGGAATCCGATTGGAGCGGCAACGATGCCGGCGCGTACGATCCGGGCACGGCCGGCCGGGCGCCGGCCGGCGGTGGTACGCTGCTCGGCGGGGGCCTGCCGCCGCCGCCCCAGGATCTGCCGGCCGTGACGGCGCGTGACGACAAGGCCATCGAGCCCGGCGAGCTGGTGGTGGTGAGCGCGTCGATGAGCGAGGCCCAGGCGCTCGCCGGACAGGCCACCGGCCTCGGCCTCGGCATCAAGCGGCGCAGCAATCTCTCCGGGCTCGGGTTCGTGGTCACGGTGTTCCGCGTGCCGCAGGGCATGGCGGTCGGCGACGCGCTCACGGCGCTGCGCCAGCTGGCGCCGGGCGCGTGGGCGGACGCCAATCATCGCTACGCCTTGCAGGGCGAGGAGGCACAGGGCTATGCCGCGACGCTGATCGGCTGGCAGCCGGCGGCATCGCACTGCGGACGCGGCGCGCGCATCGGCATGATCGATACCGGCATCGACAGCAAACATCCGCTGCTCGCCGGTCGCCGGCTCACGACCCGCTCGCTGCTGCCGGCCGGCGTGCGCAGCGCGCCGCCGGATCACGGCACCGCCACCGCCGCCTTGCTGATCGGCAACACCGACGCTTCGGGCTTCGCCGGGCTGTTGCCCGACGCGCAGCTGTACGCCGCCAACGTGTTCCGCAGCCGCGGCCGCAAGGACGTCGACACCACCGCCGAGTGGATCGTCGTGGCGCTCGACTGGCTGGCGGGCGAGAAGGTGCAGGTGATCAACCTGAGCCTGGGCGGTCCGCGCAATCTGCTGGTCGAGGCGGCGGTGCGGCGCCTGCTGGAGCGCGGCGTCGGGATCGTCGCGGCCGCCGGCAACGGCGGCGCCTCGGCGCCGCCGGTCTATCCGGCGGCACAACCCGGGGTGATCGCGACCACGGCGGTCGATGCGAAACTCAAGGTGTATCGCAAGGCCAACCGCGGAGACTATATAAGGTTCGCGGCGCCCGGCGTGGACGTCTGGACGGCGGCGCCGGGCCAGGGCGGCGTGTACGTCTCCGGAACCTCGTACGCCACGCCGTTCGTGACCGCGGCGCTGGCGGCAGCCGGCGCGCGGCCGGACGCGATCAAGGACCTCGAACGCAAAGCGCGCGATCTCGGCGACGCCGGCCGCGATCCGGTGTACGGCGTCGGGCTCATCCAGGCGCCGGCCGCGTGCGGGCCGGCGGCGCCCAAGTCCGCGCGCAAGAAATAAACCCGTCTGATTGGTCGCCACATCGTCAGCGGTATGATCCACGGCGGTCGTGATACCATGCGCCCCGAATTCCCATTCGCCGGTGTTCGATGAAGTTCGAATCGTTGGGGCAGGACGGTGCCGCACGCCGCGGCCGCATGCGGTTCGCGCGCGGCACGGTCGAGACGCCGGCGTTCATGCCGGTCGGCACCTACGGCACGGTCAAGGCCATGACCCCCGAGGAGTTGCGCGCCACCGGCGCCGAGATCATTCTCGGCAACACCTTCCATCTCATGCTGCGTCCCGGCACGGCGGTGGTGCGCGCCCACGGCGGGCTGCATCGCTTCATGCATTGGGATGGGCCGATCCTGACCGATTCCGGCGGGTTTCAGGTATTCAGTCTCGGCAAGATCCGCAAGCTCAGCGAGCAGGGCGTGCGCTTCCAGTCGCCGATAGACGGCGCGCCGGTGTTCCTCGGGCCGGAGGAGGCCATCGCCGTGCAGCAGGCCTTGGGCGCCGACATCCTGATGGTGTTCGACGAGTGCACGCCCTATCCGGCGAGCGAGCCGGAGGCGCGCGCCTCCATGGAGCTGTCCCTGCGCTGGGCGGAGCGCTCCAAGGCCGCGCACGCCGGTCACCCCGGCGCGCTGTTCGGCATCGTCCAGGGCGGCATGTACGAGCACTTGCGCGAGATCTCGCTCACGGGCCTGAAGCAGATCGGCTTCGACGGTTATGCCATCGGCGGGCTGTCGGTCGGCGAGCCCAAGCCGGAGATGCTGCGCATCCTGGGACACTTGGCGCCGCAGCTGCCGGCCGATCGGCCGCGTTATCTCATGGGGGTGGGCACGCCCGAGGACCTGGTGGAGGCGGTGCGGCGCGGCATGGACATGTTCGACTGCGTGATGCCGACCCGCAACGCCCGCAACGGCTGGCTGTTCACCCACGACGGCGTGCTCAAGATCCGTCATGCCCGCTACGCGACCGACCTCGCCCCCCTCGATCCGCGCTGCGACTGCTATACCTGCCGCCACTACACGCGCGCCTATCTGCGCCACCTGCACCAGAGCAACGAGATCCTCGGCGCGCGGCTCAATACGCTGCACAACCTGCATTATTACCAGCGGCTAATGCAGGGCCTGCGCGAGGCCATCGCCGCCGGGCGACTTTCGGAATTCGTCGGGACGTTCTATCGACTGCGCGGCCGGGACGTGCCGGCCACGGCTTGACGCGCTATAATGCGCCGCTTGACGGCGGGGCGGGCGCCCCGGCGGTGTGCCCCGCGCGGCTTCCGGCCGCGCCTTTACATACATATATAAGGTATTGACGCCCCATGGCCTACGAAGCGAATCTTTTGATGACCACGATCGTCGCCCCCGCCCACGCCGCCGATCCCGCGCCGGCCGGTCCCCCGGGCGGCGGGCTGATGGGCTTTCTGCCGCTCATCATCATTTTCGTGATCTTCTATTTCCTGCTGATTCGTCCGCAGAGCAAGCGCGCCAAGGAGCATCGCGCCATGATCGCGGCGCTCAACAAGGGCGACGAGATCGTGACCAACGGTGGCGTGCTGGGGCGCGTCACCGACGTCGGCGACAGCTTCGTCACGGTCGAGATCGCCGACGGCGTGGCGGTCAAGGTGCAGCGCCAGGCGGTCGCGGCGCTCATGCCCAAGGGGACCGTCAAGGGCGAATGACGGCCGAGGGCGCCACGCCTCGACGTCACCGGAGATGAGGAGAGCGGCAGACACGGCGCCCATCCGCCGTCGCCGCGCGAACCGATAAGAACACGATGAACAAATATCCCCTTTGGAAGTATCTGCTGATTGCGGCTGTGATCGTTCCCGGCCTGGTGTATTTCCTGCCCAATCTCTACGGCGAGGACCCGGCGATCCAGGTGGCGCCGAGCCGCGCCGCACCGGTCGATCAGGCGACGCGCGAGCGCGTCGAGGCGGCGCTTACGGGCGCCGGGCTGCCCTACGATGCCGTGACCCTGTCCGAGACCGGCATCAAGGTGCGCTTCCCCGACACCGAAACCCAGCTCAAGGCGCGCGAGCTGGTGCAATGGAAGCTCGGTGACGACTACACCGTGGCGCTCAACCTGCTGCCCGCGACCCCCGCCTGGCTCGGCTGGTTCAACGCGCGGCCGATGTACCTGGGCCTCGACCTGCGCGGCGGCGTGCACTTCCTCATGCAGGTCGATATGGACGCCGCGATCAAGAAGGCCGAGGAGCGCTATGTCGAGGACCTGCGCAGCACCTTGCGCGAGAAGAAGGTCCGCTACCTGACCGTCGTGCGCCGCGACCAGGGCGGCCTGGAGATCCGTTTCCGCGAGGCCGAACAGCGCGACAATGGCCGCGCGGCGATCGAGGACGCGCTGCGCGAGCTGACGCTGACCGAGGCCGAGCGGCGCGACGAGTTCCTGCTGATCGCGAACCTGAGCGAGCCGGCGCTCGCCGAGAAGCGCAAGTTCGCCATCGAGCAGAACATGACCTCGCTGCGCAACCGCGTCAACGAGCTGGGCGTGGCCGAGCCGGTGATCCAGCAGCAGGGCGCCGACCGCATCATCGTCCAGCTGCCGGGCGTGCAGGACACCGGCGAGGCCAAGCGCATCCTCGGCCGCACCGCGACCCTCGAGATCATGCTGGTCGACGAGGAGCACAGCGTCGAGGCGGCGGTCGGCGGCACGGCGCCGGCCGGCAGCAAGCTCTACCGCGACCGCCAGGGGCGGCCGATCCTGCTCAAGCGGCAGCTGATCTACTCCGGCGACAACATCGTCGACGCCGCCGCCGGCTTCGATTCCCAGGGCGGCGGCGCGGTGGTGCACATCACGCTCGACGCGCGCGGCGCGGCCGTCAACCAACGCATCACCGGCGAGAACGTCGGCAAGCGCATGGCGGTGGTCTATATCGAGGTCCGCTCCACGGTGCGGCGCGGCCCGGACGGCACGCCGCTCACCGACGCCCAGGGCGAGGTGATCCGCGACCGGCAGAACATCGAGGAGGTGATCACCGCGCCGGTGATCCGCGAGCAGCTCGGCAAGCGCTTCCAGATCTCCGGCCTCGACAGCATCAACGAGGCGCGCGAGCTGGCGCTGCTGCTGCGCGCCGGCGCCCTGGCGGCGCCGATCGACATCATCGAGGAGCGCACCGTGGGCCCGAGCCTCGGCGCCGACAACATCCGCCAGGGCTTCAATTCGACGCTGATCGGCTTCGCCGCGATCGCGATCTTCATGATGGTCTACTACCGGTTCTTCGGGCTGGTGGCCAACGTCGCGCTGGCGGCGAACATGGTGTTGCTGGTGGCGCTGATGTCGCTGCTGCAGGCGACCCTGACCTTGCCCGGCATCGCCGGCATCGCGCTCACGCTCGGCATGGCGATCGACGCCAACGTACTGATTCACGAGCGCATCCGCGAGGAGCTCCGCAACGGCAACACGCCGCAGGCGGCCATCCACGCCGGTTACGACCGCGCGCTCGGCACCATCGTCGACTCGAACCTGACCACGCTGATCGCCGGCTTCGCCCTGTTCTTCCTGGGCTCGGGGCCGGTGCGCGGCTTCGCCGTGACCCTGTGTCTCGGCATCTTCACCTCCATGTTCAGCGCGATCCTGGTGTCGCGCGCGGTGGTGAATCTCACCTACGGGCGCCGGCGCAAGCTCGAGCGCCTGTCCATCTAGCGCGGGGGCGGCACAGCTCATGGAACTCTTCCGAATCAAGAACGACATCCCGTTCATGCGCCATGCGCCGGTCTGGGTGGCCGTGTCGGCGCTCATCTTCCTCGCGGCGGTCGCGGGGCTCGTGGCGCGCGGCCTCAACCTGAGCATCGACTTCACCGGCGGCACCGTGATCGAGGTCGGTTACCCGGAGCCGGTCGCGACCCAGGCGATCCGCGACGTGCTGACCGCCAGCGGCTATGGCGACGCGACGGTGCAGACCTTCGGCACCCCGCGCGAGGCCCTGATCCGCTTTCCGGTCAAGGCCGGCGTCACCTCGGCGCAGTTGTCCGAAACCATACTGGGCATACTGCAGCGGCACGACCCCAAGGTCGAGATGCGGCGCGTCGAGTTCGTCGGCCCGCAGGTCGGCAGCGAGCTGTTCAACGACGGCGCGCTGGCGCTGATGCTGGTGTCGGCGCTGATCATGGTGTATCTGGCGTTCCGCTTCGAGTGGCGCTTCTCGGTCGGCGCCATCGTCGCCACGATTCACGACGTGGTGATCGTGCTGGGGCTGTTCGCCTGGTTTCAGTGGGAGTTCTCGCTGACGGTGCTGGCGGCGGTGCTGGCGATCCTCGGCTATTCGGTCAACGACACGGTGGTGGTGTTCGACCGCATCCGCGAGAATTTCCGCAGGCTGCGCCGCAGCGACATCACCGAGATCATCGACAACGCGATCACCCGCACCCTGGCGCGCACCTTCATGACCGCCATCACCACCCAGCTCATGGTGCTGGCCATGCTGCTGTTCGGCGGCGAGGTGTTGTACGGGTTCGCCCTGGCGCTGACCATCGGCATCGTGGTCGGCACCTATTCCTCGGTGCTGGTGGCGAGCCCGGTGATCATGTGGCTCGGCATCTCGCGCGAGGACATGCTGCCGCCCAAGACCGAGGGGGCGGCCGACAACCGGCCGTAGCGCCCTGCTCGGAATCAGGCGTAAGTCGTGTAGGGTGGGGCCCTGCCCCACCGTAGCGGCATGAGAAACGACGGATCGCTTCGGCGGGGCAGGGCCCCGCCCTACGTCTTTTTCCCCCTAGAAATCGTGCGTAAGCCACAGTTCTCAAAGGATAATCCTGGCATCTCCCGACCGGCGGTCCCTGGAATTCCTACCTTCGTCGGCAAAAAGTGACACCCGGGCGCCATTGGCGCTAAAACTGCCCATACTTACGGATACAGTCCGCGATCGGGACGTTCCGCGTTGCACACCGGGGGAACCTTATGAGCAGTTGGTGGATGATCTGGCCGGGGAATCCGGCGCTGTCGGCCGTGGTGCTGTTCGTCATCGTCGTGCCGGTGCTGTACGGCGCGCGCCGGGCCATGCACGGCGTGCTCAATGCGCTGTTCCGGGCCGTCGCCAACCCGCTGCGGCTGGGCGCGCGCTTCCTGATGAAGACCGCCGAGGAGCTGCGCCGGCGCAACAAGCTGGTGCTGCTCGCCCACGGGCGCGAGGAGATCGCCCAGGGCATCGTCAAGGAATTCGAGCGGGTCACCAACCTGGTGCAGCGCGACCTGCACGGCTACCCGGCGCTGCAGCGCAAGCTGATGGACGAGATCACCCGCATCGAGGAGGAGTTCCAGAAATGCGGCGAGGTGCCGCCGCCGCCGCCGGAGTGGACCAAGGCGGTCGCCGCGATCGCCAAGATCCGGCCGTCGGGCGACGGCCTGGTCGAGCAGATCCTCGACGACATCCGCGCCTCGATCGACAAGATCTACGACAAGGTCGTGGCCGAGTACCGCAAGTCCTACGAGAAGCGCCATGCCATCCTCAAGGGCTTCATGCCGTTCTGGCGCTCGGTCGACCAGACCCTGAACCGCGTCGACAAGAACATGGACGGCCTCAAGGACAGTGCCGCCCGGATCGACGGGCAGATGGAGAAATTCCAGCAGATCAACGCCAACAGCGAGCAGGCCGAGCACACCTTGACGTCCTCGGCGGGCGTCCTGTTCGTGATCTCGGCGCTGACGATGCTGGTCGCCGCCGGCGGCGCGTTCGTGAACTTCTGGCTGATCGAGCGGCCGATGGCGGCCATGGTCGGCGGCTCGGAGTACATCTTCGGCAATATGCAGGCCTCCTACATGGCGGCCATGGTCATCATCTTCTTCGAGACCCTGATGGGCCTGTTCCTGATGGAGTCGCTGGGCTACACCCATCTGTTCCCGCTGGCGCGCATCAACAACCGCATGCGGCGCTGGATGGTGTGGATCTCGTTTTCCATCCTGCTGGTGCTGGCCTGCGTCGAGGTGGCGCTGGCGGTGATGCGCGACCTGATCATCGCCGAGGACATCGCGCTCAAGCAGCAGCTGGTCGGGGACGGCGCCACGGCCGCCGCCGCGGCGACCAGCGCCTGGGCGCTCAACATCCCGAAGGCCGCGCAGATGATCCTGGGCTTCACGCTGCCCTTCGCCCTGGCCTTCGTCGCCATCCCGCTCGAGTACCTCATCCATTCCGGCCGCATCGTGTTCGGCGCGCTGCTGGTGATGGGGCTGCGCGGGCTGGCCTTCCTGGCGCGCTTCCTGGCGAGCGTCTTCAAGCAGACCGGCCGGGGCGTTACGCATCTCTACGACGCGGTGATCTTCCTGCCGTTGCTGATCGAGCGCGCCGTGGTCTCCCGGCGCGGGCCGCGCGCCCTGCCGGCCGGTGAGGGTCACGGTGTTGCGGCCTTCCCCAAGCGCACCGCCACCGGGGAGCGCATGCTGTGAGGGCGCGCATCCGGTTATTGCTCGTCGCGACGGCCGCGCTGCTCGTCAACGCCTGCGCCGACCAGCGCAGCCACGCGCACGCGGTCTACCTGCTGGTCGACACCTCCGGCACCTATTCCCAGGAGCTCGACAAGGCGCAGCGCGTGGTCGCCTACCTGCTCGGCACGCTCAAGCCGGGCGACTCGCTGGCGGTGGCGCGCGTGAAGAGCCGCAGCTTCTCGGAGAAGGACATCATCGCCAAGGTGACCTTCGTCAAGGATCCGATGCAGGCGAACGCCCAGAAACGCGCCTTCAGCGACAAGATCGGCACCTTCCGGCGCGAAGCGACCAAGGGCAGCGCCTACACCGACATCACCGGCGGTCTGATCCAGGCGGCCGAGTTCCTGAAGGAGACCGGCGCCGCCAAGAAGACCGTGCTGATCTTCTCCGACATGCAGGAGGAGCTGGACTACAAGACCGTGCGCAATTTCCCGATCGATCTCACCGGCATCCGCATCGTCGCGCTCAACGTGACCAAGCTCACCACGGACAACGTCGACCCGCGCCGCTACCTCGGCCGCATCGAGTGGTGGGAAAAGCGCACCCGCGCGGCCGGCGCGACCGAGTGGCGGGTGGTGAACGACCTCGAGCATCTCGATCGCGTCTTCACGGGCCGGGGGTAGCGGAGGGCCGTCCGGGACACACCCCGACAACAACCACAAGGCACAGCGAAGTGCGGCAGCACAGAGGGTCTTGAATCAAATCACCGCGCCGGGCAAACCCCGGCGTTTTTTTTTGGCGCCGCGGCGGCGCGCACCACGGCGGCGCAGCCGGGCGCCGTGCGGCCCCGCGGCGGTGCGCAGGCCCGGGACGCCGGCAGCCGTGGTTCGCGTCATTCGCGTTTTTCGCGCTGGCATGCCGATTGCAATTCCAACGGGTGGCGCGGCAACGCGTCCGGCCGGCACGGGACAGGCAATGATCGGATTGAGCTATCTGAGCGTCATCGAGCGCTACCACGAATACCGCGAGGCGATCCGGGAGCTGCTGGCGTCCATTCTCACCGGCATCGCCGAGGCGCGGCTGTTTCAGGACGTCGGCGAGCAGCGCCAGGCGATGCACGCGCTCGCCGGGCATTATCCGTTCGTCGACCTGCTGTTCACCCTGGACGCCGACGGCGTGCAGCGCGACGACAATGTCACGCGCGGCGAGTCGCACCCGGGCGCCGGCCAGGGCCGCGGGCGCAATCGCTGCCAGCGGCCGTACTATCAGCTCGCGCGCGACGCCGACCGCGTGGTCGTGACCGAGCCCTATCTGTCCAGCGCCGGCAGCACCCTGTGCATCTCCGCGGCGGTCAAGGTGCGCGACGCCGACGGCGAGGTCGAGGGCTATCTGGTGCTCGACATCGACCTTGGCAAGACCATCGCCTTCCTGATGGGCGACACCGCGCGCCGGCGCTTCCAGCCGTTTTTCAGAACGGTGTTCGGGCTGATCGTGCTCGGCCTGTTCGCCGTGGTCGGTGTGCTGCTGGTCGCCGCCTTCGGCCAGGTCGCGCCGCTGTTCGCCGGCCGGGTGGACGCGGCCGCCGACCACGGGCCGTTCGGGGTGATCATCTTCCTGACCCTGGCGCTGGCGTTGTTCGATCTGGGCAAGACCATCCTGGAGGAGGAGGTGTTGATGCACAAGGACATCTTCCGCCACAGCTCGACGCGCCGCACCATCACGCGCTTCATCGCCGCGATCCTGATCGCCGTGTCGATCGAGGCCCTGCTGCTGATGTTCAAGGCCGCGGTCGGTGACGGCCGGCATCTGGTCGAGGCGGTGTGGATGATGTTCGCCGCCGTGGGTCTCCTGGTCGGACTCGGCATCTACGTCAATCTCGGCGCCCGCGCCGAAGTGGCGCTCCTCAACCGCAAGTCGCCCGGTCGCGGCGGCTAGCGTCAACGCGGTACTGCGAGCAAGACCGCAAGACCGGCCACGGGGGCCACGGGGAGCACGGGGGAGGATGGATTGTCCGTGCCGCGTGGTGCGTTTCGCCCGGGCGGGACGCAGTCCGGGTTCTCCGGCGGCATTCGCGGCGGCGCAGGTCCTGAGGAGGGCGCATTGCGATCGACCGGCACGGTCCCCGCCAGATTTTCCCCCGTGTTCCCCGTGGGCCCCGTGGCTGCTCTTGATTTTCAAGCCCCCGATCTGCCCCGGAAATAGGCAAGCGGCCGCCAATCGGCTATCCTAATCGACCTTTCCGGGCCGTCGCCGCGGCGGGACTCGGGCCCCTTGCCTTCATCAGGAGAGTGACGACACGTGTTCAGCAAAGCCATGACCATCGCCGGCTTCGACGACGAGCTGTGGACGGCGATCCGCGACGAGGAGCGCCGCCAGGAAGACCATATCGAGCTCATCGCCTCGGAGAACTACGCCAGCCCCCGGGTGATGGCCGCCCAGGGTTCGGTGCTGACGAACAAGTACGCCGAGGGTTATCCCGGCAAGCGTTACTACGGCGGCTGCGAGTACGTCGACGTGGCCGAGCGCCTGGCCATCGAGCGCGCCAAACAGTTGTTCGGCGCGGCCTACGCCAACGTCCAGCCGCACTCCGGCTCGCAGGCCAATGCCGCGGTCTACATGGCGCTGCTCGCGCCCGGTGACACCATTCTCGGCATGAGCCTGGCCCACGGCGGCCACCTGACGCACGGCGCCAAGGTGAATTTTTCCGGCAAGATCTATCACGCCGTCCAGTACGGGATCGACGACAAGACCGGCGAGATCGACTACGCCGAAGTCGAGCGGCTGGCCGCTGAGCACAAGCCGAAGATGATCGTGGCCGGCTTCTCGGCGTATTCGCGAGTGGTCGACTGGCAGCGCTTCCGCGCCATCGCCGACGCCGTCGGCGCCTGGCTGTTCGTGGACATGGCGCATGTCGCGGGCCTGGTCGCGGCCGGGCTCTACCCCAACCCGGTGCCGGTCGCCGACGTCGTGACCTCCACCACCCACAAGACCCTGCGCGGCCCGCGCGGCGGCATCATCCTCGCGCGCGCCAACCCCGAGGTCGAGAAGAAGCTGAATTCCATGATCTTCCCGGGTACCCAGGGCGGGCCGCTGATGCACGTCATCGCCGCCAAGGCGGTGGCCTTCAAGGAGGCCCTGGAGCCGGAGTTCAAGACCTACCAGGAGCAGGTCCTGAAGAACGCGCGCGCCATGGCCAAGACGTTCATGGCGCGCGGCTACAAGGTGGTCTCGGGCGGCACCGACGATCATCTGTTCCTGGTGGACTTCATCGACAAGCGGCTCACCGGCAAGGACGTCGAGGCCGCGCTCGGCGAGGCCCACATCACCGTCAACAAGAACGCCGTCCCCAACGACCCGCAGACGCCGTTCGTCACCAGCGGCATCCGTATCGGCACCCCGGCGGCCACGACGCGCGGCTTCGAGGAGCCCGAGGTCGAAAAGCTCGCCGGCTGGATCTGCGACATCGTCGACAACTTGGGAGACTCCGCGGTACGGGCGCGGGTTAGGGAAGAGGTGTTGGCCTTGTGCAGGAAATTTCCGGTCTATGAACTGTAGGGAAAAGAGAAAAGTGAAAAGAGGAAAGGCAGAACGCCGATCCGGCACTCCTTTCCTCTTTCCTCTTTGCTCTTTCCTCTGACGTCATGCGCTGCCCATTCTGCTCCGCCGACGAAACCCGCGTCGTCGACTCGCGCCTGGCCGACGACGGCGATTCGGTGCGCCGCCGCCGCGAGTGCGAGGTCTGCGGCGAGCGCTTCACCACCTTCGAGCGCGCCGAGCTCAGGCTGCCGCAAATCATAAAATCCGACAACCGCCGCGAGCCGTTCTCCGAGGACAAGCTGCGCGGCGGCATGTCGCGTGCCCTGGAGAAGCGCCCGGTCGACGCCGAGGCGGTGGAGAAGGCCATCGGCCATATCCGCCACAAGCTCATGGCCTGCGGCGAGCGCGAGGTGCAGTCGCGCACCCTCGGCGGATGGGTCATGGAGGAGCTGAAGGAGCTCGATCCGGTCGCCTACGTGCGCTTCGCCTCGGTGTATCGCAGCTTCCAGGATCTCGAGGCCTTCCGCGAGGAGGTGCAGCGCCTGCAGGACGAGCCGCCGCCCGAGTCCCGGCGCAAGCAGCTCAAGCTGCTGCCCGACGGCGACGACGGCAAGTCATGAGCACGGCCCTCGATGCGCGCCATATGGCGCGCGCCCTGCGGCTGGCGCAGCGCGGGCTCTATACGACGGACCCCAACCCGCGGGTCGGTTGCGTGATCGTCCGCGACGGCGCGGTGGTGGGCGAGGGTTGGCACGCGCGCGCCGGCGAGCCGCACGCCGAGGTTCACGCGCTGCAGCACGCGGGCGCGCGGGCGCGCGGCGCGACCGCCTATGTCAGTCTCGAGCCCTGCTGTCATCACGGCCGCACGCCGCCGTGCAGCGACGCGCTCATCGCCGCCGGCGTCGCGCGCGTGGTGGCGGCCATGCCCGATCCGAATCCCAAGGTGGCCGGCGAAGGCGCCGCGCAGTTGCGGGCGGCCGGCATCGAGGTGGAGATCGGCCTTATGGAATCCGCGGCGCGCGCGCTCAATCCCGGGTTCGCGAGCCGCATGACGCGCGGACGTCCCTGGCTGCGGCTCAAGCTCGCCGCCAGTCTCGATGGTCGCACGGCGCTGGCCGATGGCGCGAGCCGCTGGATCACCGGTCCGGCGGCGCGCCGCGACGTGCAGCATTGGCGCGCGCGCAGCTCGGCCATACTCACCGGCATCGGCACGGCGCTCGCCGACGATCCGTCGCTCACCGTGCGCGAGCTCGACATCGGCCGCCAGCCGGCGCGCGTCGTGGTGGACAGCCGGCTGCGGCTGCCGGCCGGCGCCCGGCTGCTCGGCTTGCCCGGACAGGTGATTGTGGCGGCGGCCGCGGACGACCCCGGCCGGCGCGCGGCCCTGCGGGCGACCGGCGCCGAGGTCTTGAATCTGCCGGATGGCCGCGGCGGCGTCGATCTGACGGCGCTCATGGCGGCACTGGCGCAGCGCGACATGAACGAAGTGCTGGTCGAGGCCGGGGAGCGCCTGAGCGGCGCGCTGCTCGCGGCCGGTCTGGTCGACGAGCTTCTGCTGTACCTCGCCCCGCATGCGCTGGGCAGCGATGCGCGCGGGCTGTTCGCTTTCCCGGCGCTCACCCGCATGGATCAGCGCATCGGATTGAATATCGTCGAGACCCGCATGATCGGGCCGGACCTGCGCATCCTGGCCAGGCCGGTGGAGACGTCGCGGTGATCGGCGCGCGTCCACAATCGTCGGCATAACGAGGTCGGGGAACCGGTGTTCACGGGCATCATTGAAGCGGTCGGCCAGGTCGTGGTTCGCGAAACCCGGGGCGCCGACGCGCGCCTGCGTGTGCACACCGGCCGGCTCGATCTCGGCGACGTCCGGCTGGGCGACAGCATCGCGGTGAGCGGCGTATGCCTGACGGTCGTGGAACTGCCGGGCGACGGATTCTGGGCCGACGTCTCGGGCGAAACTTTGGCGCGCACGGCGCTCGGGCGGCTCACGCGCGGGGCACGCGTGAACCTGGAGAAGGCGCTGACGCCGACCACCCGCCTCGGCGGCCACCTGGTGAGCGGTCATGTCGATGGCGTCGGCGTGGTGCGCGAGCGCCGCCCCGACGGCCGCTCGGAACGCCTGCGCATCGAGGCGCCGGCGGAGCTGGCGCGTTACATCGCCGCGAAGGGCTCGATCTGCGTCGATGGTGTAAGCCTGACGGTGAACGCCGTCGCGGGCGCGGTCTTCGATCTCAATATCGTCCCGCATACCCTGCAGGAGACCACGCTCGACGCGTACCGCGCCGGGCGGGAAGTGAATCTGGAAGTGGACCTGATCGCGCGCTACCTGGAGCGACTGCTGCTCGGTGGCGGCGCCGCCGACGGCGGCACGGGTCTAACGCGTGAGTTCCTGGTGGCGCACGGGTTTATCGAGAGTGACAAGTAGCAAGTGACAAGTAGCAAGTGGCAAGTGGCAAGTAATTCGTGGCGGGTGTGTTTCCTTGCCACTTGTCACTTGCTACTTGCTACTGATCCTAACCTCCCCAAGCCTTCCGCAACGCCTTGTACTTGTCGTCCTGCGGTGCATTCGCCGGCGCCGGCTCCTTCCTGCGCACGGCGCGCGGTTTGCTCGGGGCGCTGGTCTTCGCGCTCTGTGCCGGCGGCGCCGGTTCGACGCGGGTCGGCGGCGGCGTGATCACCACCGACGGGTCCGGGCTGGTCGCAACGTCCGGCGTCGATGCCGCCATGCCGGCTTCGGCGAGCGGCGCGCCGCCCGGTTCCGCGCCATCGGCCGGCGCTACCGCCACCGGCATTTCGCCGATCGTCGGTTTGGCGAGGTAATACCCGAGGGCCAGCGCGCCGAGCGCCACCGGCAGCAGGCCGGCCAGGCCGATGAGGGCGACGCGCCGCAGCCGGGGCTTCCAGGTCTCGAGCCAGCGCGCGGCCCCCGGGAAGCCGCCCATCATATTGGTCGAGGGGGTGTCGAGGTTCACCGGCGACGCCGAGGAATACTGGCCGAACACCGCGCGGTCGCGGTCCTTGCGGATGGTCTTGAGGCGTCGGTACGCGCGCACGTGGATCATGCCGAGCTTGATCAGCGCGCTGCGGAACTCGTGGGCGTTCTGGAAGCGTTTCTCCGGGTCCTTCTCGATCGCCTTGAGGATGACGGTCTCGAGATCCTGCGGGATGTCCGGGCGCAGGCTGAGCGGCTGCGGCGGCGCCTCGTGCAGGTGGGCGTCCATGTACTCGTAGTCGGTCTTTTTCTCGAACGGCAGGCGCCCGGTGACCGCCTCGAACAGCGTCACGCCCAGCGTGTAGATGTCGGAGCGGAAGTCCGCTTCCTTGCCCTTGATCTGCTCCGGTGAGATGTACATGAGCGTGCCGATCATGGAGCCGGACTGGGTGACCTCCTTGGTGTCCATGATCTTGGCGACGCCGAAGTCCATGAGCTTGATCTCATGGGTGCTGGTGATGAAGATGTTCGACGGCTTGAGGTCGCGGTGCACGATGCCCATGCGGTGGGCGCGCTCGACGCCGACCAGCGCCTGCTCGAACACCCAGACCGTGGTCGCGACGCTCAGGTGCCCCTCGTTGTGGATGCGCTGGGCGAGCGTGCTGCCCTCGATGTACTCCATGACCAGCACCAGGCTGCCGGCGATCTCGAACATCGAGTGCAGGGTGACGATGTTCGGGCCGTTCAGGCGCGCCTGGGCCTGGGCCTCGATGCGGAAGCGCTGCAGGAATTCCTGATTGCGGAACAGTTGTGGCGACAGCACCTTGAGCGCGACGGTGCGGTCGAGCGTGGTGTCGTGGGCCTTGTAGACCACGCCCATGCCGCCCTCGCCGATCTTGCTCATGACGAGGTAGTGGCCGAGGGTGGTGCCGGGCTCGATGGCGTCGATATTGGCGATCGCGCCGGCCGGCGAGCGTGCCTGCGCGAGGGTGTCGCGCTTCATCACCGCGGTCTGGCTGAAGGCCGTCGTCTGATCCGGTGCCGGGTCGTCAACGCCACCCTTCACCAGCCGTAAATCCGCCATCGGTCGATCCCCGTCTTGCTTGATCATCACCGGTTTGATTCTACACTAATGCCGATATTTCAATGCCTTAGGCAGGACGGAAGGGGGGCATGGGCGGATGAACGGGCTCCCGCGGGGCGGCCGGGGGACGGGCGGGCGGATCAACGGGGGACGATCTGGAAGCGCACCTCGGCCTGGGCCAGCGGCAGCATCCGCCGCTCGCCGGCGCGCTCCAGGGTCAGCCGGCTGACGATGCGGTACTTGCCGGCCGGCGCGGTGCGCGGGATGGGCAGCGGGAAGGTGGCGCGGTAGGTGCCGCTGTCGACGAGCTGGGCGCTCAGGTCCTCGACCAGGGTGGTGATCAGCGTGCCGTCCTCGGCGTAGAACGCGCGGGTCTCCTTGAAGATCAGCGAGCGGTCGTTGAGCCGTGCCAGCACCAGCTCTTTCTTGACGGACAGCATGGTACAGGGCGGGACCTTCTCGGAAGTCAGCGTCAGGCGGTAGATCGGCGCCTGGGCCGGGAAGCTTCGGGTGAGCGGGCGGCCGTCGGTCTGGCTGCTGCTGGACACGCGCCGGTAGTGCGTGGACTGATCGAGCGTCTCGACGCGCGTCGCGTGCAACTTGCAGCCGTAGTCCGTGAGCGCCGCGCAACCGCCTGTTGCGAGCGCCGCAGCCGCAAGCAGCGTCAGCCGGCTGGCGGTACGGATCAACATGATTGCGGGCGCGGGCATCGCCGTCTCCGTGTCCGGGTTCAACACCGGGCGTACTGTAACCGGATGCGGACGCGCTGTCAGCCACCTCCCCAGGCACGGCGCAGCACGTCGTACTTGTCCCGCGCCGGCCGCGCGGCGCGCCGCGGCTCGCGGGCGCCGCTGTCCTGGCTGGCGCGCGCGTGGCGCGCGGGTGCGCGGCGCGCGCCGGGACCGCCGCGCTCGCCGGCCGGCGACGATGTCGCGGCGCCCGCATCGGCGGCGACGTCGGCCGCGGCGGACGCGGTTTCGGTATCGCCGGGTTCGGCGGCGTCCGCCGTTCCGGTGGTCGTCGCCGGTTCGCCCGGCCAACCGGCGAGCGGCGCCTCGACCGGCGCCTCGCGGACCGGGTAGAGGCCGAGCGCGACCACCAGGGCCGCGATGCCGGCGAGCAGCGCGAGTTCCACGCCGAGCCGCGACATCAGGCCGCGGCGCGGCGCATCCTCGCGGCGGCGCAGGGGAAACAGCCAGGCCGATGCGCGGCGGCCGCTGCCGGCCCGCCCGGTCAGCGTGTCCGAGGACAGACCGCGACGGCCGTGCTTGAGCAGTGCCTCGCGGAACTCGCGCGCCGACTGGAAGCGGCGCATCGGATCCTTCTCGATCGCCTTGAGAATGATGGCCTCGAGCCGGACCGGCAGCCCGCGGCGCATCTTGCGCGGGCTCGGCGGCTTTTCCAGCACGTGCGCATGCATCAATCCGTAATCGGTCTTGCGCTCGAACGGCAGGCGCCCGGTGATCGCCTCGAACAGGCTGACGCCGAGGGTGTAGATGTCGGAGCGGAAGTCGGCGTCCTTGCCGTTGACCTGCTCGGGCGCGATGTACAGCAGCGTGCCCATCATCGCGCCGGCCAGGCTGCCGTCGCCGTGATCCATGATCTTGGCGACGCCGAAGTCCATGAGCTTCACTTCGTGGGCGTCGGTGATGAAGATGTTCTCGGGCTTGAGGTCGCGATGCACGATGCCCAGTGCATGCGCGTGTTCCACGCCCTGCAGCGCCTGGGTGAAGATCCACACCGCCTCGTCGACCTCGAGCGGACCCAGGCGGCGCAGGCGCCCGCTCAGGGTCTCGCCCTCGACGTATTCCATCACCAGCACCAGGCCGGCCGGGATCTCCAGCATGGAGTAGAGCGTGACCACGTTGGGGCTGTTGAGGCGCGCCTGCGCCTGGGCCTCGGTGCGGAAGCGCTGCAGGAATTGATGATTGCGGAACAGCTGCGGTGGCAGGACCTTGAGCGCCACGGTGCGGTCGAGATGGGCGTCCTGGGCCTTGTAGACCACGCCCATGCCGCCCTCGCCGATGCGGTCGAGAATGACGTAGTTGCCGACCGCGCTGCCCGGCTCGAGCTCGGAGGGCTGGCCGGAAACGCGCAGCGGCGCCACCGGCGGGCTGGACCGCGGTGTCGCATGATCGCCGATCAGGATCGTGTTGGCGGGCCTGTCCGCCTTGTTGTTCTCCACCCGGCCGTTCCTCCTCCCAAGGCAAGGCGCGCCGTCCGGAACGGTTCCGGACGGCGCGACCGCTTACGAAATTGCCCAATTCCCGTTACTATTGCCGCCTTGTCGCCCGATCCGCGCGCGGCCCGGACGTCCCGGCAGGCGTCCCGCCGGCCCAACCGGGCCGGTGCCTCCCCGCATCGGGTGGCGCCCTGCAGGTGAATTGCTGCAAAAGTCATTCCAATCCGATAGTTGCGGATTCTCAGGGAAAAACCGATAGATAGGCTTGAGGCCGGGCCGGACAGCCGGCCCCCAGGCGTCACCCCGGAGGGCGGAGCGCCGCAGGCGGTCATCCTCACACGAACTTAAGGGTCGAACCCATGGCAATCAGTCCGATAAACGAGATTCTCGACGAGCTCAAGCGCGGCCGCATGGTCGTGATCATGGACGACGAGGACCGCGAGAACGAGGGCGACCTGCTGATGGCGGCCGAGCAGGTCGCGGCCGCGGACATCAACTTCATGGCGCGCTACGGGCGCGGGCTGATCTGCCTGACGCTCACCCCGGAGCGTTGCCGGCAGCTCAATCTGACGCGCATGGTGAGCGACAACGGTTCGCGCCACGGCACCAACTTCACCGTGTCCATCGAGGCCGCCGAAGGCGTGACCACCGGCATCTCGGCCGCCGACCGCGCCACCACCGTGCGCGCCGCCGTCAAGCCGGACGCCGGTCCGGCCGATATCGTCCAGCCCGGGCACATCTTCCCACTCATGGCCCAGCGCGGCGGCGTGCTGGAGCGCGCCGGCCATACCGAGGCGGGCGTCGATCTGCCGCGCCTCGCCGGCCTCGCCCCGGCGAGCGTGATCTGCGAGATCCTCAACGAGGACGGCAGCATGGCGCGCCAGCCCGAGCTCGAGGCATTCGCGCGCGAGCACGGCCTCAAGATCGGCACCATCGCCGACCTCATCCGCTACCGCATGGAGAACGAATCGACCGTGCAGCGGGTCGCGGAGTGCCACATGCCGACCGACTTCGGCGAGTTCCGGGCGATCGCTTACCACGACGACATCGGCGACCTCGTGCACCTCGCCCTGGTCAAGGGCGATATCGCCCGTGACCGGCCGACGCTGGTGCGCGTGCACGTGCAGGCCAGCCTGATGGACGCGATCAGCGCCAGTCACCGCAGCGGCTCCTGGACCCTGCACGGCGCGCTCCGGCGCGTCGCGCGCGAGGGCGCCGGCGTGGTGGTGGTGCTGGACCAGGAGTCGTCGGCCGACGACATGATCCGCCAGATCCGGCATTTTCATCGGCAGGAACAAGGCATAGAATTACCGGCCAGACGCCAGCAGCAGGCATTGCGCACCTACGGTCTCGGCAGCCAGATCCTCGCCGACCTGGGCGTCAGCCGGATGCGCGTGCTGAGCAATCCGGTGAAGACGCCCGGCCTGTCGGGCTTCGGCCTGGAGATCGTCGAGTACTTGAGCCCCGAAGAGCCGGGCGCCGAGTTGCGCGAGCTCATCCCCGGCGGGCGGCAGCGCTGATCGGCGCCGGCACAACAACAATCACGGCATCAACGGGAAAGACGCATGGCAGAGGTGAGAACGATCGACGGCGATCTGGTGGCGCGCGGCGCGCGCTTCGGCATAGTGCTGTCGCGCTTCAACGCCTTCATCGGCGAACGCCTGCTGGAAGGCGCGCTCGACACCCTGTTGCGTCACGGCGCCGAGCCGAGCCAGGTCGAGGTGGTGCGGGTGCCCGGCGCCTACGAGATCCCGCTGGCCGCCAAGCGGATGGCGGCGGGCGGGAAGTACGACGCGTTGATCGCCCTGGGCGCGGTGATCCGCGGCGCGACGCCGCACTTCGAATACGTGGCCGGCGAATCCGCCAAGGGCCTGGCCCAGGTCATGATGCAGTTCGACCTGCCGGTGGCATTCGGTATACTGACCGTCGACACCATCGAGCAGGCGGTGGAACGGGCCGGCACCAAGGCCGGCAACAAGGGTGTCGATGCGGCGCTGTCGGCGATCGAAATGGTCAATCTGCTGAAGAGACTCAAGGACTGATGCCATGGCTTCCGGGAGCCGCAACAAGGCACGCCGCGCCGCCGTCCAGGCATTGTATCAGTGGCAGCTCACCGAGCAGCCGCCCGACCAGATCGAAACCCATTTCATCAACGACCACGAGCTGAGCGGCGTCGACCTCGAGTATTTCCACGAGCTGGTGCGCGAGATCCCGCGGCACCTGCACGAGCTCGACGACCACCTGCTGCCGCATCTGGATCGCGACATCGGCGAGGTCGACCCGGTCGAGCGCGCCATACTGCGCATCGGCGCCTTCGAGTTCGAATTCCGTCCCGAGATTCCCTACAAGGTCGTGCTCAACGAGGCCGTCGAGCTCGCCAAGACCTTCGGCGCCGAGCACGGGCACAAGTACGTCAACGCCGTGCTCGACAAGGTCGCCGCCAAGCTGCGCGCCAACGAGGTCGGCCGGCGCGTGTCCTGAGGCCGCCGGAACGGCCCAGCGTAAAGACGCCAAGGCGCCAGGAACGCAAAGAAGTTCCGGCACGATCCACCGCGACGTTTTCCCGGCGCCTGTGCCTAGAGTGGTTTTCCCCACCGACATGTCCTCGGTCATGAACGAGTTCGAAATCATCCGTCGCTATTTCGCGCGCCAGCCGGTGGCGCGCGGCGACGTGCGCGTCGGCATCGGCGACGACGCGGCGGTGGTCGAGGTGCCGGCGGACCGCGAGCTGGTGGTGTCCACCGACCTGCTGGTGGCCGGCGTGCATTTCCCCGCCGATACCGCGCCCGACGCGATCGGCTGGAAGGCGCTGGCGGTGAACCTGAGCGATCTGGCGGCGATGGGCGCCGAGCCGGCCTGGTTCACGTTGAATCTCAGCCTGCCGGACGCGGACCCGGACTGGCTCGCGGGGATGTGCTCCGGCCTGTACGCGCTGGCGGCCGAGCACGATGTCCAGCTCATCGGCGGCGACACCACGCGCGGGCCGCTGACGCTCGGTATCCAGATTCTGGGCCTGGTGCCGCGCGGCGCGGCGCTGACGCGCGCCGGCGCGCGCCCCGGCGATCGCGTGTTCGTGAGCGGCACGCTCGGCGATGCGGCGCTCGGGCTGTTGAGCCGGCAGGGCCGGCTGGCACCCGCGCCGGACATGGCGCCCGGCCTCGACGCGCGTCTCGATCGCCCGACACCGCGACTCGATGTCGGCCGGGCGCTGCGCGGCCTGGCGTCGGCCTGTATCGATCTGTCCGACGGCCTGGCCGCCGACCTCGGCCATATCCTGGAGGCGAGCGGCGCTGGCGCGCGCGTCGAGCTCGAGCGCCTGCCGCGCTCGGCGGCGTATCGCGCCTTGCAGGCGCAGGTCGGCTGGGACCCGGCCGTCAGTCACGGCGACGACTACGAGCTGTGCTTCAGCGTTCCGCCCGGACGCCTGGATGCGCTTTCGCGGCGGATGGCGTCCGTCGGCTGTCCGGTGACCGAGATCGGCGTGATCGACGCCGGGCCCGGTTTGCGGTTCGTCGACGAATCCGGCCGTGCCTATCGGCCGGCGCGCGCCGGCTTCGATCATTTCGGTGCCGTGCCGCCATCTCCCCCGTGACCCCCGTGATCCCCGTGGCAGATTTTAGCGGCGCGTGATTAGCCACGGGGGTCACGGGGGCACGGGGAGGAATCGGTCATTCGTGCCGCCGAACCGGTGTGTCTGGCCGGACATACCGAGTCAGCGACTTGTTTCCCCTCCTGTCTCGCGTGGTTTAAGATTTTTCCTTTCTCGGCCTATCGACAGGACACTGCATGACCCAGGCACGGCCGGTATCGATCAGGAACCTCGGGGCCAACCCGGTCCATTGGCTGGCCTGCGGCCTCGGGGCCGGGACCCTGCCGCACGCGCCCGGCACCTACGGCAGCCTGGTCGCGATTCCGGTTTATTTTCTTCTGCTGCCGCTGGCGTCCTGGGCCTACGGGCTCACGGTCGTGCTGCTGTTC
>DASWHF010000069.1:0-39433 GCA_036393295.1 Acidiferrobacterales bacterium
GACGGCGTGATCACGACCGACGCCGACGGCCGCGTGGTGTACATGAATTCGGTGGCCGAGCAGTTCACCGGCTGGCGCAAGGACGAGGTCGAGGGCCTGCCGCTGGCCGAAGTCTTCCGGACCCTGGACGAGCGCTCCAGCCGGCCGCGCGAGTATCCGCTGCATTTCTGTCTGCGCGACGGCAATGTCGTGCGCCACGACAGCCACCACCTGCTGCTGCGGCGCGACGGCCATCGTTTCGCCATCCAGGACTCGGCGGCGCCGATCCGCGACCGCGGCGGCACGATCATCGGCGCCGTGGTGGTGTTCCACGACATGACCGAGATGCAGCACATGGCGCGGCGCATGGCCTATCTCGCCAGCCACGATCCGCTGACCGGATTGATCAACCGGCGCGAGTTCGAGTCGCGGCTGTTGCGCGTGCTGGAGAGCGCGCGCGGCGAGGACAAGCGCCACGCGATCTGCTACCTCGATCTCGACCAGTTCAAGATCGTGAACGACACCTGCGGCCATGTCGCCGGCGACGAGCTGCTCAAGCAGGTCGCCCACCACCTCGAGGGCAGCATCCGCCGGCACGACGTGCTGGCGCGGCTGGGCGGCGACGAGTTCGGGGTGATCCTCGAGGACTGCGTGATCGACGAGGCCAGCGTCATCGCCGACCAGCTGCGCCAGCGCGTCAAGGGATTCCGCTTCGCCTGGCAGAACCGCGCCTTCGATATCGGCGTCAGCATCGGCGTGGTGCCGATCAGCGCCGACAGCGGCAGCATGACCGACGTGCTGAGCGCCGCCGATTCGGCCTGCTACGTCGCCAAGGATCGGGGCCGCAATTGCATCCACGTCTACCAGCCGAACGACGCCGCGCTCACTCAGCGCCACGGCGAGATGCAGTGGGTGCACCGGCTCAACGAGGGGCTCGTCCAGGACAGTTTCACCCTCTATTGCCAGGCCATAACGCCGCTCGAGGAGGGCGGCGACCGCGACCGGCACTTCTACGAGATCCTGGTGCGCCTGAACGAGAACGGCGCCGGCCCGATCCTGCCGCAGACCTTCATTCCGGCGGCCGAGCGTTATCACCTGATGCCGGCCATCGACCGGCGCGTGATCACCGCCGCCTTCGGCCTGCTGCGCCAGTACGCGCCGAAGCTGCGGCGTTCCGGCGGCCCGCACGGCGTGACCTTCTCGATCAATCTCTCCGGCCAGTCGCTGTGCGACCACAGCTTCCTCGAGTTCGTCGTCGACCAGTTCCGCGACTCCAACGTCCGGCCGAACAGCATCTGCTTCGAGATCACCGAGACCGCGGCGATCGCCAACCTGACCCGCGCCCAGCAGTTCATCGCGCGCCTCAAGGACATGGGTTGCCGTTTCGCGCTCGACGACTTCGGCAGCGGCCTGTCCTCCTTCGGCTACCTCAAGACCCTGCCGGTGGATTACCTCAAGATCGCCGGCGACTTCGTCCAGGACATCGTCCACGACCCGGTCGACCACGCCATGGTCGACGCCATCAACCAGATCGGCCACATCATGGGGCTCACCACCATCGCCGAGTCCGTGGAGACCACCGCGATCCTGAGCACGCTGCGCGCCACCGGCGTCGATTACGGCCAGGGCTTCGGCATCGATCCGCCGCGGCCGTTCGTCGAGGTGCTGGAGCAGCTCGCCGGCGGCGAGGGACGGCGGATCGGCATGGTGCGCTCGGACGGCAGTTGAGCCGCATCCCGGGCCCGGATATCGGCGGGTTTTCCTCTGGGGTGACACCATATTTGGTGTGGCGTCACACGCCGATTCGAAGCCGCCGCTGGCGGCACTACCAAGTTCTACGGCTTCTTTCTATACTTGTACGGGTGGCGTTCGGCAAGACCGGGGCGTGAGAAGTACGGCGTCGGCGGCTTGCGCGGCTCGCCATCGGGGAATCGCAACAGTGAGAGATGCCGCACAGCGAGGTTGACACAATGACTGACGCCGCAAAGAAAGTATTTCAAGAGGCCCTGGATCTACCGGCGAGCGAGCGCGCCGCGCTGATCGACGAGTTGATTCTAAGCCTGGACAAGCCGGATCCGCGCATCGACGAATTGTGGGCAAGAGAAGCCGAGGACCGGCTGCGGGCATATCGTGCCGGAGAAATCGACGCGATTCCCGCGGAACAAGTTTTCGGGGAGCTCAAAAAGCCTTGAAGGCCAGATTGTGGCAGCCGGCGTGGCATGAGCTACAGGATCCGGTTGCTTACTATGAATGCCAGTGACGCGGCTTGGGTGTTGATTTCCACGACGAAGTCGAGGCCACTGTCGGGCGCATCAAAAGACACTCGTTGGCTTGGCGTGTATTGGGTTCCGGTATGCGTTGTTGCCAGACGTGGCGATTTCCTTAGCTACTGTTGTTCTGCACCACGGTTCGGTGTCTTTTTTTGCTGCACTTCCAAGTTTCGCGGCTTCTTTCTATACTTACTGGTCCGGCCACTAAATAGTGCGTACGGTGTTCTCCCTCTCCCTCCGGGAGAGGGCCGGGGTGAGGGCCGACGGCTCCGAAAAATCCGCCCTCATCCTGTCCTTCTCCCGGAGGGAGAAGGAACCCGACTGGTTGTTGGTGTGCACTATTTGATGGTCTCCTCAGTAACTGGTGCTCTCGGGCCCGGAAAGGCCGAAATGCAGGAGAGGCGCCACTTGCCACTTCGAGCGAACTGATCTGGCGTAAAGCAGGGAGGCTGCGTCAACCAGTCGATGGCTTCGACATTCCGAAGCCGGACACGATATCAAGACAGGGAACGGTCTTGTGCCACCTAAAGTAAAAGAGCTTATTGCGGAGCTTGAACGCGCCGGTTTCGTCAATCGTGGAGGCAAGGGCAGCCACAGGAACTTCGTTCATCCCAAGGTCGCAATGCCGATCACCATCTCGGGTCGACCGGGGGATGACGCCGGGCACTATCAAGTTCGGGCAGTGCGGCTTGCCATCGAGGAGTCGAAAAAATGAGAGACAGCGCCAGATATGTGAAAATCGTCGAGTGGTCGGAAGAGGATCAATGCTACGTCGGCAGCGCCCCAGGTTTGATTTTTGGGGGATGTCACGGCAGTGACGAGAAGGCGGTTTTCGACGAACTCTGCCGGATCGTCGATGAAGCCGTCGAACTTTACCGGGAAGATGGCAGGCCACTGCCGCCCCCCACGTCGGGACGCGATCTCGCTAACAAGATTCAGCACGTGGCGTGATCGAGGAGTGTTGCCCTAGGCTTAGGTAAGATGGCAAGCCAAGATACGACAGCGCGTGGCCTTCACATTCACGCTGTGGCGTTTTCAGCTGCCGCAGAGGCTGTTCATTCGTCCAAGCTTGCCGATCCCTTTCCAGAATATTTTCTCTGGGGGCGGACAGTCGAGCTTGTCCTTAAAAGCTTTCTTCTGACGAAGGGCCAGACCGTTGCGGAACTAAAGCGTGAGTTTGGGCACGATCTCAATTCTTTGCTGCGTGACGCGAATCTACGTGGTATCTCAAAGTTAATCGGGCTAAACGCGATCGACATCGGGATTATAAAGGTTTTGAACCTCGATTACCTGAGTAAGCGCTTTGAGTATCGGGAGATAGGGGCTACCTACCATCTTCCGGATGTTACTATGACCCGTCGGTTTGTGAAGAGGTTGTTGCGAGGCATCGATTTCCACCTTAAGAACTACAAGGGCAAGACCAGAGGATGATCCTTTCAGACATGAACCTCTTAGGTAAAATAATTTCTCAGAACAGACATGGAAGGACGCCATTGTACTATGCGATATCGCCTCCCTTCCCCCTTTCGCGGTCAAAAAATTCCGATGAGGTGGCAGAGGTCCTTCGCAAGCATGGTGGTAAAATGTAGCACCGATCCGCCGATCGCCCTCCGATCCTGCTGATGTGCTGATTGCTGGGCTAGCTGATCGGAGCTGATCGTGAACTGATCGGGTTGGACCTCCATAACCGCATGAATCATTTATGAAAATCTCCTGCTTCCGGCCATAAAAGTGGCCTGTTCACGTGCGTTTGGGGCCGATTTCGCCGAATTGGTTTGTCGCGATACTTTCGCGCCGGTGAAAGTCGTTGCGATGGCGTGTACGTGTAGAACGTGTCCGACCCGAAAGCGAGCGACAAGCCGTGGGCGTTGCCGCGCTCAACCGGTCTTGCGGTGCGCCCGCGCGTCCGGCGCGAGCAGCGGTTTGAGGAACTGGCCGGTATAAGAGCCGGCCTGCGCCGCGATCTGCTCGGGCGTGCCTTCCGCGAGGATGCGCCCGCCGCCGTCGCCGCCCTCCGGCCCCAGGTCGATGATCCAGTCGGCGGTCTTGATGACGTCGAGGTTGTGCTCGATGACCACCACGGTGTTGCCGTGGTCGCGCAGGCGGTGCAGCACCGCGAGCAGCTGCTTGATGTCGTGGAAGTGCAGGCCGGTGGTCGGCTCGTCGAGGATGTAGAGCGTGCGGCCGGTGTCGCGCTTGGAGAGCTCGCGCGACAGCTTGATGCGCTGCGCCTCGCCGCCCGACAGGGTGGTGGCGCTCTGACCGAGGGTGATGTAGGACAGGCCGACGTCCAGCAGCGTCTCCAGCTTGCGGCGCACGACCGGGATGGCGTCGAAGAACTGCGCCGCGTCCTCGACCGTCATCGCCAGCACTTCGTGGATGGTCTTGCCCTTGTAGTGGATGTCGAGGGTCTCGCGGTTGTAGCGCTTGCCCTTGCAGACGTCGCAGGGCACGTAGATGTCCGGCAGGAAGTGCATCTCCACCTTGATCAGGCCGTCGCCCTGGCAGGCCTCGCAGCGCCCGCCGCGCACGTTGAAGGAGAAGCGCCCCGGGCCGTAGCCGCGGGCGCGCGCCTCGGGCGTGGCCGCGAACAATTCGCGCAGCGGCGTGAACAGCCCGGTGTAGGTCGCCGGGTTGGAGCGCGGCGTGCGGCCGATCGGGCTCTGGTCGATGTCGACCACCTTGTCGAATTGCTCCAGGCCGTCGATGGCGTCGCACGGCGCCGGCTCCAGGTTGCTGCCGTAGAGATGGCGCGCCACCGAGGCGTACAGCGTGTCGTTGACCAGCGTCGACTTGCCGGAGCCGGACACGCCGGTCACGGCGGTGAACAGGCCGAGCGGGATCGAGGCGGTGACGTCCTTCAGATTGTTGCCGCGCGCGCCGCGGACGATCAACTGCCGGTCGGGATCGTTGGGCGTGCGCCGCTCGGGGATGTCGATGCGCTCGGCGCCCGACAGGTAGCGGCCGGTGACCGATTCCGGCGCGCGCGCCACCTCGTCGGGCGTGCCCTGGGCGACGATGCGGCCGCCGTGCACGCCGGCGCCGGGGCCGATGTCGAGCACGTAGTCGGCGGCGCGGATCGCATCCTCGTCGTGCTCGACGACGATCACGGTGTTGCCGAGGTCGCGCAGGTGCTTGAGCGTGGCCAGCAGGCGCGCGTTGTCGCGCTGGTGCAGGCCGATGGACGGCTCGTCGAGCACGTACATGACGCCGACCAGGCCGGCGCCGATCTGCGAGGCCAGGCGGATGCGCTGTGCCTCGCCGCCCGACAGGGTCTCGGCCGAGCGCGACAGGCTCAGGTAGTTGAGCCCGACGTTGACCAGGAAGCCGAGCCGGCTTCGGATCTCCTTGACGATCTTATCGGCGATCTCGCGGCGCTTGCCCTCGAGCGTGAGGCCCTGGAAGAACTCCAGGGCCGCGGCGATCGGCAGGCGCGTGAGGCTGTCGATCGCCTGACCGGCGATGAACACGTTGCGCGCCTCGACGCGCAGCCGGCTGCCGTGGCAGCTGGTGCAGGGCTGGGCGCCCAGGAACTTGGCGAGCTCCTCGCGCACCGAGTTCGACTCGGTCTCGCGGTAGCGGCGCTCCATGTTGGGGATCACGCCCTCGAAGGGGTGCTTGCGGCGCTGGCGGCCGCCGCGGTCGCTGAGATAGGTGAAGGCGATCAATTCGTCGCCGCTGCCGTGCAGGATCACGTCGCGCGCGCGCTTCGGCAGGCCCTCGAACGGCGCGTCGATGTCGAACTTGTAGTGTTTCGCCAGGCACTCCAGCATGTGATAGTAGAAGGCATTGCGCCGGTCCCAGCCGCGGATCGCGCCGGCCGGCAGGCTCAAGGAAGGGTCGCTGACCACGCGCTGCGGGTCGAAGAACTGGCGCACGCCCAGGCCGTCGCAGGTCGGGCAGGCGCCGGCCGGGTTGTTGAACGAGAACAGCCGCGGCTCCAGCTCGGAGAGGCTGTAGCCGCACTGCGGGCAGGCGTAGCGCGCCGAGAACAGCAGCTCCTGCCCGTCGCCGGTCTCGCCCTCGGCCGGCAGCGTCACGGCGATCGCCACGCCGTCGCTCAAGGCCAGCGCGGTCTCGAAGGACTCCGCCAGGCGCTGCTCCTGGCCGGCGCGCACCACGATGCGGTCGACCACGGCGTCGATGCGGTGCTTCTGGTTCTTTTCCAGCGTCGGCGGATCGTCGAGCTCGCAGACCGCGCCGTCGATGCGCGCGCGCACATAGCCCTGGGCGCGCAGCGATTCGATGAGCTGGGCGTGCTCGCCCTTGCGGTCCTGGATGACCGGTGCGAGCAGCATGAGCCGCGTGCCTTCGGGCAGCGTCATCACCTGGTCGACCATCTGGCTCACGGTCTGGGCGTCCAGCCGGACGTCGTGCTCGGGGCAGCGCGGCTCGCCGACGCGCGCGTACAGCAGCCGCAGGTAGTCGTAGATCTCGGTCACGGTCCCGACCGTCGAGCGCGGGTTGTGCGAGGTCGATTTCTGCTCGATCGAGATCGCCGGGCTCAGGCCCTCGATCAGGTCGACGTCGGGCTTCTCCATCATCGACAGGAACTGGCGGGCATAGGCCGACAGCGACTCGACGTAGCGCCGCTGGCCCTCGGCGTACAGGGTGTCGAAGGCGAGCGAGGACTTGCCCGAGCCCGACAGGCCGGTGATCACGATCAGCCGGTCGCGCGGCAGGTCGGCGTCGAGGTTCTTGAGGTTGTGGGTGCGGGCCCCGCGGATGCGCAGATACCCGCCGCCGTGGGCGGCGTCCCGGGCATTCGGGCTGGTGCGATCTGGGTTCGGCATGCATTTAGGCTCGCGGGTGAACATGCTACTATACGGCCATTCCGCATCCCTTGCCAAACCAAGCCTGCCTTGACACGAAACCCCATGAATTCCCAGGAGCGCCGCGCCGTGGCGCTGTTGGCCTCGATCTACGCGCTGCGCATCGCCGGGCTGTTCCTGATCCTGCCGGTGTTCGCGCTGTTCGCCGGCGAGCTCGCGGGCCATACGCCGCTGCTCATCGGTCTGGCCCTGGGCGCCTACGGCCTCACCCAGGCGCTGCTGCAGATCCCGTTCGGCTGGCTGTCGGACCACTACGGCCGCAAGCCGGTGATCGCCGGCGGCCTGCTGCTGTTCGCGCTCGGCAGCGTGATCGCCGCCACCGCCAGCCATATCGGGATCATGATCCTGGGCCGGGCGGTGCAGGGCGCCGGCGCCATCGCCGCCGCCATCATGGCGACGGTCGCCGACCTGACGCGCGAGGAGCAGCGCGCCAAGGCCATGGCCGCGGTCGGTATGACCATCGGCGGGACCTTCGTGCTGTCGCTGGTGGTGGGGCCGCTGCTGCACGGCCTGATCGGCGTGCCGGGCATTTTCTGGCTCACCGGCGCACTGGCGATCGTCGCCATCGGCGCGCTCTATCGTTTCCTGCCGACCCCGGTGCGCGTGGCGGCGGGCCGGCGCGATCTGCGCCGCGATTTCGGCCGGATACTGCGCAACCGCCAGCTGCTGGCGCTGGACGCCGGGATCTTCGTCCTGCACCTGGTCATGACCGCGATGTTCGTGGTGCTGCCGCTCATCATCGTGCGCGAGCTGGGCCTGGCCGGCGCCGACCACTGGGCGATCTATCTGCCGGTGATGCTGGTGGGTTTCCTCGCCATGGTGCCGTTCCTGGTTCTGGCCAACCGCCGCCACCGGCACCGGGCGGTGATGGCCGGCGCGATCGCGGTGCTGGCGCTGGCGCAGCTGCTGCTGGTCTTCGGCCAGCAGTCGCTCTACGGGCTGGTGATCGGGCTCACGCTGTTCTTCGCCGCCTTCAGTCTGCTCGAGGCGCAGCTGCCGTCGCTGGTGTCGCGGCTGGCGCCAGCCGCCAACAAGGGTGCGGCCATCGGCGTCTACAGCAGTGCGCAGTTCCTCGGCGCCTTCGCCGGCGGCACGCTCGGCGGGCTGCTCCACGGTGTCGCCGGTTTCGACGCGGTCTTCTGGATGGCGGCCGGGATGCTCGTGCTGTGGCTTGTGTTGGTGCTCACTCTTCCCGAGCCGCAGCTCCTGGCTTCGCACCAGATCAATGTTGGGAATCAGTCGCCGGGGCAGGCGGCCCGGCTCGCCGAACGCTTGAGCCGCGTGCCGGGCGTGGCCGAGGCCGTGGTGGTGGCCGAGGAGGGCATGGCCTATCTCAAGATCGATGCCCGGGTGCTCGATAAAAAACATCTGGAGCAATTCGGCTCAAGCGTTTGATTTGGGTGAGGTTCCGCGATGCGGAGTCGGCGCCAGCCGATGTCCCCCGCGCGCCGCGCGGCGGGCCCGCCGGCGGCGGCGGGCATGTCGTTCCAGTCCCCGTCGCCATCGACGGCCGTCGAATCTGCGGATACACTAAAGCGGCTCTCAACCACCGCGAAGCATCGGAACGTTCAACTCTCGGAAGTTACTTCGCGGTTACACCCTAAGGAGGCAGACCCCATGGCGCGCGGCGTCAACAAAGTCATACTCATCGGCCATCTCGGCCGCGATCCCGAAGTGCGGTACTCGCCGAACGGCGGCGCGGTGGCGAACGTCACCCTGGCGACCTCGGAATCCTGGAAGGACAAGAACACCGGTGAGAAGCAGGAACGCACCGAATGGCACCGCGTGGTGTTCTTCGGCCGGCTCGCGGAGATCGCCGGCGAGTACCTCAAGAAGGGCTCGCAGGTCTTTGTCGAAGGCCGCCTGCAGACGCGCAAATGGCAGGACAAGGAGGGCAAGGACCGCTACACCACCGAGATCGTCGCCAACGAGATGAACATGCTCGGCGGGCGCGAGGGCCGCGGCGTGCCGGCCGAAGCGATGGACAGCGACCAGGGCGGCGCCGAGAACCCGGGCAGCGCGCGCGCCGCGCCGGCCAAGTCCACCGCCGCTGACGATTTCGACGACGATATCCCGTTCTGAGCCGGTGCCGCGACCGTGGCAGGCGGCGGCCGGCAGCGGCGGCCGGCGCCTGACGCGGCCGCACATCTGCCGGCGCCGGAAACGCCTGCCATGCCTCTCGATCCCGACCGACTCCGCCAGTTCGTCCCGATCGACGCGCTCAACGCCGAGAGCCTGCGTCAACTCGCGGCCGCCGCCCTGGTCAACCGGCTCCAGGCCGGTGAGCGCCTGTTCGCACAGGGCGATACCGATGTCCAGGCCGTATATCTGCTGAGCGGCGAGGTCGAGCTCCACGCGGCCGCCGGTGAGGCCCCGCGCCGTATCGCCGCCGGCAGCGATGAGGCGCGCTACGCGCTCGCCAATCTCAAGCCGCGGCAGTACACCGGCACGGCCACCTCCGAAGTCGAATGCGTGCGCGTCGACAGCGAGGTGCTGGACAGGCTGCTGACCTGGGATCAGGTCGGCGGCATCGAGGTCACCGAGCTCAGCGGCGATGCCTCGGACGCCACCTGGATGCCGCGGCTTCTTCAGACCCAGGTGTTCCTGCGGCTGCCGGCCGCGAACCTGCAGGCATTGTTCGCGCGCTTTACCGAGCTGCCGGTCAAGTCCGGGCAGATCATCGTCCGGCAGGGCGAGGCGGGCGATTATTTCTATGTCATCAAGCGCGGCCGTTGCCGCGTGGTGCACAAGCCGGCACAGGGCGCGCCGGCCGCCCTGGCCGACCTCACCGAGGGCGATTGCTTCGGCGAGGAGGCGCTGCTGGCGGCGGCGCCGCGCAACGCCACCGTGGCGATGCTGACCGAGGGCAGCCTGATGCGCCTGGCCAAGGCGGATTTCGATGCGCTGCTCGCGGAGCCGTCCTTGCAGCGCGTCGGTGCGCGCGAGGCCGAGGACATGGTGCGGGCCGGCGCCGGCCTGCTGGACGTCCGGCTGCCGGCCGAATACCGCGCCGGCAGCCTGCGCCACAGCGTCAACCTGCCGCTCTTCGCGCTGCGCTCCCAGGCGGCGCAGCTCGACCCCAAACGCCGCTACATCGTGTTCTGCGACACCGGGGGACGCAGCAGCGCGGCCGCCTTTCTGCTGGAACAACGTGGTTTCGACGTCTATGTTTTAGAGGGGGGCGTCAACGCCTTGCCGCGGCCGGAGCCCGGTACGCGCGGCTGAGTGACGCCTGGGGAGATCGGGGTCGCCATAACGTCATTCTTGCGCGTATGTCCATCCATTTTCTAAGACGCCGGATCGCCTTGCTGGCGGCCGGCCTGTTGCTGTCGGTCACGGCGGCCGCCGATCCGTCCGGCGCGCCGGTGGTGCGCTTTCTGCTGAGCTTCGACGACGGGCCGAGCGCGGTGCCTGCGGTCAATCCGACCGGCGCCATCCTCGACCGGCTCGCCGAGAACTCCCTGCAACCGGGCATCAAGGCGGTGTTCTTCGTGCAGACGCGCAACCAGGGCGGCGGTGGTACCGACATCGGGCGGGCGCTGATGGAGCGCATGCATGGCGAGGGCCATGTGCTGGCGCTGCACAGCGGGACGACGCGCGGCCACATCAATCACACCCGCATGCCGCGCGACGAGCTCGCGGCCTCGCTCGCCGCGGGCGCCGCCGACCTGCGCCGCGTCACCGGGCGCGCGCCGCGCTACATCCGGCCGCCGTACTGGGCGTACAACCTCGATACCCTGGAGCGTTACCGGGTGCAGGGCTTGAGCATGCTGCTCGACGACGTCGCCTTCGGCGACGGCAAGATCCACGGCTACTCGTCCAACCGCCGCATTGCCGCGCTGGTGCGCGCCGAGCTCACCCGGGTGGCGGCGGCGATCCGCGCCGGACTGATGCCGGCGCTCGACGGCGTGTATCCGGTGGTGGTCACGCTGCACGACACCAATCCGGCGACCGCCCGCGATCTCGAACGCTACCTCGCGTACCTGGTGAACGAGCCCGCCGCCGTCGGCCTCGCGGTGGCCGAGCGCCCGTTCTACGATGCCACCGACACGATCGACGAGGTGCTCGCGCTGCGCGCGGTCCACGAACCCCACACCCGCACCAGCCTCGCCCCGGCCCGCCACGCCTACCAATAGCCGGGCCGGCTCGCGTCAAGGTAGAACTTGGTCAGGCTTGGTGAGCCGAATGATTAGCCACGGGGGTCGCGGGGGGCACGGGGGTATCAAGTGTGGCAACTGCATAATTGACTTTCCCCGTGTCCCCCGTGCTCCCCGTGGCTGACAGGTTTTAATTCGTAATCGACTTTTCCCCGCTTGCGGACGCGATCAGCGCGGGCCCGGCGGGCGGCGCAGCTCGCCGATGTGCAGGTCGAAGCGGCCGGCGCGGCGGTCGGCGAAGTAGTGCTCGAGCGTAAAGCGCACCACCGGGAAGGCGAGTTCCTCCCAGGGGATCCGGGCCTCCTCGAAAAGCGCCGTTTCCAGGCTCTCGGCACCCGGCTGGTGCTCGAGCGCCAGCAGGCGGCTGCGGAAGATCAGGTACACCTGGTTGATGTGCGGCAGGTTGTAGAGCGAGAACAGCGATCCGATCTCGACCGCCGCGTTGGCCTCCTCGCGCGTCTCGCGGGCCGCGGCCTCCAGCGTGGTCTCGCCGTTCTCCATGAAGCCGGCCGGCAGCGTCCACAGCCCGTAGCGCGGCTCGATGGCGCGCCGGCACAGCAGCACCCGGTCGTCCCATTCCGGAATGCAGCCGACCACCAGCTTCGGGTTCTGGTAGTGAATGGTACGGCACTGATCACAGATGAAGCGCGGCAGGTTGTCGCCGGGCGGGATGCGCAGGTTCACGGGGGCGCCGCAGTGGCTGCAGAATTTCATCGCGGTTGTCCTGGGGGTCGATCGCGACCGGGACGGGGACAATGTCGATAATACCACCGATGCCGCCGTCCGCGAGACGGTATCGGCCGAAGGGGGTGTTCCGGGGGTGATGCGGTGCGACGGCGCGCCACTGCGCGACCCGCCGCACACCGCGGGCCGGCGTCGTGCGCCGCGCCCGCGGTGGGCGAAAGTCCGTGTCGGTTAAACCATGTCCTTGAGTGTCTTGAGCGGCAGGATCTTCACCACGTTGCGCGCCGGCTTGGCCTTGAACATGACCTCCTCTTTGGTGAAGGGATTGATGCCCTTGCGTGCCGGGGTCGCCGGCTTGCGCACCACCTTGACCTTCATCAGCCCGTACAGGTTCACCACGCCCGGGCCGCTCTTCAGGTCGCGCTTGATGATGTTGGAAAGCTCCTCGAACACGGCGTTGACGTCCTTGCGTTTGAGGTCGGTCTTCTCGGCGATGGTGGAAAGAAGCTCGGACTTGGTGGTGGGTTTCTTCGCGGACTTACTCTTTGTTGCCATGATTCGCTCCCAGGTGGTGGTGTGGTTTGGGCTCAAGCGCCGATAAATTAGCACAATTCGCCAGGCAAAAATAGAACGGCGTGCATGCGGAACCGCCATTTGCGGCTCCCGCGGCTGGCCGGATTATAAGATTGATCCCGGGACGCAACAACCGCGCCACCGCGCGCCACGGCCGCCGGCTAACGGAATGAAACCAAAAACGTTTTGTCATCCGTCCCGACGGCGTGGCGGATTTCGTATTAGCGAATTATTATCTATGGAAATTCACACCGAGGAGTTTCGGCCATGACGAGCAAGCACCGACCGCGGCCGCCGGCCACCGGCGGCGGACGCGGTGACCGTCTCGACGACATCGTCAGCCGCGCGCGCCGCGAGCAGGACGCGCGCCTGGCCGGCTACCGGGAGCAGTCCTTGCGCATCCATCCCTGGGTCTGCGGGCGCTGCGGGCGCGAGTTCACGCGCGAGAACCTGCACCTCCTGACGGTGCACCATAAGGATCACAACCACGACAACAACCCGCCCGACGGCAGCAACTGGGAGAACCTCTGCGTCTATTGCCACGACAACGAGCACGCCCGCTACCAGGACCATCAGGCGGGCGGCGGCGCTACCGGGAGCGGCGCCGCCCATACCGGCGCCACGCACAAGGCGCTCGCCGGACTCAAGGATTTGCTCAAGCCGAAGTGAGCGCCGGGCGGCGTTTGGGGCGCCGCCACGGCGGGCGTATACTGGCCGGCCCCAGGGCATCGATGCACGGAGGGTCGCTCATGGGAATGTCGAGAACCCTGCAGCGTTACCTGGACGCGCACCGCGTCCGCTACAAGCTGGTGCCGCACCGCCGCACCGCGTCGGCGATCGCCACGGCCCACGCCGCGAATGTGCCGGCTGGCTGCCTGGCCAAGTCGGTGGTCCTCGAAGACGCGCGCGGCTACCTGCTGGCGGTCCTGCCGGCCAATCACCGGCTCGAGCTGTCGAGTCTCCAGAGCATGCTTAAGCGCGAACTCGACCTGGCCAGCGAGCGCGAGGCCGAGTCGCTGTTCGGGGACTGCGAGCCCGGCGCCATTCCGCCGTTTGGCGAACCCTACGGCGTCGAGGAGGTGGTGGACGACAGCTTGCGCGAATCGCCGGCGGTTTTCTTCGAGTCCGGCGACCACGGTGCCTTGGTCTGTGTCAGCAACCGCGTGTTCCGCACCCTGGTCCGGCGTTGCCGGCACGGCCGTTTCAGCGAGCGCCGGGACAATGTAATTTAGAAAAATCATATACTTAGGATATATCCCGGGCCGTGGCCACCCCCGCGGGCGCCTGCCCTCACAGGCTCAATTCCGCTATAATAGGCCATTGATTTTAAGCAGTTTCGCCCCCAGATTCGGCGAGACCCTTTTTGCGCTGTGGAGTGCGACCATGCCGATCTATGAATACGTTTGCCAGTCCTGCGGCCACGAGCTCGAGCTGATCCAGAAAATCAGCGACGCGGCGCCCACCGATTGCCCGGAGTGCGCCAAGCCGGAGTTGAAGAAGCGAATCTCCGCGGCCGGTTTTCAGCTCAAGGGCAGCGGCTGGTATGTCACCGACTTCAAGGGTGGATCGAAGAAGAAGGACAAGGGCGAATCAGGCGGCGAGTCGAGCGGTGACGCCACGCCGGCCAAGACCGGCGGCTGTGGTGGCGGTAGCTGCGGCTGCCACTAGCAACGACCGCGACAACACTTGTCCCCTCCCCATCGCAGCGTTATGGGCGCCCTGCGTCGTTATCTGATTGCCGGGCTGCTGGTCTGGCTGCCGCTTGCGGTCACGGCGCTGCTGGTCAAGTTCCTGATCGACCTCATGGACGGGACGCTGCAGTTCCTGCCCACCGCCTGGCACCCGGACGTTCTGCTGGGCGTCAAAATTCCGGGACTCGGGCTGCTGCTGTCGCTGGCGGTGCTGTTACTGACGGGCGTGGTGGTCACCAACCTGATGGGTCGCTCGATGGTCGCGGTCTGGGAGCGGCTGCTCGGTCGCATTCCGGTGGTGAGCGCCATCTACTCGGCCACCAAGCAGCTCACCGAGACCCTGTTCAGCAGCACCGGCAAATCGTTTCGCAAGGTCGTGCTGGTGCAGTATCCGCGTCCGGGCCTGTGGACCATCGGCTTTCTGACCGGCGACGGGGCGGCCGAAGCCATCGCCAGGACCGGGCGCGACCTGGTGCACATCTTCGTTCCAACCACCCCGAACCCCACTTCCGGTTTCTTCCTGATGGTGCCCAAAGAGGACTTGTTGGAGCTCGACATGCCGGTCGATGCCGGTGTCAAACTGATCCTGTCGGCCGGCGCGGTCGCGCCGGCCGGCAAAAAGACCCCCCTGGCCTGAGCGCGGTCGCGTAGTATCATAGGCGGCTTGTCGCGCCCCGGCCGGCGACGACCCATTTTCCCGGTAACTTTAGGAATTTCGCATCATGCGCAGTCATTATTGCGGACAGATCGACCCCTCCCTCGTCGGCCGGGACGTGACCCTGTGCGGCTGGGTGCACCGCCGGCGCGACCACGGCGGGGTGATCTTCGTCGATCTGCGCGATCGCCACGGCCTGGTGCAGGTGGTCTTCGACCCCGAGCATGCCGAGTCCTTCCGCGCCGCCGAACAGCTGCGCAGCGAGTACGTGCTGCGCGTGCAGGGCGCCGTGCGCAAGCGCCCGGCGGGCACCGAGAACCCGCATCTGCCGACCGGTGCGGTCGAGGTGCTGGTGGCCGGGGTCGAGGTGCTGAACAAGTCCGAGGCGCTGCCCTTCCAGCTCGACGAGCCGGAGTTGAGCGAGAGCGTGCGCCTGAAGTACCGTTACCTGGATCTGCGCCGCGAGGTGATGCGCAACAATATCCTGCTGCGTCACCGGCTGGCGCGCAGCCTGCGCCGCTATCTCGAGGACCACGAGTTCGTCGAGATCGAGACGCCGGTGCTCACCAAGTCGACCCCCGAGGGCGCGCGCGACTACCTGGTGCCGAGCCGCACCCACCCCGGTCATTTCTTCGCGCTGCCGCAGTCGCCGCAGCTGTTCAAGCAGTTGCTCATGGTGTCCGGCTTCGAGCGCTACTACCAGATCACGCGCTGCTTCCGCGACGAGGACCTGCGTGCCGACCGCCAGCCGGAGTTCACCCAGCTCGACATCGAGACCTCGTTCCTGGACGAGGACGGGGTCATGGGCCTGATGGAGGAGATGATCCGCACCACCTTCAAGCAGGTGTTGGACGTCGAGCTGCCGGATCCGTTTCCGCGCATGACTTATGCCGAGGCGGTGGCGCGCTTCGGCGTCGACCGGCCCGACCTGCGAGTGCCGCTCGAGCTGGTCGACGTCGGCGACCTGATGAAGGCCGTCGAGTTCAAGGTGTTCTCCGGACCGGCCAGCAACCCCGGCGGGCGCGTCGCCGGCCTGCGCGTGCCGGACGGCGGCCGGTTGTCGCGCAAGGAGATCGACGACTACACCGCCTTCGTCGCCAACTACGGTGCCAAGGGTCTCGCCTACATCAAGGTCAACGAATGGGCCAGGGGCCGCGACGGCCTGCAGTCGCCGATTCTCAAGTTCCTGCCGGACGCGGTGATCAATGAGATCATGCTGCGTTGCGGCGCGCGCGACGGCGACCTGATCTTCTTCGGCGCCGACCAGGCCAAGGTCGTCAACGACGCGCTCGGCGCGCTGCGCCTGAAGCTCGGCCAGGACCTGAAACTGGTGGAGGCGGGCTGGCGGCCGCTGTGGGTGGTGGACTTTCCGATGTTCGAGTACGACGCCGACGCCAAGCGCTGGCAGGCGCTGCACCACCCGTTCACCGCGCCGAAGGCCGGCGACGCCGAGCGCATCGACATCGATCCGGCCAACGCGCTGTCGCGCGCCTACGACATGGTGCTGAATGGCTCGGAGATCGGCGGCGGCTCGATCCGCATCCATCGCGGGGACGTGCAGGAGAAGGTTTTCGGCCTGCTCGGCATCGGCCCGGACGAGGCGCGCGCCAAGTTCGGCTTCCTGCTCGACGCGCTGCGCTACGGTGCGCCGCCGCACGGCGGCATCGCCTTCGGCCTCGACCGCATCGCGGCGCTCATGGCCGGCGCCGAGTCGATCCGCGACGTCATCGCCTTCCCCAAGACCCAGAAGGCCGCCTGCCTGCTGACCGAGGCGCCGAGCGTCGTCGACGACGCCCAGCTGCGCGAACTGCATATCAAACTCCGTAAGCCGGTAGTGGCCACCGGGGAGGAGAAGGCGGATTAAGATCGATTTGCCACGGGGGTTACGGGGAGCACGGGGAAAGATGTTGTTAAGGAATGTTCTTCCGTTCCCCGTGTCCCCCGTGCTCCCCGTGGCAGTAGTGCCTTTCCGACATGGCCGAGCCGACATGACCGAACCCAGGTACAAACGCCCCGAGTCGGTGCTGGTCGTGGTCTACACCCGCGCCGGCAAGGTGCTGATGCTGCGCCGTGCCGATCACCCCGAGTTCTGGCAGTCGATCACCGGCAGCATGGAATGGCAGGACGCCGCGCCGCTGGCCGCGGCGGTCCGCGAGCTGCGCGAGGAGACCGGCATCGAGGTATCCCCACAGGCGCTGCGGGATTGGCGCATCACCCGCCAGTTCGAGATCTTCCCGCAATGGCGCCACAGGTATGCGCCGGGCGTGCGCTACAACACCGAGCACTGCTTTTCGCTTGAACTTCCCGACGAATCCGATATAAATGTCAGTCCGACCGAGCATTCCGAGTACGCCTGGGTGACGTTCGCGGAGGCGGTCGAACGGGTGTTTTCCTGGACCAATCGTGATGCCCTGCGCGCCCTGATGGCGGAGCGGGAGGTGGAAAGTGGCCGAGACGGCGCTGGCGGTTGAGCAATTCGATGCCTTGAGCGACGCCGATCTGGACGCGCGCATCCGCGCGGCCAGGGCGGCCCTGGGTGAGCGCCTGGTGATCCTCGGGCATCACTACCAGCGCGAGGAGGTGTTCCGGCACGCCGACCACTCCGGCGACTCGTTGAAGCTCTCGCGGCTTGCGGCCGATTCCTCGGCCGATTACATCGTGTTCTGCGGTGTGCACTTCATGGCCGAGGTCGCGGATATTCTCTCGCGGCCGGAGCAGATTTCCATATTGCCCGACCTGTCCGCCGGCTGCTCGATGGCCGACATGGCCAGCCTCGCCAAGGTCGAGCGCGCCTGGAAGGAGCTCGCCCGGGTACTGGACGTGGAGGGCGCGGTCACGCCGGTCACCTATATCAATTCGTCCGCCGATCTCAAGGCCTTCTGCGGCCGCCACGGCGGCCTGGTCTGCACCTCGACCAATGCGCGTCAGGTGCTCGACTGGTCGTTCGCGCAGTGCGAGAAGGTGCTGTTCTTCCCCGACCAGCACTTGGGCCGCAACACCGGCCACCGCATGGGCATCCCGCTCGAGCGGATGGTGGTGTGGGATTTCAACCAGCCGCGCGGGGGCTTGAGCGTCGAGCAGATCAAACAGGCGCGCATCATATTATGGAAGGGCTTCTGCTCGGTGCACCAGATGTTCAAGCCCGAGCATATCGACGCCTTCCGCGCGCGTGTGCCGGACGGCAAGGTGATCTCGCATCCGGAATGTTCCTTCGAGGTCTGCGAGCAGTCCGATCATGTCGGCTCCACCGAGTTCATCATCAAGACCGTCGCCGAGTCCAAGCCCGGCACCCACTGGCTGGTCGGCACCGAGCTCAACCTGGTCAACCGCCTGCACGAGTCGCAGCGCCGCGACGGCAAGATCGTCGAGTTCATGGCGCCGACGGTGTGCATGTGCTCCACCATGTTCCGCATCGACCCGCAGCACCTCTTGTGGACGCTCGAGAACCTGGTCGCGGGCCGGGTGGTGAATCGCATCCAGGTCCCGCCGGCCGAGGCGGAACAGGCGCGCGTCGCCCTGGAACGCATGCTCGCCGTGTCGCCCTGACCGGAGGTCTGCCGAGCTTGAGAATAATCCTGTAGGCGGGGCTTCCAGCCCCGCCATGCACGGCGTTGATCGAACCTCCATGCATCCTGGATGGTCGCGCCTTCGATGGCGGGGCAGGATGCCCCGCCTACAAGGACCAGACGAATTCCCTGGGAGGGATACCCGGCCCCGCTGATTCGATCGCTCCGATACGCACCGTCGTGCCCTGAATCATCGTTTATAATCCCCGGCATGGAAAGCGGCACGACGCTGGTGTTGGTCAATGGCCTGTGGATGACGCGCCGGGCGCTGTGGCCGCTCAGACGCCGGCTGCGTGCACGCGACCTGGACGTTCACATTTTTTCCTATCCGACCGTCGCCCGCGACCTGCGCGCCAACGCCGCCGCGCTCAACGATTATCTCCACAGCCTGCCGGGCGACACCGTGCACCTGGTCGGATACAGCCTCGGCGGCCTGGTGATCCGCGCGCTGTTCCACGACTTTCCCGACCAGCGCCCCGGGCGCATCGTGACGCTCGGCACGCCGCATACCGGCAGCCATGCCGCGCGGTGTGCGGAGCGCTGGGGATGGGGGCGGCGCATCATGGGCCGGGGTGTCGCCGATCTGCTGGCCGGCGCACCGCAACACTGGACCTGGCCGGCGCACGAGCTCGGCGCGATCGCCGGTGACCTCGGCCTCGGTCTCGGCCGCCTGTTCGGCGGTCTGCCCAAGCCGCACGACGGCACGGTGGCGGTCGCCGAGGCCTGTCCGCCGCAGGCGACGGCGCGGCGTGTATTGCGCGTGTCGCATTTCGGCATGCTGTTGGCACCGGTGGTGGTGGATGCGGTGGTCGATTTCCTGAGCCAGGGAAGGTTTGTCGCCGCACGCGAGCGGACGTGATCGCCGCCCGGGTTGCCGCGTTTCAGCTTGGGCGGTCCCGGGGGCGGTGCTAAACTGCGGCTAGCGCGTGCGGCGCGGTGGCAGATTCCAATAAATTACATTATCTAACATATACTTATGGCGGGACACAGCAAATGGGCGAACATCCGCTTCCGCAAGGGGGTGCAGGACGCCCGGCGCGGCAAGCTGTTCACCAAGCTCATCCGTGAGATCACGGTGGCGGCGCGCTCCGGCGGGGGCGGCGATCCGGGGCACAACCCGCGGTTGCGCACGGCGATCGACAAGGCGCTCGACGCCAATATGACCAAGGACACCATCGATCGCGCCATCAAGCGCGGCACCGGCGAGCTCGAGGGCGCGAGCTACGAGGAGATCCGTTACGAGGGTTACGGCCCCGGCGGGGTGGCGCTGATGGTCGAGTGCACCACCGACAACCGCACGCGCACGGTCGGCGAGGTGCGCCACGCGCTCAGCAAGCACGGCGGCAATCTCGGCACCGACGGCTCGGTCGCCTACCTGTTCAAAAAGCTCGGTGTGCTGACTTTCGCGGCCGGCACCAGCGAGGACGCGGTGATGGAGGCGGCGCTGGCCGCCGGCGCCGACGACGTCGTGAGCAACGACGACGGTTCGATCGAGGTGCTGACCGCGCCGGAGAGCAACGATGCCGTGCTGGCGGCCATGGCCGCCGCCGGCCTCAAGCCCGAGCATGCCGAGGTCACGCAGCGCGCGTCGACCTCGGTGACGCTCGCCGGCGAGGACGCCGAGACGATGCTCAAGCTGCTCGACATGCTCGAGAATCTGGACGACGTCCAGAACGTCTACTCCAACGCCGATTTCCCCGACGAGGTGCTGGAACGCCATGCAAGTTGAGCGCGGGTCATTGCCGATTGTTTGCCGACGCGGGTCCGGTGCCATGTCCGGCCGGTGCGGCAACAGTAGCCCTCACCCCTGCCCCTCTCCCGGAGGGAGAGGGGTGTCGGGCCCCGCCATACCTCGGAGACGCGGCTGATGCGGGTGCTGGGCATCGATCCCGGCTCGCGGCTCACCGGGTTCGGCGTCGTGCAGGTGTTGCGGTCCGGCAAGCTGAGCTACATCGCCAGCGGTTGCGTGCGCGTCCCGACCGGGGCGCTGGCCGAGCGCCTCAAGGTCATCTACGATGGCGTCTGCGAGATGATCAGCACCTACCGGCCCGAGGTCATGGCGGTGGAGAAGGTCTTCATGGCACGCAATGCCGATTCCGCGCTCAAGCTCGGCCACGCGCGCGCCGCCGCGCTGCTGGCGGCGGTCAATCATGCCGTTCCGGTCAGCGAGTACACCGCCTTGCAGATCAAGCAGGCGCTGGTCGGCCGCGGCCACGCCCACAAGGAGCAGGTGAAGCACATGGTCAAGAGCCTGCTTAAGCTCTCCGGTAATCCGCAGGCCGACGCCGCCGACGCGCTGGCCTGCGCCATCTGCCACGGTCATCATGCCTTCGGCGGCGCGCCCGCGCGCCCGCGCCTGCGGGTGGTGCGCGGCTTCGGGGGTGGTGCGTGATCGGCCGGTTGCAGGGCGTGCTGGTGCACAAGGAGCCGCCGAGCCTGGTGCTGGACGTAAACGGCGTGGGCTACGAGCTGGAGGCGCCGATGTCGACCTTCTACGACCTGCCGGCGGTCGGCGAGCGGCTCACGCTCCATACCCACCTGGTGGTGCGCGAGGACGCGCACCTGTTGTACGGCTTCTCGCGTGACTCGCAGCGCCGGTTGTTCCGCAGCCTGCTCAAGGTCAATGGCGTCGGCCCGCGGGTGGCGCTGGCCCTGCTGTCGGGCCTCAGCGACGCGGAATTCACCCGCGCCATCGCCAATGATGACATCGCGCGCTTCACCCAGGTCCCGGGGATCGGCCGCAAGACCGCCGAACGGCTGATCGTCGAGATGCGCGACAAGCTGGAGGCGGCCAGTCCGGCGGCCGCCCGTCCGGCGGCAGCGCCGGCTGATCCGGTGCAGGAGGCGGTGAGCGCGCTGATTGCGTTAGGCTACAAGCCCCAGGAGGCGAGCCGGGCGGTGGGCCGCGTACCGCAGCAGGGCCAGGTGAGCGAGGAGCTGATCCGCCAGGCCCTGAAGCTCATTGCCGGATTGCGGGCCTGATGCGGCCGGCCCCTGTCCCCGGCGCCCGATTCCTTAATATAATGTACGGCGGTATCCCGCCGGCGCGGCCCGCGACGCCGCGGCCGGAGAAAGATGGGTGTCGCCCGCCACGAGAGAGGCCATGATCGAGACCGACCGCCTGGTGTCCGCCGAAGCCCGGAGCGTTCCGGAAGAGGCGGGCATCGAGCGCAGCCTGCGGCCCCTGCGGCTTTCGGAGTATGTCGGCCAGCCGCATATCCACGAGCAGCTCGAGGTCTTCATCGCCGCCGCGCGCCAGCGCCAGGAGGCGCTCGACCACGTGCTGCTGTTCGGCCCGCCGGGCCTCGGCAAGACCACGCTCGCGCATATCATCGCCCACGAGATGGGCGCCGGCCTGCGCCAGACATCCGGTCCGGTGCTGGAGCGGCCCGGCGACCTGGCGGCGCTGCTCACCAATCTCGAGCCGCACGACGTGCTGTTCATCGACGAGATCCACCGTTTGAGCCCGGTGGTCGAGGAGATCCTGTATCCGGGCATGGAGGACTACCAGCTCGATATCCTCATCGGCGAAGGGCCGGCGGCGCGCTCCATCAAGCTCGACCTGCCGCCGTTCACGCTGATCGGCGCCACCACCCGGGCCGGGCTTTTGACTTCGCCGCTGCGCGACCGCTTCGGCATCGTCCAGCGCCTGGAGTTCTACGGCAACGCCGATCTCGAGCGCATCGTGCAGCGCTCGGCCGGCATCCTCGGCGTGGCGGCCGAGCCCGAGGGTGTGGCGGCGATCGCGCGCCGCTCGCGCGGCACCCCGCGCATCGCCAACCGCCTGCTGCGCCGCGCCCGCGACTTCGCCGAGGTGAAGGGCCAGGGCGTGCTGACCGGCAGGATCGCCGAGGCCGCGCTCGACATGCTGCACGTCGACGAGCACGGTTTCGACACCCTGGACCGCAAGCTGCTGCTCGCGCTCATCGAGAAATTCGACGGCGGCCCGGTCGGCATCGACTCGATCGCCGCCGCCATCGGCGAGGAGCGCGGCACGATCGAGGACGTCCTCGAGCCGTTCCTGATCCAGCAGGGCTTCCTGGCCCGCACCCCGCGCGGCCGCGTCGCCACCCGCACTGCCTGGCAGCACTTCGGCCTCAAGCCCCCGCGCAACGCCGACGCTACGCAGCGGGGTATGTTCGAGGAGGACTGACCGAGACGGAGCTCCCGAGCCGTACAAGGAGGTTCTTGATGATTAGCCACGGGGAGCACGGGGGACACGGGGAATCAATAGAATGTGAAGAATGGTTGATTGACCGGGTGTTGACGGCCGCGACCGCCGTGCATCGGCATCTTGGTCCAGGCCTGCTCGAATCGATTTACGAGCAGGCATTGATGGTGGAGTTGGCGGAAGCCGGAATTTCGGCGCGACACCAGGTTGACGTCCCTGTTCGGTACCGCGGACGTGATCTGGGAATCGGGTTTCGTGCGGATATTGTCGTAGAGCACCGCTTGTTGCTCGAAATCAAGGCAGTCGACCGCTTCGACTCTGCACATTTGGCACAGGTAATCAGCTATCTGACTCTGCTCGGATATAAGCGGGGATTCCTGCTGAACTTTAACAAGCGCTGGCTGAAGGAAGGGATAAAACGTGTGTCCATTTGAATTCCCCGTGTCCCCCGTGCCCCCGTGGCTGCGGTTGTGGTAACTTGACTATGCCCGGATCCTTTTTGCTGCCGGTGCGCGTGTACTACGAGGATACCGACACCGGCGGGGTCGTGTACTACGCGAATTATCTGAAATTCATGGAGCGCGCCCGCACCGAGTGGCTGCGGTCGCTGGGCTTCGAGCAGGATGAACTCAGCCGCAACGAAGGTGTCATATTCGCCGTGCGCGCCGCGCGGGTCGAGTACCGCAAGCCAGCGCGCTTCAACGATCTGCTGGAGGTCAGCGTCGCGCTGGGCAGTACCGGGCCGGCCAGCATCCGGTTCGAGCAGGAAGTGCGGCGCGACGGCGAACTGCTGGCGAGCGGCGAGATAAAAATAGCCTGTATCGACGTGAATACCTTCAGCCCCCATCCCATCCCCGAGCGCATCGCCGCGCGGGTCAACGCGTGGAGAGCATCGTGATAAGCGCCAGTCCCGACGGCATCGGTCTCTTTTCCCTGGTCCGCGACGCGAGCCTGCTGGTGCAGCTGGTCATGCTGCTCCTGCTGCTCGCCTCGATGATCTCCTGGACCATGATCTTCCGCAAGTGGATCGCGCTCAAGGCCGCGGCGCGCGCCGCCGAGCGCTTCGAGAGCAAGTTCTGGTCGGGCGCCAACCTCAACCAGATGTTCCAGGACCTGTCGCGGCGCGACAACCTGGCCGGCATGGACAGCGTGTTCGTCGCCGGCTTCAAGGAGTACGCGCGCCTCGAGAAGCAGAAGAACATCGAGCCCATGGACATCCTCGAAGGCGTGCAGCGCGCCATGCGCGTGGCGCTGTCGCGCGAGATCGACACCCTCGAGACCCACCTGTCGTTCCTGGCCACGGTCGGCTCGACCAGCCCCTATGTCGGCCTGTTCGGCACGGTCTGGGGCATCATGAACTCGTTCCGCGCGCTCGGCACGGTGCAGCAGGCGACCATCGCCCACGTCGCGCCCGGCATCGCCGAGGCGCTGATCGCCACCGCCATGGGCCTGTTCGCGGCGATCCCGGCGGTGATCGCCTACAATCGCTACTCGCACGACGTCGAGCGGCTGGTGTCGCGCTACGAGACCTTCATGGAGGAATTCGCCAGCATCCTCCAGCGCCAGGCGTTCCTGTCCAAGGCCTGACCATGCAGCCCTACCGCCAGCGCCACCGCAAGCTGATGTCCGAGATCAACGTCGTGCCCTACATCGACGTGATGCTGGTGCTGCTGGTGATTTTCATGATCACCGCGCCGTTGCTGGCGACCGGCGTCAAGGTCGACCTGCCGCAGGCCGCCGCACGGCCGGTGGACAGCGACGACCGGGAGACCCTGGTGGTGACGGTTGACCGCCGGGGCCGGTACTATCTCGACGACCAGCCGATGAACGCGGCGGCCTTGCAGACCAAGGTGGCGGCGACCCTGCGGCTGCGCCCCCAGACGCCGGTGTTGATCCGCGGCGACCGCCAAGCCGCCTACGACGAGGTCGTCAAGGCCATGGTGCTGCTGCAGGCCGCCGGCGCGCCGAGTGTCGGGCTGGTGACGCAGGCGCCCGAGACCGGACGCGGCGATGGTCAACGATAACCCCGGCCAGCGCGCCGGCCGGCGCAAGTCCGCGGGCGGCTACCGGGCAGTCGTCTACGCGGTGCTGGTGCACCTCGTCGTCCTGGCGCTCCTGGTGGTGAGCTTCCGCTTCACCTCACAGCCCGAGCCGCCGCAGGTCATGCAGGCCCGGGTGGTCGAGGACGACGGCGCCCGCAAGGAGGTCGAGCGCCTGAGGCGCGAGCAGGAGGCCAAGATCCAGGAGGAACTGAAGCGCCAGGAGCAGCTCAAACGCCAGGAGGAGCTCAAGGCGCAGCAGACCCAGCGCGAGACCGCCGAGGCGGAGAAGCAACGCCAGGCGGCGGAGACCGAGGCCAAGCGCGCCGCCGAGCAAAAGCGCAAGCAGGAGGAGGAACGCAAGCGCCAGGCCGCCGAGGCGGAGAAGAAACGCCAGGCCGAGGCTCAGCGCAAGCAGGAAGCGGAGCGCCGCCAGGAGGCCGAATCGGCGCTCAAGCAACAACTGGCCGCCGAGGAGCAGGAGCTCGCCCAGGCGCGCGCGCAAACCGAGATCGCGCGCTACGAGGCGCTGATCCGCCAGAAGGTCGAGCGCAACTGGGCGCGGCCCCCGGGTGCGCCGCAGGGGATGGAATGCCGCGTGCGGGTGCGGCTGGTGGCGAGCGGCGAGGTGCTGCAGGCGACGGTCGTGCAGTCCAGCGGCAACGCCGCGTTCGATCGCTCGGTCGAGAATGCGGTATACAAGGCCTCGCCCTTGCCGATACCCGATGACAAGACGCTGTTCGATTATTTTCGCGAGCTCGAGTTCAAGTTCCGGCCGGAGGGTTAGAGTGGTGTTGAGCGTTGCCAGGAAATTCCTGTTTGTCCTGCCGCTGGGCGTGCTGCTGCTGTGGGTGCCGCGCGCCTCGGCGATCCTGACCATCGAGATCACCCAGAGCCTCGGCACCGGCATGCCGATCGCGATCGTGCCGTTCGGCGTCACCGGCACCGCCAAGCTGCCCGAGGATGTCGCGGCGGTCATCGAGGCCGACCTCGCGCGCAGCGGCCGCTTCACCGCCCTCGCGCGCAAGGACTTCCTGTCGACCCCGCGCGCGCCCGGCGAGGTGAATTTCAAGGACTGGCGGCTGGTCAAGGCCGAGGCGCTGGTGATCGGCAACGTCCAGCAGCTCGCGCCCGGAAGGTTCCAGGTCGATTTCCGGCTCTACGACGTCTTCAAGGAGACCCAGCTCGCCGGCTACCAGTACGTCGTCGGCGCCGACCTGCTGCGCATGGTCGGTCACCAGATCGCCGACGTGATCCACGAGAAGCTGACCGGCGAGCCCGGCGCGTTCAACACGCGTGTCGCTTACGTCACCAAGGAGAGCGCCGCGCGCGGCGGCGTGGTGTTCAAGCTGCAGATCGCCGACTCCGACGGCTACAACCCCACGACCATTCTGAGCTCGGCCGAGCCGATCATGTCGCCCGCCTGGTCGCCGGACGGCACGCAGCTCGCCTACGTGTCCTTCGAGCAGAAGCGCCCGGTGCTGTACGCGCAGAACGTCATCTACGGCTCGCGCACCAAGATCGCCGAGTTCCGCGGCATCAACAGCGCGCCCGCCTGGTCGCCGGACGGCACGCGGCTCGCGCTGGTATTGTCCAAGGACGGCAATGCCGAGATCTACGTGATGACCCTCGCCGACAAGTCGCTGCGGCGCTTGACCCAGCATCCGGCGATCGACACCGAGCCGGCCTGGTCGCCGGACGGCAGGCACATCGTGTTCACCTCGGACCGCAGCGGCCCGCCGCAGATCTTCCGCATGCGGTCCGACGGCGGCGCGGTCGAGCGCCTGACCTTCGAAGGCAGTTACAACGCGCGCGCCTCGTATTCGCCGGACGGCAGCCAGCTGACCCTGGTCACGCGGGTGGGCGGCCGCTACCACGCGGCGATCTTCGACCTCAAGCGCTCGGCGCTACAGGTGCTGACCGACACCGAGCTCGACGAGTCGCCGACCTTCGCGCCGAACGGGCGCATCATACTCTATGCCACCGCGCATCGCGGGCGCGGCGTGCTGGCCTCGGTATCGGCCGACGGCCGGGTAAGACAGTTGTTGAAGCTTCAGGAGGGCGACGTCCGCGAGCCCTCCTGGTCCCCGTTCAATCGTCAATTACAACCCACACAAGGAGTCAAACAATGAAAATGAAACTCTGGCATGCAGTGGTCCTCGCGCTCGCCCTGGGTCTGTCGGCCTGCGGCGGCGATACCGCGGTTCAGCCGACGCCCTCGGTCGACGACCAGACCGGCGCCGAACCCTCGGGGACCGGCGCCCAACCGGGTGTCGACGGAGCGGCCCTTACCGACCAGGATCGCGCCGCCCTCAGCCAGCGGCGCGTGTACTTCGCCTTCGACTCCAGCGCCATCGACGACGAGAACCGGCGCGTGATCGAGGCGCACGCCGCCCATTTGACCGCCAATCCGCAGCTTAAGCTGGTGCTCGAGGGCCATACCGACGAACGCGGCACACGCGAGTATAATCTGGCCCTGGGTGAGCGCCGGGCCCAGTCGGTGGAGCGTATGATGCGCGTGCTGGGGGTCTCGGCCGACCGTATCCGCACGGTGTCCTACGGCGAGGAGAAGCCGGTGGCGCTGGACCACAACGAATCGGCCTGGCGCCTCAACCGCCGCGTCGAGATCATGTATTAATCATTAATATTGTGTTGGCCACAGGGGTCACGGGGAACACGGAGACATAGCGGGAAAACGCGGTGCGCCTGTCGCGTTATCCAGATATTTCACATTGGTTTCCCCCGTGCTCCCCGTGGCAAGTCTTGGTATATATTGGCGTTTGCAGTGAACACGATGAGGTCGCGGACATGATGGCAAAACGCACGGCGGTCGTCGTGGGGGTGGCGCTGTGGGTCGTCGGCCCGATGTTGGCGGGAACGCTCCACGCCGCCGAGCCGCTGCCCGACCGGCGGGCGGTGTCGCGCCCGGTGGTGGTCGGGCCGGGCGGCGGCTCGGACGCCGCTCTGCGCCAGGGCCTGGTGGACATGATGCAGCAGCTCGAGCAGACCCAGAGCGAACTGCGGCAGCTGCGCGACGCCGTCGAGGTGCAGAATCACGAACTCGAGCAGCTCAAGTCCGGCCAGCGCGAGCTGATCGGCGATCTCGACCGGCGCTTGAGTGCCATGGAGCGGGGCGGCGGCGCCGGCGCCGCGGCCACGCCGCCGGCTGCCGCGGCCGGCACCGCCCCGCCGGCCGCGCGCGCCGCGCCGCGGGCCGCCGCGGCGGTGTCGACCGGCCAGCAGGAGGAGTACGAGGCGGCCTTCAACCTCATGAAGCAGGGCCACTACGACAGCGCCATCAAGGCCTTCCGCGCCTTCCTCGCCAAGCACCCGAACAGCGGCCTGGCCGACAACGCCCAGTACTGGGTGGCGGAGGGCAACTACGTGCTGCGCAATTACAAGCTGGCGCTCGAGGAGTTCAACAAGGTGGTGACGAATTACCCGCGCAGCCCCAAGCTCGGCGACGCCATGCTCAAGATCGGCTACGTGTACTACGAGCTCGGCGCCTACGACAAGTCCAACAAGGCGCTGCACGACGTGGTAGCGCGTTTCCCCAACACCACGGTCGCCAAGCTCGCCAGCACGCGCCTCGACAAGATGAAGAAAGAGGGACGCTGATGGCCGTCGCGCCCCGCCAGACCGGTGCGGAGCCAAGCGCCGGCGCGGCGGCCGGCGGTGACACGCGGCTGCGCATCACCGAGATCTTTCATTCCCTGCAGGGCGAGAGCCGCAGCGTCGGTTTTCCGACGGCCTTCGTGCGACTCACCGGCTGTCCGCTGCGCTGCGGCTACTGCGATACCGAGTACGCGTTCCACGGCGGCCAGTGGATGTCGCTCGACGAGATCCTCGCCCGCGTCGCGGGTCTGGGCGCCCGCTACGTGACCGTCACCGGCGGCGAGCCGCTCGCCCAGCGGCCGTGCACGGTGCTGCTCGCGCGCCTGTGCGATGCCGGCTACCAGGTCTCGCTCGAGACCAGCGGCGCGCTCGATATCGCGCAGGTCGACGCGCGCGTGTCGGTGGTGATGGACCTCAAGACGCCCGGCTCCGGCGAGTCCGGGAGGAATCTCATGAGCAACATCGATCTGCTCAAGCCCAAGGACCAGGTCAAGTTCGTCATCGGCGATCGCGCCGACTACGAATGGAGCCGGGCGCAGCTCGAGGCACTGCATCTGGACGAGCGCTGTGAGGTCCTGTTTTCGCCGATCTATGGCCGGCTTGCGCCGCGCGCGCTGGCCGAGTGGATCCTCGCCGACCGGCTGCCGGTGCGCATGCAGCTCCAGCTCCACAAGCTGCTGTGGGGCGAGACCCCGGGACACTGAGCGTGACGCGCGCGGTGGTGCTGGTCTCGGGCGGGCTGGATTCGGCCACGGTCCTGGCCTTGGCGCGGCGTGACGGCCATGCCTGTCACGCGCTGAGCCTCGACTACGGCCAGCGCCACCGCGTCGAGCTGCAGGCCGCGGCGCGCGTGGCCGAGGCGCTCGGCGCGGTCGAACATCGGACCATGGCGCTCGACATCGGCTGGATGGGCGGTTCGGCGCTCACCGACGCCGCGATCCCGGTACCGAACGCCCCCGCCGCCGGCATCCCGCTCACCTACGTGCCGGCGCGCAACACCATATTCCTGGCGGTCGCGCTCGGCTGGGCGGAGGTGCTCGGCGCGCGCGACATCTATATCGGCGCCAATGCCGTGGACTACTCCGGCTATCCGGACTGTCGTCCCGAGTTCCTCGCGGCCTTCGAGCGCGTCGCCAATCTTGCCACCCGTGCCGGCGTGGAGGGCGACGGCTTCCGCGTCCAGGCGCCGCTGGTGGCGCTCAGCAAGGCCGAGATCATCCGCACCGGTCTGGACCTGGGGGTGGACTATGGCCTGACGCTGTCCTGTTACGACCCGGACCCGGATGGCCGCGCCTGCGGCCAGTGCGACGCCTGCCGCCTGCGTTCGCGCGGTTTCGCCGCCGCCGGCAGCCCCGACCCGACCCGCTATCGGCCGGGGGTGCGGCCGCCGGCCTGACCCCGGGTCTGGCGGCGGCCGCCGAAGCGGGGCAAAATAGCCGGATTGGGTGGGAATAATTCGCGCCAGGCGCGCGTCTTTCGCCAAACCCGTTTTTTCGTCTCACGCCCCCCTGTGGTGGAGGAATTATGGAATTGTCTACGCTGCATACCGTGACCCTGTGGGGCTTCTTCGTGGCCGTGCTGTTCGGGGCCGTCGCTTTCAAGACCAATTTCTGCACCATGGGCGCCGTCAGCGACTGGGTGAACATGGGCGATACGGGCCGGCTGCGCGCCTGGTTCATGGCCATCGGCGTCGCCATCCTGGCCTCGCAGTTCATGCAGTACCGCGGTCTCATCGACCTCAACGATTCCATCTACCTGACCGCCAATTTCGGCTGGCTGGGTCACGCCTTGGGCGGCCTGCTGTTCGGTATCGGCATGACGCTCGGCGCCGGCTGCGGCCAGCGCACCCTGGTGCGGGTCGGCGGCGGCAACCTCAAGTCGCTGGTGGTCATGCTGGTGATGGCGATCACCGCCTACATGACCCTGCGCGGCCTGCTGGCGCTGGTGCGCATCAACTATATCGAGGTGACCAACGTCGATCTGGCCGCGCGCGGCCTGGCGGATCAGGGTATCGCCACCTCGATCGCGCTGTGGTTCGGCCTGGAGAACGCCAGGCTGGTCGAGGCGGTCACCGCCGGCGTGATCGGTCTGGCGCTGGTGGTCTGGGCGCTGTCCAGCACCGACTACCGCAAGAGCTTCGACAATCTGCTGGCCGGCATCAGCATCGGGCTGTTCGTGTCCGCCGCCTGGTACCTCACCGGCGTGCTCGGCCACGACGACTTCGAGCCGGTGCCGCTCGAGTCCTACACCTTCGTGGCGCCGGTCGCCGACAGCTTGAATTACCTGATGACTTACACCGGCGCGACCATCAAGTTCGGCATCGCCGCGGTCGGCGGCGTGATCGTCGGCGCCTTCCTGTACGCGCTGCTCTCCGGCCGGTTTCGCATCGAGACCTTCACCTCGCGCCAGGACATGGTGAACCACATCGGCGGCGGCGTGCTGATGGGTTTCGGCGGGGTCATCGCGCTCGGCTGCACCATCGGCCAGGGCGTGACCGGCATGTCGACCCTGGCCTGGGGCTCGCTGATCACGCTGGCCACCATCATCTTCGGCAGCGCCATGACCATGAAGGTGCAGTACTACATGCTCGACGAGCAGAGCTTCCTGCGCGCGTTGCTCTCGGGCCTCGCCGATTTCCGCCTGTTTCCGCGCGGCAAGACCGCCTGAGGTCGGTTCGGTGCCCGGCCGTGGGCCGGGCACCGGTTTGACAGCCCCGGGCCGAACCCGGATAATCGCGCGCTTTCCGTGAGTTCCACACTGTTCCGGGCCGTTAGCTCAGTCGGTAGAGCAATGGACTTTTAATCCACAGGTCGTTGGTTCGATTCCAACACGGCCCACCAACTCACACCGAGGCGACGTGCCACCGGACAGCGGTCGGTAGAGGCCATACGACTGCTCAATCCGCAGGTCGTTGGTTCGATTCCAACACGGCCCACCAACTCACCGTGCCGATCACTCGCCAGCGCCACCGGGCAGCGATACCGTAGGGTGGGGCCCTGCCCCACCATGACGGCGGTCGGTGGGGCAGGGCCCCACCCTACATGATTCTACCGGCTACACCGCAGGGCCGGGAAATTCGCCGGCAGCGAGCGTGGAGGGCAGCATGGCAGACACGGACGATCCGCTGGTCGCGGTCGTGCCGCGTAGAGGCCGCGGCGCAGCCAGCAATCCGGTCGGGCGCTTCGAGCCACTCAGGCCCGAGGCCGTCGACGACGGTTGGGGGAGCGCCGACGAACCGGCGGCCCCGCGCCGCACCGCCGTGGCTGTCGAGCACTGCCGGACCATCATCTCCCGCAACGACTCGCCCGACGTGCCCTTCGAGCAATCGATCAATCCCTATCGGGGCTGCGAACACGGGTGTGTCTATTGCTTTGCCCGTCCCAGTCACGCCTACCTCGGTCTGTCGCCCGGGCTCGACTTCGAGAGCCTGCTGACCGCCAAGACCAACGCCGCGGCGGCGCTCCGGCGCGAGCTGGCGCGGCCAGGCTACCGCTGCACACCGATCAGCCTGGGCGCCAATACCGACCCGTATCAACCGATCGAGCGCCGCTACCGCATCACCCGCGAAATCCTCGAGCTGCTCGCCGCCTGTCGCCACCCGGTGACCATTGTCACCAAGTCGGCGTTGGTCGAGCGCGATCTCGATCTGCTAGCGCCGATGGCCGCCGAGGGCCTGGCGGCGGTCTACGTCTCGGTCACGACGCTCGACCGATCGCTCGCGCGGCGCATGGAGCCGCGCGCCGGCGCGCCGCAGCGGCGCGTGGAGGCGATCCGCCGCCTGCACGCGGCCGGCGTGCCCACCGGTGTGTTGATGGCGCCGGTCATCCCGGGCCTGAACGACGCCGAGATCGAGTCGCTGTTGGCCGAGGTCGCGGCGGCCGGCGCGCGCTCGGCCGGTTACGTGTTCCTGCGCCTGCCGCACGAGGTGAAGGATTTGTTCCGCGAGTGGCTCGATACCCATTACCCGCTGCGCGCCGCCCATGTGACGAGCCTGTTGCGTCAGGCCCGCGGCGGGCGCGACAACGACCCGCGGTTCGGCGCGCGCATGCGCGGCGAGGGCGCGTACGCGGATCTGGTCGCGCAACGCTTCGCCCAGGCCTGCCGGCGGCTCGGGTTGAGCTCGGGACACGACGAGCTCGATTGCAGCCGCTTCCGGCCGCCGGCGGCGGACGGGCAGCTCGAGCTGTTTTGAGTTTGAAATCCCCGATACAACGATAGCCGGCGCTTTTCGGGGCGGGCGGGACTTACCGTCCGACGTTCCCCGGGCCGGAGCGTCGGTGTTCCGGCGTGGCGATCAACCCTTTTTGCGCTTCTCCAGCATCTCCTCGATGATCGGCGTGAGGATGATCTCCATTGCAAAGCCCATCTTGCCGCCCGGCACGACGAGGGTGTTGGGCCGCGACATGAAGGAATTCTGGATCATCTGTTGCAGGTAAGGGAAGTTCGCCTGCTTGGGGTTGCGGAAGCGGATCACCACGAAGCTCTCGTCCGGCGTCGGGATGTCGCGCGCGATGAACGGGTTCGAGGTGTCGACCGTCGGCACGCGCTGGAAGTTGATGTGGCTGCGCGAGAACTGCGGCGTGATGAAGTGCACGTAGTCGTGCATGCGGCGCAGGATGGTGTCGGTCACCGCCTCGGCGGTGTAGCCGCGCTGCGCGGTGTCGCGGTGGATCTTCTGGATCCACTCCAGGTTCACGATCGGCACCACGCCGATCAGCAGGTCGACGTGCTTGGCGACATCGACCTTGTCGTGCGCCACGCCGCCGTGCAGGCCCTCGTAGAACAGCAGGTCGGAGCCCGGCGGGATCGGCGTCCACGGCGTGAAGGTGCCGGGCTGCTGCTTGTAGGGCTCGGCCTCCTGCTCGTCGTGCAGGTACAGGCGGGTCTCGCCGCTGCCGGTCTCGCCGTACTGGCGGAACAGCTGCTCGAGCTTGTCGAACAGGTTGGAATCCGGGCCGAAATGGCTCAAGGTCTTGTCCTGGGCGGCGGCGGCCTTGATGGCTTCCTTCATTTCCACGCGGTTGTAGCGGTGGAAGCTGTCGCCCTCGACCACGGCCGCCTTGATGTTGCCGCGCCGGAAGATGTCGCCGAAGGCGTGCTTGACGGTCGTGGTGCCGGCGCCCGAGGAACCGGTGACTGCGATGATCGGGTGTTTCTGAGACATGCTGTTTTCCTTCCCTCAAATTGATAGAAACCGATAATTCGCGCCGGCCCCCCGCGTGCGCGGCCGCTGATCCACTGCGGGATGGTCCGCCGCGGCGACGGTCGCGCGGCGTGTCAGCCGCGGCGCCGATGATGTTCCCGGGCCTGGCCGCGCGCGACGAGTCTGGCGAGACTGCCCAGCTCTTCGGCCAACAGGTCGAGCAGGTCGTCGACGGCGATGATGCCCGTCAGCGCGCCGTGCGCGTCCACCACCGGCATGCGGCGCACGCCGCCGTTGCGCATGCGTGCGATCGTGTCGTAGGTATCGTCCGACTCGCGCGCCGTCAGCAGCTCGGTCGTCATGATGTCCCCGACGTTGACGGCGTCGAGCGCCACGCCCTTGGCCAGGATCTCGACGACCAGGTCGCGGTCGGTCAGGATGCCGACCGGAACCCGCAGGCCGTCGCGCTCGTCGGCCACGATCAGGTCGCCGACATGGTGGCGGCGCATCAGCTCGGCGGCCGCAGTGATGCTGTCGTCGCGATGCGCGAAGATCACCTCGCGGTTGCAGAGATCACCGATCGGCATGAAGATGATGCTCCCCCAATGCGAATCAATTGGCGCGAGATTATCCGCGCCGCAGCGGGCCTTACCATGGGTCGCTGACTATACCGCAATTTTGCGCGTTTGCCTCCCCCGGACGCGCCGGCGGGTGCCGGGCCCATCGTCCGGGTTTTGGAAAATATAAATTTTATATCAAACACTTATGCGAAGGTTTCGGGACTGCGGCGCTCGCTGCCGGTGGCTATCGTGGCGGCCCTGGCCGCGCTCGGCGCGCGGTCCGGTCCCGGCACGGCCCTCGCCCGGCGAGACCTTTCCAGCGGTCAAGCTGACATCGGTGGTGAGCGGCCTGCGCGCGCCGCTGCACCGGACTCATGCCGGCGACGGCAGTGCGCGCCGCTACATGGTCGAGCCGGGCGGCGTTATCCGCGTCATCGACGACGGCCGGCTGCTGGCCGAGCCTCTCGATATCCGCGGTTCGCCGGACGCGGGAGCGATCGGTTATCATGCCCGGGCCGGCGGGCTTGAACTTCGGTCACGGCGCCCCTATCTAACTGGCGGACCGGCCGGAACGGTCAGGGCGTCCGGCGGTCAATAACAGCGGGTAAAAACTTTCGGAGAGCATCGATGAAGCGTGTATTCCTGTTCCTGGCGACCAACCTGGCGATCATCCTGGTGCTGAGCATCGCCCTGCAGGTGTTGGGCGTCGAACGCATCCTGGACGAGCAGGGCAGCGATCTCAATCTCAATGCCTTGCTGGTGTTCGCCGCGGTGTTCGGTATGGGTGGCGCGTTCATCTCGCTGGCGATTTCCAAGTGGACGGCCAAGCGGCTTACCGGGGCGCGGGTGATCGAGCGGCCGGCCAACAGCACCGAGGCCTGGCTGGTCGACACGGTGCGCCAACAGGCGCAGCGCGCCGGCATCGGCATGCCGGAGGTGGCGATCTACGACGCGCCGGACATGAACGCCTTCGCCACCGGCATGCGCCGGAACAGCGCGCTGGTGGCGGTCAGCACCGGCCTGCTGCAGAGCATGCGCAAGGAGGAGGTCGAGGCGGTATTGGCGCACGAGATCAGCCATGTCGCGAACGGCGACATGGTGACCCTGGCGCTCATCCAGGGCGTGGTGAACACCTTCGTCATCTTCCTGTCGCGCGTCATCGGCCACATCGTCGATCGCGTGGTGTTCAAGACCGAGCGCGGCCACGGGCCGGCGTTCTGGATCACCGCGATCGTCGCGCAGCTGGTGCTGGGCATACTCGCCAGTATCATCGTCATGTGGTTCAGCCGCCAGCGCGAGTTCCGCGCCGACGCCGGCGGCGCCCGCCTGGCCGGCACCGGCAGCATGGTGGCGGCCCTGGAGCGGCTCAAGGCCGGCGCCGGCCAGCCGCACCTACCCGATCAGATGGCGGTTTTCGGCATCTCCGGCGGCATCGGCCAGGGCCTGAAGCGCCTGTTCATGTCGCATCCGCCGCTGGACGAGCGCATTGCCGCCCTCAAGGCGCGCGCCGGCTGAGGCCGGTCCCGAGGCTCCGCCCGTCCCAGGCGCTGGTCCGAGCCAGCGCCTGTTTTTCGCCCTGTGGCCGGGGCCGGCGCTGCAGCAGCGGCTGTACGACACCGGCCGGGCGCTGCTGGCGGCCAGGATCGGGCGGCGCCTGCCGCCGGAGAATCTGCATCTCACCCTGCTGTTCCTCGGTGCTGTGAGCGCACCGCAGCGCGACTGCCTGTTGGCCGCGGCCGCCGCGGTGCGTGCCCCGCGGTTCACCCTGCGCCTCGACACCGCCGGCTACTGGCGGCGCCCGCAGTTGCTGTGGCTCGGTTGCCGCGAGACGCCGGCGCCGCTGCTGTCGCTGGTCGAGACCGTGAGGGCGCTTGCGGCCGATTGCAGTCTGACGCCCGAATCACGCCCCTATGTCCCGCATCTCACCCTGGTGCGCAAGCTGCGCCGGCCGCTGCGGCCGGCGGCGCCTGAGGCGGTGGATTGGGAGGTGGATGGGTTCGCCTTGGTGGAGTCGCGGACCGATGCAACGGGGGCGCGGTATACGCCGATTGCGTCTTGGCGGTTCCAGCCGGCACTCGGGACCGCAATCCGCTGAAAAGAAAAACGGGGCACGCTCGGCGCGCGCCCCGTTCTCTTGTCAGCCCCCGGACGGCTACAGCTTGACGTAGCCCGGATTGTTGTCCGCGCCCTTGATCTTCGGCACGTACGGCTCCTTGATTGCAACGGTCTTCTTGGCGCGCAGGTAGTCGGCGACGACGTCCCAGATCATCCGGTCGCCCTGCGGGTTCTCCTGCACGCTCGCCCAGCCGGCGACCTTGTACTCGCGTGCCATGTCGATCGGCTTGCCGTTGACGACCATGTCGTTGATGCGCTTGCCGTGTTTCTGGGTGAGGTCCAGTGTGTAGGTGATGCCGCCGGCCCGCACCATGTCGCCGCCCTGCTGGTAATAGGGGTCCTCGTGGAACAGGTTGTCGGCGATGTCCTCCAGGATCACCTTGATCTGGCTGCCCGGGATGAGATTGAGCGTGGCCGTGCCGTAGGTGATCGCGGTCTGGTCCATCACGTGCTCCATGGTGATGGCGTCGCCCGGCAGGATGCTGGTGCCCCAGCGGAAGCCCGGCGAGAAGGCGATCTCGGCGTCCTGGTAGTCGAGCATGGCGTCGACGATCAACTGATCGAAGGTGCCGTTGAAATTGCCGCGCCGGTAGAGCAGGCTCTCGGTGGTGGCGAGCTTCTCCTCGAGCTTGCCCTTGTAAGGCGCGCGCACCTTCTCGATGTGGGCGGCCATCTTGGCGTCCGGTTCGATGAGGTTGGAGAACACCGGCAGCAGCTTGTAGCGGAAGTCCGTCACCTTGCCGCCCTTGACCTCGAGGTCGAGCACCGACAGGAACTTGCCGTTCGAGCCGGAGTTCATCACCAGGGTCTTGCCGCCCTTGTTACTGATAATCGACGGCGCCGGCACCGCGTCGTGGGTATGGCCGCCCAGGATGGCGTCGATGCCGGACACCCGGCTCGCCATCTTGAGGTCCACGTCCATGCCGTTGTGCGACAGTACGACCACGACCTGGGCACCCTCGCCGCGCGCGCGGTCGACGACCTTCTGCATGCTGTCGTCGTTGATGCCGAAGCTCCAATCGGGGACCAGGTGGCGCGGATTGGCGATCGGGGTGTAGGGGAAGGCCTGGCCGACGATGGCCACCGGCACGCCGTTCAGCTCACGGAGGGTGTAGGGCTTGAAGATCGGATCGCCCCAGGTGGCGTCATTCACATTCTGGGCGACGAACTCGATATTACCCTTGAAATCCTTGGAGATGATTTCCTTGACGCGATCGGCGCCCAGGGTGAATTCCCAGTGCCCGGTCATGACGTCCACGCCGAGCAGCTTGCCGGCATCCACCATGTCCTGGCCGTTGGTCCACAGCGCGGTGCCCGAGCCCTGCCAGGTGTCGCCGCCGTCGAGCAGCAGGGTGCGCTTGGGACGCTGCTCGCGCAGGCTCTTGACCAGGGTCGCGAGATGGGCGAAGCCGCCGACCTTGCCGTACTGGCGGGCGGCCTCCTCGAAGTTCAGGTAGGTGAAGGCATGGGCCTCGATGCTGGCGGGCGCGATGTTGAATTCCTTGAGCAGCGCCTCGCCGACCAGGTGGGGGGGCTTGCCCCAGGCGTCGGCCAGGCCGATGTTGATATTGGGCTCGCGGAAGTAGATCGGCTTGAGCTGCGCATGGCAGTCGGTGAAGTGCAGCAGCGTGACGTTGCCGAACGGCGGCAGTTCGTAGAGTTTGCTGACCTTCTTGTTGCCGGCCACGCCGTTCTTGGCGTCGCAGGCCGGGAGGCCGAATCCGGCGGCACTCGCCATGGCCAGCATTTGCAGGAATTCGCGTCGGGAAAGACTCATCAATCTACTCCTGTCGTGTAATGACCGCCCCTCGACTGAGTCCCTGGGACGGGGCGGACGGGGCTTCGAATATTAACCCATGCGGGAGGCCTTGGGCTCTAGTTGGGACGGGTGGCCGGAACGCTTTATTCCCCGGACGGGGACAAAAAACCCGGCCCTGGCGGGCCGGGTCGATGCTTTTGAGCGTGGGTTAACGCCGATAGCTCGGCGCCACCAGCGGCAGGCCGGTGCTCATGTAGGTCTCGTACAGCTCCAGCGCCCGGTACTCGGCGCTTTGGAAGCCGAACGGCTTGGCGCGCACCTGGCTGTTGCAGCCGCGGTAGCGGTTGTGCAGGGTCTGCATCGCGCCGCCCTTGGCGCGGTACACCGGGAAGCCGACGCCGTGCCCGAGGCCGGCGCTCAGCGAGTCGCCGCGGATGAACTTGCTGGCGCTCTCGACATGGCAGGAGGCGCAGGCGAAGTTGAGCTGGCCGCGGCGCGCCCAGTAGAACTGTTTGCCGCGCTCGTACCATTCGCGCGCCCCCGGGCTCGACAGGTCGAGCTTGACGCGCTCGCCGGCCGACAGCGACTTGAAGTAGCCCGCCACCCGCGCCATGTCGCCGACGGCCAGGTTCTTGTACTCCTCCTCGCCGTTCTTCTTCAGGCAGGCGTTGATGTCCATCTCGATGGTGCGGACCTCCTTGGTCGCCTCGTCATAGTACGGATAGTGCTGGGCGATCTTCGCGCCGCCGTTGCGGAAGCAACCGGCGAAGGTCTTGCCGTTCTTGAACGGCGTCTCCCAGATCTTCTTGCCCATTTCCAGCTCGATCTCGTAGGGCGGGAAGGCCATGATCGCCTCCCAGTCGCCGCGCGCCTGCTTGTCGAGCGCGTACACGCCGTTGGCGAAGTCATCGAACGGGACGTTCGGGAATTTCTTCTTGAAGTAGCCTTGGAAGACCTTCAAATCGTCCTCCGGAGAAGCCTGCGCCGTCACGGTGAGCCCCGTGGCGAAGCCCAGCGCCGTCAACAGTACCAGAAACTTTTTCATTACCAATCCTCCTGTGGTTATCCTTCTCCCCCGGCGACACGACACCGCCGGGGGCAGCCCCCAGTTTTTCGACCGTGGAGTTTTACGCCTCGACCGCCGCCTCCGCCCCCCCGGTCTCGCCCTTGTTGTCGGTCCAGCGGACCTCGACCTTGTCCCCGGCCTTGGCGCTGGGCACGGCCACGGCGATCAGCGGGTCCTTGGAGATCGCGACCCCCATGTCGATGCTGGCCACGGCCTGGCCGTTCAGGTTGACCTGCATGGTCTGGATGAAGTGGGCCGGGATCTTCTCCTTGGTCTTGGCATCGACGCGCTGGCCGGTTTCCATCGGGTGGTTGACGAGCACCAGGATCTCGGTGGTGCCGTCCTTGGGGCGGGTCTTGAGTTTCGTGAGTCTTGCCATGATGAATGTTCCTCGTGTTGGGGGCGGGGCGTCGGCTTAACCGCCGCAACCGCCGACCGTCACCTTGATCTGCTGGGTGGCGACGTGCAGCTTGCCGCCGGCCTTGACGTAGGCCTTGACGTCGGAGGTCTTGCCCATCTTCATGCGCGCCGAGAAGTAGCCGGCGGCGCCGGTCAGGG
>DASWHF010000070.1:0-3643 GCA_036393295.1 Acidiferrobacterales bacterium
TTCGGTGAACACCAGCCCGCGCCAGTAGAGTTCGCGCGCCGGTGGCGGCGCGCCGTCGAAACTGACACGGAAGGCAACCTCGGACGATTCGCTCAGGCTGCGAATGCTGCCCGGCTGCATCGTGTCCGGCATGCCGGTGAGACCGCTATGGGCGTCCGCTGGCAGGCCCCAGAGCGTGCCGCTGATGCGCGGGAACAGCAGGTACACGATGAGCATGAGCGGCACCGCCTTGGCCAGCATCACGCCCGACAGGCGCAGCCGCTGCCGCAGGTTCAGGCCCGTGGGTTGCGTGAGATGCAGCAGCGCCGCCGTGCTCATGGCCGCCGCAAGCAGCGCCCAGCCACCGAGCCACAGCGCCTGCCCGTAGAGAAAGCTGCCGAGGATGATGAGATAAAACACGAACAGGCTCACGACGAAGTCGCGCGTGGTTTTCAGTTCCAGGAATTTCAGGCCGATCAGCGTGATCAGCAGCGCCATACCGGGGTCGCGCCCGAGCAGCGTGTGGTATTGGCGGAACACCGCCGCCAGAACCAGCAGCATCAGCCCGAAGCGCACCAGCCGTCCCGGGCGGTACCACTGGAAGACCTCGACGCCATAGCGCCAGGCGGCGCCGGTGGCGAACATGGCGATGATCCAGACCGGCAGCTCCAGCGCATGCGGCGCCACCGCGAAACCTCCGGCGGCCATCAGGCTCAGCAGCACGCGCCGGTCGATAGCAATGGCGCTCATGGTTTCAGCCCAAACAGCGCGAGATGTTTCAAGCACTCGTGCTGATGCGCCTCGCCGCTCGAGGGATTGAGCGTCTGTTGCGGCAGGCGCAGGCCGTAAAGCATGCCGTCACGTTCGGCATCGAGCACCCAGCGGGTCAGCACGGAAAGACGCGTTTCCGAGTCGAGGCCTGCGAGCGTGTCCCAGTCGAGCCAGACCGTGGCCTGATAACCACCGCCAAATTGCTTGATGTGCCAGGCCTCGCCACGCGCCACCGCCTTCCAATCCACATGCCGCGGCGAATCGCCGGGCCGGAATTCGCGCGCGCCGATGTAATCGTCACCGCCGGCACGCACTCCCACCGCGGGTTCGAGCGATGTCTCCGCGCGCGTTCGCAGGGGCGTGGGACCGGCAGGTCGCGGATAAACCAGGCAGGATTGATCCAGCGTCACGCGCCGCGACCAGGAATACAGCAGGCCAAGCGGAAAGCGTGTGGTCAGCGTCACCGCCGGCATGGTGAGCGGACCGCGCTTCACGGCGGGAACGCTCAGGTTGACGTCGGCCGAGCCGCGCGCCGGAATGTCCACGCGCGCGATTTCTTTTTTGTCGTGCATGACGGCCACGCCGAAACGCGGCGTGTCGCCGTCGTTCGTGAGATGAATCCGGAACACGGCGGTCTCGCCCGCGAACACCGGGGCGCAAGTTCCCGCCGCGAGTCGCAACCGGAAAAGATTGCGATGGGTATAGAGCATGGACACCACCGCGAGCGAGCCGAGCAGGAAGGTGAGCGCGTAGGCGAGGCCGTTGCCGTAATTGATCGCGGCCAGCAGCTGCACCACCAGCAGGGCCGCGAACAGCAGCCCGAAACGGGTCGGCAGCATGAACAGCTGACGGCGCCCCAGGATGATTTCAGCGGGCGCGGCGGACATCAGGGGATGGGAACGGACTCGAGCAGGCGCGTGATGTCGACCGTGCGGCCGCCGCTCGCGGGACGCAGGCGATGGCCGATCACCGAGGGCGCGACCGCCTGCACGTCCTCCGGCAGCACCATGTCGCGACCGCTGAGCAGCGCCCAGGCGCGCGCCGCCGCTACCAGCGAAAGCCCGGCGCGCGGCGACAGCCCCTCGGCGAACTCACCGGCGCGGCGCGTGGCGTCGAGCAGGTTCTGCACGTAATCCAGCAACGGGTCGGCGACGTGCACGCGCCCCGCGAGCTGTTGCATGGCGGCGAGTTTGTCGGCGCTGATGACTGGCTGAAGTGATTCCACCAGCTCGCGCCGGTCGCGTCCTTTTAACAGCGCACGCTCGGCGGCACGGTCCGGGTAGCCCATTTCGATGCGCATGAGGAAACGGTCGAGCTGCGACTCGGGCAACGGGAAAGTGCCGATCAGGTGATGCGGGTTCTGCGTGGCGATGACGAAGAACGGTTGCGGCAGCTTGTGGGTCACGCCGTCGGCCGTGACTTGGCGCTCTTCCATGGCTTCGAGCAACGCGCTCTGGGTCTTGGGCGTGGTGCGGTTAATCTCGTCGGCCAGCACCAGTTGCGAGAAAACCGGTCCCGGGTGAAACACGAAATTCTTGGTATCAGCCTGATATATTGAAACGCCGAGAATATCGGCCGGCAGCAGGTCGGCGGTGAACTGGATGCGCTGGAACTGCAGGCCCAGCACCTTGGCCAGCACATGCGCCAGCGTGGTCTTACCCACGCCCGGCAGGTCCTCGATCAGCAGGTGGCCGCGCGCCAGCAGGCAGGCGAGCGACAAACGCGCCTGGCGCTCCTTGCCGAGCACGATCTGGCCGATACGGCTGATGACCGTATCCAGAATGTGGGCGGGCTGGTTGTGTTTTTCCGGGGCGAGGGCCATGGGGTTGCCGGGGTTTTCAGATAAGACCGGGAGTTCCTTTCAAAGTTATAGTCGAAACGACGCTATGTATGGGTTTGCACCGCAGAGTCCGCAGAGAGCGCAGAGGTAATGGTTGATTTTCAATGAATTTCTCTGTGTACTCTGCGTCCTCTGCGGTAGATATTCATAGCCTTCCAGATGCTGCACCCGGAACATTACGATGTCATCGTCATTGGCGGTGGTCATGCCGGCACCGAGGCCGCCGCGGCCAGCGCGCGCCTGGGCGCCAAGACCCTGCTGCTGACCCAGAACATCGAGACCCTCGGCCAGATGTCCTGCAACCCCGCCATCGGCGGCATCGGCAAGGGGCACCTGGTGAAGGAGATCGACGCGCTCGGCGGCGTGATGGCGCGCGCCACCGACCGTGCCGGCATCCAGTTCCGCATACTCAATGCGCGCAAGGGACCGGCGGTGCGCGCCACCCGCGCCCAGGCCGACCGCCAGCTGTACAAGGCCGCGGTGCGCGCGGCGCTGGAAAACCAGGAAAATCTCACCCTGTTCCAGCAGGCGGTCGAGGATCTGATGGTCGAGGACGGGCGCGTCACCGGCGTGGTCACGGCCATGGGCGTGAAATTCCGCGCCTGCGCCGTGGTGCTCACGACCGGCACCTTCCTCGGCGGCAAGATTCACATCGGACTTTCGAATTACCAGGGCGGGCGCGCCGGCGATCCGCCCTCGAACGCGCTGGCCGCGCGCCTGCGCGAACTGCCGTTGCGCGTGGGCCGCCTCAAGACCGGCACGCCGCCGCGTATCGACGGCCGCACGATCGATTATTCGGCGCTGCCGGCGCAGCCGGGCGATGAGCCGACACCGGTGTTTTCCTTCATGGGTTCGCGCGCCGAACATCCGCGCCAGGTGAGCTGCCACATTACTTATACCAACGGGCGCACGCATGATGTCATCCGCGCGGGCCTGGATCGTTCGCCGATGTACACCGGCGTGATCGAAGGCGTGGGCCCGCGCTACTGTCCCTCGGTCGAGGACAAGATCATGCGCTTCGCCGACAAGGACCGGCACCAGATTTTTGTCGAG
>DASWHF010000071.1:0-6069 GCA_036393295.1 Acidiferrobacterales bacterium
GGCGGAGGCGGAAGCGGGAGGTGTTGGGCATAAGAAGACTCTAGCATTTTAACGGGGTCGGAGTGATTTAATTTTGGGCAGTTGCCGTCCCATCGCCGTCGGTGGTTCACGATGGTAAAGCTGGTTAAAATTAAATCACTCCGACCCCTTTATTCGACCCTTAATTGGTTGCGCAGACCGGCGGGGTCGCATGGTCCTACAGCCCAAGCTTTCTCTTGAGCCTTTCCAGGGACTCGGCGTGCTTCGCTTCGCCGATTCTCTGAATGTTAAACAGCTTCCACCGAATCGCGGGAAGTTTCTCAATGCCGGCAATACCGATGGCGCTCCATTTTGGCCGTCCTTCCTTCAGCGAGACCAGGAATGCCTTTTCGGCGTCGGTCAGTCCTTTCATAAAAACGTCGATGAAGGCCTCCCTGGCCGTGACCAGCTCGTCGTAACCGACCGCTTCGGCCGTCATCCCGGCGAACTCGCTCTCGTGGATCTGCCGGACGTCTTTGCGGACCGGATCGAGCAGCTCATTCATCGGCCGATCATGGCTGGCGAGATAAACGACAAACGCCGTGCGGATGTCATCCGTGATGCCTTCGTTTTTCAGCAACACCATGATGTCGAAAAGATCCCGCGGGTGCTGGCGGTCGAGCGCGGCGCAGAGTTTTCCTCCGTACAGGTCCGCGACCGAAAGCGTTCTCGCCGTAACCGAGAGCTCGAACGTCTCCTCCGCCCGCGGTGTCAGCGTGCGTTCCTCGACGGGAAATACGGCACCACGGAGGACTTCATTCGGCTCGATCTTTATCCGCGTGCCGCCGGCCGCCACGACCAGCTTGGCGATTCGATCCGCCTTTCGGGCGCGGGTCTCTTGCACCTTCGCGCCGGGGATTGCCCTCCTGATCGCGGCGGCGATACGGGCGAGCGCGCTGCTCATTTCCTGCAACGCGGTATCTCGCGGCTCGTCCACCGGCAGATAGGCGAGATCGATATCCACGGACAGGCGTGGCATGTCGCGTACGAACAGATTGATCGCCGTCCCGCCTTTCAGCGCAAAGCAGTTCTCGGCCGTCACCTGCGGGATCACCCGCAGCATCAATACCGCCTGCTCGAAATAGGGGCTGTTTCTCATGCCCGCCTTCTGGACGAGGCGCGCACGTCGCCGATGTCCGGCACGGAGATGTTGTATTTGGAATCGAAACGCCCGCCGCGGACCAGCATGCGCTTGCCCTTGCCGAAATCCACTTTCGATAGATCGAGCCGCTTGACCCAGCCATGCCCGCAACCCTCGGCCAGCACCATGAACAGGCGCTTGACCTTCACCGAGGCGCAGCGTTCGAGCAGGGCCTGCACGAGCCTGGGACGCAGGGTCGTCAGCCCTTCCATTAACAGTCGCGCCTCCTCATACGATTCTTCCCCGGGCACCAAGTACAACACCTCCATCATGGCCCGCTCGGGGGTCGAAATGCGCACCGCGAAGGACCCCAGGTCCTGCCGGGTGAGCCCCGCGGCCGGGTCGCCGGCAAACAGGTTGGTTGTGGTATAGCGGATTCCGGCGCCCCAGCGGTGCTGGGTGAACCAGGCCGGCAGCTTGGTGTCGGGAAGGCCGAACAGGAAAACCGGGGCGCCCTTTCCCAGCGGCAGGAAATGGGCGTAGCCTCGCATTTGCAGGGCGGTTTTTGCGCCGGCATGCACGGGGAGCGCCAACTGCTCCTGCAGAGCGAAGAGGCCGCCGGGCCATTCGACTTTGTCGGACGATTTTGCGTACGCGCCTTGGCCTATACGACGCAGCCAGGAAGCCTTTTTATATTCATGCACGAGCTGCTGGTATGCCCCCTGCTTCTCCAGCCAACGTGGCACCGCTATGGTCCCGGAGGGCCACTTTCTGAGGAGTTGGTTTATTTTACTTCCTGTTCCACTAGTCATAATTGTTAAATTAGCTGAATATTAAACTATGTGCAAGCGGAAGTTTAATATTCCTATCATTTCACAAGGATGGCTGGTTATTAAGGTACCGGAATAAACTCGGACATCCTCATTAACCCGCAGCCCGCCGCGCCGCATCGCCACCCTCCTCGGCCAGCAAATGCATGATCAACCGGATCATCAGCTCCTTGTTGCCGGGCGCGCTCTCGGCGGTGAGCAGCGCGAGCGCGACCAGGGCGTTGTCGTTGATTTTGAGCTCGCCGCGCGCGTCGGTGAGGAAGCGGTTCTCGCGCAGGTAGAGGATGAACAGGAACGACGCGATGCGCTTGTTGCCGTCGGTGAACGGGTGGTCCTTGATGATGAAGTACAGCAGATGCGCGGCGCACTCTTCAATGCTCGGATAGAGCGGCTGCCGATCGAAGGTCTGCTCGATGGCGCCGAGGATGGCGCGCAGCCGGTCCTCGCGCTCGCGGCCGAACAGCGCGGTGGCCTGGCCCTGGTCCATGAGCCGGGCCTTGAGTGTGGCGATGGCCTGGTAGGCACGCGCCGCGTCGAGCGCCGCGCGGGCGCGCCGGCGATGCCGGGGCGACTCGAGCCGCCGCTCGTCGTAGGCGCCGAGCAGCAGCCAGGTCTTGGCGTAGCGGCTCACGACGTCGAGCACGCCGCGGCCGGGGTCGTCGACCAGCTCGTGGCGCGTGAGCGTGCGCGCCAATAGCTGCACTGCCTGCTCGGCCTCGGCCAGCCCGCGCTCGCGCAGCCGGCGCTCGTTCAGGGTGTAGCCGCGGACCAGGTGGTCCTTGAGGGTGCGGGTGGCCCAGATGCGGAACTGCGTGCCGCGTTTGGAATTGACGCGGTAGCCGACCGAAATTATGACATCCAGGCTGTAGAACGCCACCGGCCGGTCGGATTCGGCAATATGCATTTTTTGCATATTGCCCTTCGCATCCAGCTCGCGTTCTTTGAAGACGTTACGGATGTGGCGCGAAATGACCGACTGATCGCGCTGAAACAGCTCGACCAGTTGCGCCTGGCTCAGCCAGACAGTGTCACCCGCCAACCGCACATCAACAGCGGTACTGCCATCCTCGGTGCGATACAGAACTACCTGCCCAAATTCGTTCGTTTGGTCTTTGTTCACGGTCCATGTGCCTCTCCCTCCCCCTCGGGTTTGGTTGAGGCCGGAATGCTAGCGCAGGACGAACGACGACACAGCCGGTGAATAAGGTGTGAGATGCATACTAACGATGGCAAATTGCAGCTGATATTGTACGTCGCCGTGGATCAGGGTGATGATCGGACTTCGGCCGCTCATTAAAAGCGCCGAAGCGAATTAACTTCGAGCAGCTGCCGTCCCATCGTCGTCGGTGACGCACGATGGTGAAAGTGCTCAAAATCAAATCACTCCGACCCCATTATTCCAATGCGGCAACTTGTCGCATTCAACGGCGGGCAAGGCATAAATACTATCTATTAGCGTTTAATTAAATACTGATGTTATAGTCCCGCTCGACGGATCGCCACCCGCTGAGTGATAGCACCGATCGCCCGATCGCGCGCATGTCAGAGCGTGGATGCAGTGCGGCCCATCAGGGAGATCGCGGCCGAACGCCCGATCGACAATCATCGCGCCGCAGGGCGGCGCATTACGTTCGGAGTCCATCCATGTCCTTTCCCCTTTTCCTCCGCCGCGGGCGACCGGCCGCGCCGTGGCTGTTCGCGCTCGCCATCCTCGCCCTGCCTTACCACGGCGCGTGGCCGGCGCGCACCGTGCCGTTGTCGACACAGCTCGCCGATCTCGTCACCCAGGGCCGCGCGCTCGACACGCAGCTGGCGTCCATCACGCTCACCGGCGACAACCACTGCACCGAGCTCGGCAGCGCCAACGCCGCGCTGGCCGACTATCTGGCGAGCATCGATACGGTCTACGCCGGCCTCGGCGCGCCGCTCACCCTCGACACTGCGTCGCTCGCCTCGCTCGACGAGCTGTCGAACCTGGCGATGAGCATCGGCGGTCGCGCCATGACGCTGTCGCTGCAGCTGCGCACGCTCTCCGACTCCGCCGGCCTGGTCGAGTACCAGGCGAGCCTGTCGGCGATGCTGCGACTGTCCGACGACATCGGCAGCATGGCCGACCGGATTCTCGACATGGCCAACAAGATCCTGGTGATGGCCGACAACATCGGGCTGATGGCCGACCGCATCCTGGTCACCCAGCAGCTGCAGAACACCAACATCGCCCTGACCCAGGCCTCGATCCTCGCCACCCAGCAGAACATGATCGTGCTGAGCGACACGCTCGGCACGCTCGCCTACAACACCCCGCTCGGCGGGCTGGTCAGCAACGGCAACGCGCTGGTGAGCCAGCTCGGCGCGGTGAGCCTGACCGCGACCGGCATGGACACCCAGCTCGCGGGCGTCGAGGCCGCCGTCACGACCTATCTCAACGGCGTCGTCGCGCTCTACACCGTGGTGAGCCGCGACAGCGCGCTGGCCAGCTACTACGTCAACGGCGACACGCTGACGATGCTCGGCGATCTGTCCGGCATCCAGACCGCCCTGGCGGCGGCGCTGGCGGGCTATGCCAACGCGATCAATCAGCTCGCGCCGCTGACCGCGACGCCGGTGCTGGCCGACGCCACCGCCAGCATGCTGCGCCTCACCCAGGACATCAACGTGATGTCGGGCCGCATCGTCGAGATGGGCGATGGGATCATCGTCATGGCCGACAACATCGGCATCATGGCCGGGCGGATCGTCGACACCCAGGCCTTGCAGCAGACCAACATCGACCTGACCCAGGACTCGCTGCTGACCGCCCAGAGCGTGACCGTCGGCGTTATCGCCGGCGCCGGGCTGTAAGCGGCGCGCCGTCATGCCTTACATGGAGAATTCCGTTATGCACGCATTTTCGAAAATGGGCCTGAGCGCCCTGCTGGTCCTGTTCGTCGCCGCGCTGCCGGTCCGCCCGGCGCTGGCCGGCAAGCCCGTGCCGATCTCGCCGCTGGCCACGGACCTCCAGGCGCTGGTCGTCGAGGGCAATGCGCTCAACGCGCAGCTCGGCGGCATCACGCTGACCGCGGACAATCTCTGCGCCGAGCTGCTGCGCGCCCACCGGGCCGCGACCGCCCTGATCGACGGCATCGCCGCCGTCGACGGCGGCCTGGCCGCGCCGCTGACGCTCGACACCGACACGCTCAATGCGCTCGACCAGTTGAGCTATCTCAGCCCGGATCTCGCCAGTCAGGCGGTACGGCTGTCGGTGAGCCTGAACGCGCTCGCGGCGACCACGCCGATGGTCGTGATCAACGACGGCCTGATCACCATGCTGCAGCTGTCCGATGACATCGGCACCATGGCCGACCGCATCCTGGAGATGGCCGACAAGATCCTGGTGATGGCCGACAACATCGGCCTGATGGCGGATCGCATTCTGGTCACGCAACAGATCCAGAACCAGAACATCGCGCTCACCCAGGCATCGATCCTGACCACGCAGCAGAATGCGCTGACCCTGGTCCGGGTCACCGACACCGCGGCGTTCAACGCCGACCTGCAGACCCTGGTCGCCGACGGCAACCTGCTGGCGGTGCGCATGGCGGCGGTGGCGCTGAGCCCCTGGACCCTGGCGAGCGAGCTGGACCGCATCGCCGCCGACGTCGCCCTGTATGCGGCGCGCGTGAAGGCGCTCCAGACCACGGTCGACGCCACGACCGCGACCAATACGCTGTACATCAACCGCGACTCGCTGCTGGCGCTCGGCGATCTGAGCCTGATGACGACCGCGCTCGGCACGGCGCTCCAGGGCTACGCGATCGCCGTCAACGGCCTCGCGCCCCTCACCACGAAACGGACCCTGGACGACGCGCTCGGCAGCATGCTGAACCTGTCGTCCGACATCGGCCTCATGTCCGGGAGCATTCTGGAAATGGCCGACCAGATCCTCGCCATGGCCGACAACATCGGCCTGGAGGCCGACCAGATCCTGCTCACCCAGCAGCTGCAGAACACCAACATCGCCGCCACCCAGGGGTCGATCCTGGCGGCGCAGCAGGTGGTGATAGCCTTGTTCGCGAGCTATCAACTCTGATTTTGCGACGGAATTCATTTAGAGCACCTAACAAAATGAGAAACGGGTGTAGGGTGCGTCCCACGCACCGC
>DASWHF010000072.1:0-10252 GCA_036393295.1 Acidiferrobacterales bacterium
TCAGCGCGCGTGGGTGTGCAGGGCGTTCATCGCCTTCTGCGTCTGGCCGTGCACGATGTCCGCGATGTGTCCGAGCGCGTCCTCGATGGCGGCATCGATCAAAAGCTGCTCGGCCGCGGGCGCGCGCTTCAGCACGTACGAAACCGTCTGCGCGCTCGACGCCGGCCGGCCGATGCCGATGCGCAGCCGCAGGAAATCCGGCGTGCCGAGCTGAGCGGTGACGTCGCTGATGCCATTGTGGCCGCCGGGGCCGCCGCCGAACTTGAGCCGCACCGTGCCGGGTGCCAGGTCGAGCTCGTCGTGCACCACCAGGATCTCGGCCGGCGGTATCTTATAGAAGCGCGCCAGCTTGGCCACCGATTCGCCGCTGTGATTCATGAAGGTGCCGGGCGCCAACAGCCAGACCTCGCGCCCGGCGATCGACCGGCGCGCCGCACGCCCCGCGAACTTGGACTCCAGCCGCAGGGTGTCGAGCGGTGCGTCGATCAGCCGTTCCAGGAAACGAAAGCCGGCGTTGTGGCGCGTGTCGGCGTACTCCGCGCCGGGGTTGCCAAGACCCGCGATCAGCGAGATGCCCGGGCTCATGACGCCTCCCCGGCGCGGTCAGCCTCGAGGCCCAACCGGCGCCTACTTGGACTCCTTCTTGCCGGCTTCCTTGCCGGCCGCCGCCGGCGCCGCGCCTTCCGCGGGCGCCGCCCCCTCGGCCGGCGCCGCGGCGGCCGCGGCAGCCGCGGCCGCGGCCTCCTCGGCCTCGGCCTCGATCGCGGCGCGCACCACGGTGATGGTCACTATCGCCAGGTCGTCGCCGCCGTGCGTCAGGCTGGTGATGCTCACACCTTCCGGCAGCGGGATGTCGGACAGATGCACCGACTCGTGCATCTTCATGTTGGAGATGTCGACGGTCAGGTACTCCGGCAGCTGGTGCGGCAGGCAGGTGACGTCGACTTCCGTCATCAGGTGGGCGACGATGCCCTTCTCCAGCTTCACGCCCGGCGCCAGGTCCTCGCCGACGAAGTGCAGCGGCACCTTCATGTGCAGCCTTTCGGTGGCGCTGATGCGCTGCAGGTCGACATGCTCGATGCGTGGCTTGACCGGATGCATCTGCACATCGCGCAGCACCGCCTGCTCGGCGGCGCCGTTCACGTTCACCGTCAGGATCGAGGAGTAAAACGCCTCGTTCCGCAGGTTGCGAAACACGAGGTTGTGGTCCAGCGCCAGCATCACGGCGTCCTTGTCGCCGCCGTACATGACGGCCGGGATCTTGCCGCCGCGGCGAAGGCGGCGGCTCGCACCCGTGCCCTTCACCGAACGCGGCTCGGCGTTCAATTCGAATTTGGCCATATCATTACTCTCCGACTGCGTTTGAGTTTGGCCCACATCCCCCGCGACCAGAGTCTGCGGACCGTCTTTCCCAAAGTAGCAAGTTGCAAGTGGCAAGTAGCAAGGAATCATAAAACCTCATCGACCCTTGCTACTTGCTACTTGCCACTTGCTACTGTTGTCACCGCTGCAAAACCGCCCCTAACGAAATCAATCCATGAAAAGCGAACTCACCGAATCGTCGGTGGCGATCCGCCGCATCGTCTCCGCCAGCAGCTCGGCGACGCTCAGCTGGCGGATGCGGTTGCACTGCTGCGCCGCGCCGTTGAGCGGGATGGTGTCGGTCACCACCAGCTCGTCGAGCCGCGAGGCGCTGATGCGCTCGACCGCCGCGCCCGACAGCACCGGGTGCGTGCAGTAGGCCAGCACGCGCTTCGCGCCGTGATCCTTCAGGGCGCCGGCCGCCTCGCACAGGGTGTTGGCGGTGTCGACCAGGTCGTCCATCAGCACGCAGGTGCGGCCCTCGACCTCGCCGATGATGTTCATCACCTTGGCCTCGTTCGGGCGCGGACGGCGTTTGTCGATGATCGCCAGCCCCGCCTCCAGGTGCTTGGCCATCGCCCGGGCGCGCACCACGCCGCCGACGTCCGGCGACACGACCAGCAGGTCGGGATACTTGTTGCGCCACAGGTCGCCGAGCAGTACCGGCGACGCGTAGATATTGTCGGTCGGGATATTGAAGAATCCCTGGATCTGGTCCGAGTGCAGGTCCATGGTCAGCACCCGGTTCGCGCCCGAGACCGTGATCATGTCGGCCACCAGCTTGGCGGTGATCGCGACGCGCGCGGTGCGCGGCCGCCGGTCCTGGCGCGCATAACCATAATAAGGTATCACCGCCGTCACGCGCCGCGCCGAGGCGCGCTTGAGCGCGTCGATCATCACCAGCAGCTCCATCAGCGTGTCGTTGCTGGGCGCACAGGTCGACTGCATCAGGAACACGTCGCGGCCGCGCACGTTCTCCATGATCTCCACCAGGGTCTCGCCGTCGCTGAAGCGACCGACCTGCGCCCGGCCCAGGGGCAGCCCCAAGTGGTGCACCACCTTCTCGGCGAGCACCGGGTTGGCGTTCCCGGTGAACACCGCCATGTTGTCTATGGACACGCGACCGCCTCGTGGTTTGGGGACGAATACGTCGAACCGCTTATTACCCTACATACTTGGCTGGGGTGCCAGGATTCGAACCTGGGAATGCCGGAATCAAAATCCGGTGCCTTACCGCTTGGCGACACCCCAATTCATTAATGGATGCACGTCGACCCCGCGCGCCACCCAGGCCTTGGCCAGCTCCGGCGGGCAGGCGGCGGCGATTTCGCGGCCCCGCTCGGCGTCATCAACCTCGAGATAGACGCAGCCACCCGAGCCCGTCATCCGGGCATTCCCAAATTTATCCAGCCACTTCAACGCCTTATCGACTTTCGGATAAAGCCTGCGGGCCACGGGCTCAAGATCGTTGCGGCCCCGGCCGGCGTGAAAATCGCGTATTGTGATGGCACGGCTACAGGCTGTCAATTCGAGCGCGGCGAAGATGCGTGCGGTCGCGACCGTCACCGGCGGCGCCAGCAGCACATAGTGCGCCGGCGGCAGATCGAGGGGCGTCAGGCGCTCGCCGACGCCCTCGCCCCAGGCGGCGCGGCCGTGCAGGAACACCGGCAGGTCCGCGCCGAGGCCAAGGCCCAGCCCGGCGAGCTGTGCGATATCGAGCCCGGTCCCCCACAGCGCATTGAGCGCCAGCAGCGTGGTGGCGGCATCCGAGCTGCCGCCGCCCAGACCGCCGCCGAGCGGGATGCGCTTGTCGAGCGCGATGTCGGCGCCCAGGGCGCAACCGGTCGCCTGCTGGAGGGCGCGCGCGGCGCGCACGCACAGGTCGGCCTCGGCCGGCACGCCCGGCAGATCGCGCACGCGCCGGATGGCGCCGTCGGCGCGCGGCGTGAAGCGCAGCGTATCCTCGAGATCGAGAAACCGGAACACGGTCTGCAGGGTATGGTAACCGTCGGCGCGCCGGCCGGTGACATGCAGGAACAGGTTGAGCTTGGCCGGCGCCGGCCATTCCGCCGGCAGGTCCGCGCGGCTCATGGGCGGTCGGCGTTCGGCAGGTCCCAGCGCTCGATCACCACCCGCGCCTCGACCGGTCCGGCGACGGCATACGCGTCGGACGGCGTGCTGGTGAGCGTGATCCGGGCCGGCAGCGCGTAGCGGCCGTAGCGCGCGTAGGCGAGATAACGGATCTCCCAGCCCGACTGGCGCAGCACCGACAGCCGCCCGTCCGCGTCGAGATCCTGCTCGTGCGGCACCGACGGCACCGGCAGGCCGCGTATCCAATAGTGCATGTCATCGAGCGGAATATGCCAGCCGGTGGTCTCGAAGAGCAAGGCCTCGGCGGATTCGGCGCGGTACTCGTGGCGCTCGCCGTCGACGAGCCGCACGCCGCCGTTGTCGCGCGTCAGCCGCAACAGGCCACGGCCGAGGGGACCGGAGAGATCGATCTGAAAATCGTCGGCGCGCCGCACCCAGCGCAGCCCGGCCTGGCCGCCGTCGTGGGCGGAGCGCAGCGCCAGCCGGCCGCGCATGTCCCATTCCGTGAGCCCCGCGAGCCCGGCCTCGTGCGCCCGCCAGGCGCGCTCGAGGTCGGAGGCCGGCGGGCGCACGGCCGGGGCGGCGCAGCCCGCCATGAGCGCGCCGGCGAGCAACAGCGACCGCCAACTCACGGTTTGAACTTCTTGATGATGCCCAGCAGGACTTCGCTATCGGGGCTGTCGCGCAGCGCCCGCATCCACACCGATTCGGCGCCGGCCCGATCGCCCATCACCCACAGCACCTCGCCGAGGTGGGCGGAGATCTCGGCGTCGGGGCGCTTGTCGAGGGCGGCCCGCAGGTACTTCACCGACTCCTCGTACTGGCCGAGCCGGTACTTCACCCAGCCCATGCTGTCCATGATGAAGGGATCGTCGGGCTTGAGCGCGAGCGCCTGCTCGATGAGCTTCAAGGCCTCGTCGTAACGCGTGGTGCGATCCGCCAGCGTGTAGCCCAGGGCGTTGAGCGCGTGCGCGTTCTTCGGCTCCTTGCTGAGGATCATGCGCAGGTCGTGCTCGTGCAGCTCGAGGTCGTTGAGCTTCTCGGCGACCAGCGCGCGCGCATAGAGCAGGTCGGTGTTCTCCGGCAGCTGCTTGATCGTTTTGCTCAGCACGCGCAGCGCCTCATCGTACTGCCGGGCCTCGCGCAGGATCTGCTCCTCGGTGAGCACCTGCTGCACGCGCTGCGGTTCGTTCTCCGGCGAGAGCTTGTGCAGATGGCTGCGCGCGCCGGCGACATCGCCCTGGCGGGCGATGACCAGCCCAAGGCGCGCCTGGGCCTCGAAATGATGCGGGCCGGGCTGGATCTCGCGGAACCACTGACCGGCCTCGGCGTAGAGCTTGCGCTGCTCGGCGATCTGGCCGAGGTAGAGGCGCACCTGGTCGTTGTCAGGCTGCACCTCCAGGGTGCGCATCAGGTACTTCTCGGCCTCGTCCAGGTCATTGGTCTGCATCGCCAGCAGGCCGACGGCGTAGAGCGCGTCGGCGTCGCGCGGCGCGATGGCCACCACGCGCTTGAACTGGTCGCGCGCCTTGTCCCACTGCTTGAGGTCGACCAGGAAGCGCGCATAGTTGGTGCGAAAGTTGATGACGCGCGGATGGTCGTCGAGGAATTTCTCGCTGAAGGCAATGACCTTCTGGGGGTCCTTCTGCGAAATCAGCACGCGCGCCTTGAACAGCGCGGCCTCCTCCCAGTCGGGCCGGAGCCGGAGCGCGCGGTCGATGACGTCATTCGCCTGCTCGAGATTGCCGACCCGCACCGCCAGGTGCGCCATGGCAAAGTGCGCCTCGGGCTTGTCGGGGTGGCGCTGCACCAGCCGCTCCATGATCTCGAGCGCCGCGACGCGGTTCTGCTGGCGGCCGAGGGCCGCGGCGATGCGCAGATAGGCCTGGGTGAGATCGGCGCCGGCGGCCTTGTCGACGATGCGCTCCAGGTGCTGCTGGGCCTCGTCCGGCCGGCCGAGATCCATCAGCACGCTCGCCAGTGCCTCGCGCGCCTCCAGGTTGTCCGGCGCGATCTCGGTCCACAGGCGCGCGGTTTCCAGGGTCTCCTGCGGGCGCTTGGCGTACAGCCCGACCAGGGTGGCGCGTTCCACCAGGCGTGGGTCGCGGGTCTTGCGGGCGGCACGATTGAGGCTGGCGGCGGCCACCTCGAGCTGGCCGCGCTGGCCGGCGATCTCGCCGAGCAGCAGGTCGTAGAGGACATCCGGGCTCAGCTCGACGTTCGGCAGGGCCGCGGACGCGGGGTCCGCCTTCGGCGTGGCCGCCGGCCCCGGACCGGCGCCGATGCCGGCGCAGCCCGCCAGGAGCGCACCGGCGAGGAGCCCCGACAGGGTGTTCAGTGATCGCTTCATGGATTCTCCCGCGCGTGGCCGTGCCCGCTATTCATCATGCTGTCCACGTTTCAGACCGTCATTCCTGGCTAACATTCCGTCCATAATTGAGGGGAGGCGGCGGGCGTTGCGGATCGGGAAACACCGTGCCTAACGCACTACCGGGCGTACTACCGGGCGCCATGCCGGGCGGGGTCCGCCCTGTGTATAATAAGGAAGCAAAACACCTTTCAATCCGCGCGCAGGCGCTATGATCAATTCCCTCTTTCTGCTGGCAGCGGCACTCCTGGTGTTCGTGTTCGGGTACCGCTTCTTCGCCAAGTTCCTGAGCCTCGGGGTGTTCCGTCTGACTGATAATTATAGTACACCCGCGCGGGCGTTCCGCGACAGCATCCCCTCGACCGACCCGGAACGCCAGGATTTCGGCGCCTGCAACCGCCATCTGGCCTTCGGCCACCATGTGGCCTCACTGGCCGTGGGGGCGACGCTGAGCGGGGTCGGGCTGGCGCTGTTCTGGGGCTGGATTCCGGCCTTCCTGTGGATCGTCGTGGGCAGCACGGTGGTCGCCGGCAGTATCGGCATCGGCAGCCTGTGGCTGGCGGCGCGCCAGCCGGGCGCCGGGCTCGCGACCCAGGCGTCCAACCTGATCGTGCGCCAGGCGCGCCTGCCGTTCTTCGTGCTGCTGGCGGTCGTGCTGGTCGCGGTGAATGCGTTCTGCGCGCTGCTCGCCGCGCAGCTGCTGGTCGCGCATCCCGTCATCGTCTGGGCCTTCCTCCTGCACCTCGCGCTGGCCTTCGGGCTCGGCGCCTTCCTCAAGGGCCGCGCCGATTTCGAGATCCTGCCGGCGTCGCTGATCATCGTGCTGCTCACGCTGTTGGCGCTGTGGGCGTTGCGGCTCGTGCCGTTCACCATCAGCGGCGGTGTCGACGTCGCGCTCGGCGCGCACGCGGTCCTGACCCTGGACGCGGTCGTGGCCTGGTCGCTGGTCGTGCTGCTGATCGCCTATCGCGCCGCGCGCCTGCCGCTCGCGCAGTTCGCGCGCCCGCAGGGATTCCTGGCGGCGCTGCTGCTCGGGCTGATGCTGATCGCCCTGACCGTCGCCTTGCTCGTGCGCGCGCCGGAGGTGACCGCGCCCGGCTTCCACGCGCCGGAGGGAGCCCCCGGCGTGCTGCCCTGGCTGTTCCTGGTGGTGAGCGCCGGCGCGCTCGGCGGCTGGCACGCGCTGGTGGCGAGCACCACCACCGTCCGTCAGCTCGATCGCGATACCGACGCGCGCTACCTCGGCTACGGCGGCGCACTCGCCGACGGCGCGCTGGCGCTGGCGGCACTGCTGGTCGCGGCGGTCGGCACCGCCGGTCTCGACGTCTGGCTGGCCCGGCACGAAACCTGGCCGGAACGCCTCGACCCGGCCGGCCTGATCAATCAGTTCGTCGCCGGCGCCGGCACGCTCGTGCAGGGCATCGGCGTCAGCGCCGATCTGATGCGCGCGGTCGTCGCGCTGGCGCTGGCGGCGGCGAGCGTCACCACGCTCGTCACCGGCCTGCGCGCCCAGCGCTATCTGCTGGCGGAAATCGGCGCCGCCCGCGGTATCGCCGGCCTGCGCCGCGAGCGGCCGGCGCTCAAGCTCAGCATCGTCGTCATCGCGCTGGTGCTGCTGGCCGACGGCCGCGGCCGCGGCGCGTTCGCATTGTGGCCGCTGTTCGGATCGGCGCACCTGCTGCTGACGGCGCTGGTGCTGCTGTTGCTGGTGCTGGCGCTGAAGCGCCATGCGCAGCCGCCGGCGCTGGTGGCCGCGCCCCTGATCGGGCTCATGGGCATCGGGCTCTGGGCGCTCGGCGCGCAGTTCATCGCCTGGTGGCAGGCCGGCCAGTGGCCGGCGCTGGCCGCGGGCCTCACGCTGCTCGGCCTGGCCGCGTGGCTGCTGGCGCACGGCGTCAAAACCCTGCGCAGCGCCGCGCACGCCGGCCGCCAGGCTTGACTCCACCCCGGCATGAGTGAATATTCCAGGCCCGACGCTTCCGACGCCCCATTCATGCACCGTCTGTTCGCCTTCGGAGTGAATCACAAGACCGCGCCGGTCGCGATCCGCGAGCGTACGGCGTTCGCGCCCGAGCACCTGCCGGAGGCGCTGCACGAGCTGACCACGCGCGGCGGCGTCGACGAGGCGGCCATCCTCTCGACCTGCAACCGCACCGAGCTCTATTGCCGGCTCGATCACGGCGAAGGCGAAAACGCGCTGCGCTGGTTCTGCCATTACCACGGCCTCGAGCTCGACTATCTCGCACCGCATCTCTACCAGCATCCGGGCGACGCGGCGGTGAAGCATGCCTTCCGCGTCGCCTCCGGGCTCGACTCCATGGTGCTGGGCGAGCCGCAGATCCTCGGCCAGATGAAGGAGGCCTTCGCCGTCGCGCATCGCGCCGGCGCCACCGGCAAGATCCTGAACCGGCTGTTCCAGCAGACCTTCTCGGTCGCCAAGCAGGTGCGCACCGACACCGCGATCGGCGCCAACGCCGTGTCGGTGGCGTTCGCGGCGGTGAGCCTGGCGCGGCAGATCTTCAACAAGCTGTCGGAGAAGACCGTGCTGCTGATCGGCGCCGGCGACACCATCGAGCTGGCCGCGCGCCACCTCAAGGAACAGGGCGTGCGCCACATCATCGTCGCCAACCGCACCCTGGAGCGCGCCCAGCTGCTCGCCCAGACCTTCCAGGGCGAGGCCATCTCACTGGCCGAGATGCCCGAGCGCTTGAGCGACGCCGACATCGTCATCTCCTCGACCGCCAGCCAATTGCCGATCCTCGGCAAGGGCGCGGTCGAGAGCGCGCTCAAGCGCCGCAAGCACCGGCCGATGTTCCTGGTCGACATCGCCGTGCCGCGCGACATCGAGCCGGAGGTCGGCGAGCTCGACGACGTCTACCTGTACAGCGTCGACGACCTGCAACAGGTCGTGCAGGAGAACCTGCAGTCGCGCCAGGCCGCCGCCACCGAGGCGGAGAAGATCATCGACATCCAGGTGCTCGACTTCATGCTGTGGGTGAAATCGCTGGATGCGGTGCCGACCATCCGCGCGCTGCGCGAGTACGCCGCGCAGTTGAGCGCGCTGGAGCTGGAGCGCGCGCGCCGCCGGCTCGCCCAGGGGGACAGCCCCGAGGAGGTACTGGCCCAGCTCGCGCGCAATCTCACCAACAAGCTGACCCACGCGCCGAGCGCGGCGCTCAAGCAGGCCGATCACGACGGCAACGCCGAGCTGCTGGCCGCGGCGCGCAGGCTGTTCAATCTCAACGACGACCTGGACTGACGCCGGTCGCCGCACCATGAATCCGTCGATCCGCAACAAGCTCGAGCAGCTCGACCTGCGCCTGGACGAGGTCGGCGCGCTGTTGAGCGACGCGGCCGTGATCGGCAAACAGGACCAGTTCCGCAAGCTGTCGCGCGAGTACGCCGACCTGCAGCCGGTGGTGGCGCTGTTTCGCGAGTACCGCACCGCCCAGGCCGAGCTCGACGCGGCGCGCGCCATGCAAGGCGACGCCGATGCCGAGCTCCGCGCGATGGCGGAAAACGAGGTCGCGACACTGGGCGCGCGCATCCGGGAGATCGAGCAGCGCCTGCAGATCCTGCTGTTGCCCAAGGACCCGAACGACAACCGCAATATCTTTCTCGAGGTGCGCGCCGGCACCGGCGGCGACGAGGCGGCGCTGTTCGCCGGCGACCTGTTCCGCATGTACCACGCCTACGCCGGCCGGCGCGGCTGGCAGGTCGAAGTCCTGAGCGCCAGCTCCGGCGAGCACGGCGGCTACAAGGAGATCATCGCGCGCATCGTCGGGACCGGCGCCTATTCGCGCCTCAAGTTCGAATCCGGCGGCCACCGCGTGCAGCGCGTTCCGGCCACCGAGGCCCAGGGCCGCATTCACACGTCGGCCTGCACCGTGGCGGTGATGCCGGAGGCCGAGGAGGTCGACGCCATCGACGTCAACCCCGCCGACCTCAAGATCGACACCTTCCGCGCCTCCGGCGCCGGCGGCCAGCATGTCAACAAGACCGATTCGGCGATCCGCATCACCCACCTGCCGACCGGCATCGTGGTCGAGTGCCAGGACGAGCGCTCGCAACACAAGAACCGGGCGCGGGCGCTGGCGATCCTGAGCGCGCGCCTGCTCGAGGCCGAGCGCCGCAAGCAGCGCGAGCAGGAGGCCGCAACCCGCAAGGGCCTGATCGGCAGCGGCGACCGCTCGGAGCGCATCCGCACCTACAATTTCCCGCAGGGCCGCATCACCGACCACCGAATCAATTTGAGTCTGTACAAGCTCGAACAGGTGCTGAACGGCGACCTCGACGATCTGATCGATCCGCTGATCGCCGAGGATCAGGCGGAACAGCTGGCGGCGCTGGCCAGCGGTTGACGGCCGTGGCGCCCGTGACCACCGCACCCGCGGAGCGCACAGAACGCACGACGATGTCCCGGACGATAGG
>DASWHF010000073.1:0-51839 GCA_036393295.1 Acidiferrobacterales bacterium
CCTACATAAGCCAACGTCGGCGTCAGACCGACAGCTCCCTCACCAACGGCAGGATCTTCTTCTCCAGATCCTCCGGCGAGATCGGGCCGATGTGTTTGTAGCGGATGATGCCCTGCTTGTCGATCAGGAAGGTCTCGGGCACGCCGTACACGCCCCAGTCGATGCCGACGCGGCCGTCGGCGTCGACCAGGCTCACGTCGTAGGGGTTGCCCCCGGCGCGCAGCGTGCTTTCGGCGGCGGCGCGCGCGTCTTTGTAATTCAGCCCGATCAGGGGAACGATCTTGCGACGGCCGAGCTCCACCAGCACCGGGTGCTCCTGCTTGCAGGCCACGCACCACGAGGCCCAGACGTTGATCAGCACGACCTTGCCCTGCCAATCCGCCTTGCTCATCACCTTTTTGGGGTCTTCCAGCGTCGGCAGCGAGAACGCCGGCAGCGGCTTGTCGATGAGCGGGGAGGGGATGTCGCGCGGCGAGAGCTGGCCGGTATTCATGAGGTAGATCGCCCAGGCCAGCAATCCGAGGACGGCCGCGACGAAGACGAGGGGGAACGCGAAGTTCTTCACGGCTGACGCCCCGCCGGCGCCGCCTGCGCGTCGACCGCCGTGCCGGGCCCGTCCGGCACATGCTTCAGCGTCTTCGCCACTTCCGGCGGCATGTAGTTCTCGTCGTGCTTGGCCAGCACCTGATCGGCGAGAAAGCGGTCGTCCGGGCCGAGCTGGCCCTGCGCGATCACGCCCTGGCCCTCGCGGAACAGGTCGGGGAGGATGCCCTCGTAGTGTACGCTGATCTTCTTGTTCAAATCCGTCACGACGAAATCGACCTTGAGGCCGTCCTTCTTGACGCTGCCGGCCTCGACCAGCCCGCCGACGCGGAAGGTGCCGGCGGTCGGCGCCTTGCCCTCCAGGACTTCGGTCGGGCTGAAGAAGTACACCAGGTTGGCGCGGAACGCGTTCAGGATCAGCAGCCCGGCGACGGTGATCACCGTCACGCCGCCGACCACCGCTATCAACTTCTTGTGTCTCGGTTTCATTCGTTGCCTGCCTCGTTGGCGCGCGCGTAGTCGCGCAACCTCGTCATCACCCTGCGCCGCCGGCGCAGCGCCGCCCAGACGTTCGCCACCAATACGAGCGCGGCGATGCCGTAGCTGCCCCAGACGTATACCGCGTAACCGCCCATGTGGAAGAACTCCGTCCAGTTCATCGCGCGCTCAGCACCTCGGCCACCCAGGCGGTGTTGCGCTCGCGCTCGAGGATCTCGGCGCGCATGCGCATCAGCGCCACGGTGACGTAATACAGCTTGAAGGCGACGGCCATGATCAGCAGCGGCCACAGCATGCTCGGGTCGATGGCCGGCGTGCCCACCTTGGCTATCGAGCTAATAGACGCCGGTTGGTGCAGGGTGTTCCACCACTGCACGGAAAAATGGATCACCGGGATGTTCACCACCCCGACCAGGGCCAGCAGCGCGCTGGCGCGCGCCGCGCGCCGCGGGTCGTCGATCGCCGCCTGCAGGGCCATGAAGCCGATATACAGGAACAGCAGGATCAGCTCGGAGGTGAGCCGTGCGTCCCAGGCCCACCAGGCGCCCCACATCGGCTTGCCCCACAACGAGCCCGTGACCAGGGCGAGCAGGGTGAAGGAGGCGCCGATCGGCGCCGACACCGCCGCCAGCACCTCGGCCAGCTTGATGTTCCAGACCAGCCCGATCGCCCCGGCCCCGGCCATGATCACGTAGACGAACATCGACATCCACGCCGACGGCACGTGCACGTACATGATGCGCACGCTCTCGCCCTGCTGGTAGTCCGGCGGTGCGACGAACAGCGCCATGTACAGTCCGGCGGCCAGCAGCAGCACGGTGGCGGCCGCGAGCCAGGGCGTCAGCGTGCCGGCCAGGGCGTAGAAGTTCTTGGGCGCGGCGTACTTGTAGTTGATCGGCATGGGGGATCAGTCGAGCGAGATGCGCAAGGCGGCGGCGGTGGCCCAGGGCAGGAAACCGGCGGCCAGCACCAGGAATGCTCCTAATAAGGACAAGTAGGCTTCGGTGCCCTGGCCCGCGGCGCTGGCGGTGACGGCCCCGGCCCCGAATATCAGCACCGGAGTATACAACGGCAGCACCAGCAGCGACACCAGCACCCCGCCGCCGCGCAGGCCGAGGGTCAGCGCCGCCCCGACCGCCCCCAGCAGGCTCAAGACCGGGGTCCCGAGCAGCAGCGCCAGCACCAGGGTGGCGATGGCCCCGGTCGGCAGGTGCAGCTGGATGGCCAGCAGCGGGCTCAGGAGCACCAGCGGCAGGCCCGAGGTCAGCCAGTGGGCGAGGATCTTCGGATAGACCAGCAAAGTAAGCGGCTGGGGGGCCAGCGCCAGCTGCTCCAAGGTGCCATCGGCATGGTCGGCGTCAAACAGCCGGCCGAGCGACAGCATGGTGGCGAGCAGCGCCGCGACCCACAACACCCCGGGCGCCAGGCCGCGCAGCACTGCCGGCTCCGGGCTCACCCCGAGCGGGAACAGGCTTGCGACGATGGCGAAGAACACCAGCGGCGTGATCACGTCGGCCGGCTTGCGCGCGGCCAGCAGCAGGTCGCGTGCCAGCACATGGCTGAGGCTGTCGGCGAGTCCGGCCATCAGGCGTCGAGCTGCAGCGTCATGATCTTGGGTGTCGCGACCGTGACCTCCTGGTGCGAGGTGAGGATCACCATGCCACCCCCGGCCAGGTGCAGCGCCACGCGCTCGGCCATGAAGCCGCTGGTGCGGATGTCGAGCGCCGTGAACGGCTCGTCCAGGATCCACAGCCGGCGCGGCGCGACGAACAGCCGCGCCAGGGCCAGGCGGCGTTTCTGCCCCTGCGAGAGCAGTTTGGCCGGCAGGTGGATGACGCGCTTCAAGCCCAGCTCGGCGAGGATCGCCGCCGGGTCGGAGTCCGGCGCGCCGCTCAAGCCGGCCTGGAAGCGCAGGTTCTCGACCGCGCTCAAGTCGCCGTGCATGCCGTTGGCGTGGCCGACGTAGCACAACTCGGCGCGGTAGGCCTCCGCGAGCTCGCCGATCGGCCGGCCGTCCCAGAGGATGCGGCCGTGGGCGGCATGGCTCAAGCCGGTGAGCGTGCGCAGCAGCGTGGTCTTGCCGCTGCCGTTGGCGCCCTGGATATGCATGAGCTCGCCGGCGCCGAGCTGGAAGGACAGGCCGCGGAACAGGGTGCGGTCCCCGCGCGCGCAGCTGAGATCGGCGATGTCGAGCAAGCTCTTATGGACTCCCTTTAGAGCGCCTATCAAAATGAAATTGCACGGCGTCTTTAGCCCTCATCCCCACCCTTCTCCCGGAGGGAGAAGGGCTCAAAACCCCTCTCCCTCTGGGAGAGGGGTTGGGGTGAGGGCCGGGCTTTCGAGTAACGGACGGTCATTTTGTTAGGCGCTCTTAGGACCGCGAAATTGGTGCCCCGAACACGAATCGAACGTGCGACCTGCCGCTTAGGAGGCGGCTGCTCTATCCACTGAGCTACCGGGGCGCAAGTCTCGGCCGGTATTCTAGCATCGGTGAGGGAAAATGGCCGATGCGGCCGGGCGCCATTCCGCGCATTCTCAGGGCGTAGGGCGGGGCCTTGCCCCGCCGTGTCGACGACAGCAGATGCAGGCGCCGTGACGGTGGGGCTGGGCCCCACCCTACCCCATGACATGATAGGGCTCCGATCGACGCTCAACGAAGGCAGCCTCTCACCGCCATGCCCGGCGTGGCTGGAATTCCGCCTGCAAGAAAAAATGAACTGATCTGGAGCGCCGAGAGAATCGGCAGCCGGCCGGCATGCCGAAAGAAGTGGTGGAGCGGAGGAGGATCGAACTCCCGACCTTCGCATTGCGAACGCGACGCTCTCCCAGCTGAGCTACCGCCCCATCGGCCCCGTTTTCGGGGTGCCGCGGATTCTAGCCGGTTTGGCGCACGGGCGGAAGGGCGCGCCGCGGTCGGTCATGGCGGCCGGGCATGCTAGCATCTTCGCCCGTCATGTCGCGCCCCGGTCCTTCACCCCCGATGCTGTCCCGCTGGAGCCGTTTGCCGGTCGCGGTCCTGGCCTTGGCCGCCGCCGCGGCGACCCCGGCGGAGCCGTTCGCTACCCGCAATCAGAGCCCGCTCGCCCGGCTCTACGGCCTGCCGGCGGCGGCGCCGGCGGTGCTGCTCGCGCCCGACCGGCGCGAAGTCGTCGCGCGCCTCGATATCGCCAACAACTTCACCCGGCGCACCGTGGGCGGTGAGACGATCTGGCTCGACGGCGAAACCTATGAGCTCACCCTCGCGCTGCGCGGCGGCGCCGCGTGGCGCGGCCGGCGCGCGGAGTGGGGGGTGGAGCTGCCGCTGGTCGCGCACAGCGGGGGTTTCCTCGACGACGCGATCGACGACTGGCACGAGACCCTCGGCTTTCGCGACGGCGGCCGCTCGAATGTGGCGAGCGATGTGCTGCGCTACTCCTATGAACGCGACGGCGTCGAGCTGTTGCGCGTCGACCGTGCCGGCAGCGGGCTCGGCGACCTGCGCCTCACCGCCGGGCTCGCGCTCGACGCGGATCCCGCGCACCCGGTCGCGCTGCGCGCCGCCTTGAAGCTCCCGACCGGCGACAGCGATCGGCTGTTCGGCAGCGGCGGTGCCGATGTCGCGCTGTGGCTGGTCGCGGCGCGCGGGCTCGGCGACCACTGGCGGGCGGACGGCGCGCTCGGCGGCGCGCTGCTCATGCGCGGCGACGTGCTGCCGGCGTTGCAGCGGCGCGCCGGCGCGTTCGGTCACCTCGGGCTGTCCTACCGCATCGTCGACGACCTGCGTTTCCGCATCCAGCTCGACGGCCACACCGCGCTCTACGCAGACAGTGCGTTGCCGCAGCTCGACAAGAGCGCCCTGCAGATTGTGCTCGGCTGGCAGTGGCGGCCGAGCAGGCGCGTCGCGTTCGATTTGGCGTTGGCCGAGGACCTCGTGGATTTCGCGTCGCCGGATGTCTCCGTGCACCTGCAGGTGCACGCGGGGTTTTGAGTTGAACCGCCGGCGCGCCCGCGCCGACTCATGCGTGACGGTCGAACGCATGCGCAGGATCTTCCCTTCACCGGCCGTCATGTCTGGAGCGGACCATCATGACGGACGACATCCTCGATATTCTGGCGAGCAGCCGTTTGTTCGACGGCGTGGCGATACCGGCGCTGGACGCGCTTGCGCGCCGCGCGCGGCGGCTGCGGCTCAAGCGTCACGCGCTGTTGTGGAGCGCCGGCTCGACGCTCGAGGCGCTGCCGGTGGTGGCGGCCGGCCGGCTCAAGGTCGGTCTCGCCGAGCACGGCGGTCGCGAGGTGGTGGTGGCGATCGCCGGCCCCGGCGAGGCGCTCGGCGAGACCGCGCTGATCGACGCGCGCCCGCTCGCCACCCATGTCACCGCGCTGGCGCCGACCGCGCTGATCCTGCTGCCGGTGCCGAACCTGCGGCGCGCGCTCGGCGACGATGCGCGCCTGGCGCGCAATCTGCTCGACCTCATGGCGCAGCGCCTGCGCGAGGCGCAGCAGAACGCCGCCGACCTGGCGCTGCTCGACGTGCGCGACCGCCTGGCGCGCACCCTGACGCGGCTCGCCGAGCCCTGCGGCGGCGAGCAGGTGATCACCGCGCGGCTCACCCACCAGGACATCGCCCACATCGTCGGCGCATCGCGCGAGCGCGTCAGCCGGCTGTTCAAGGCGCTCGCCGACAGCGGCGCGATCCGCGTCGAGCGCGGCCGCATCGTGCTGCGCGCCCACGCGCCGAGCAACGCCTGAGCACGCCCACCGGCCTTGAACCGCGCGCGTGGCCGACGCGACTCAACATCCGGGACGCGCGGCGGATATCGACAATGCGCGCCCGTCACACCCACACTGATGAGGACAGGAACATGAACACGACTGGCTTGATCGGCAAGTCCGGACTGGCGGTGCTGCTGCTGGCGCTCGCCGCCTGCGGCGGCAAGGGCGGCGGCGGTGCCGCGGCGCCGCAAAGCGCGCCGGCCGGCGAATTCACCAAGACCGTCACCCTCGACGGCACCGTGGTCAACTTCATCGGCCCGTTCCGCGCGGGCACCGACACCAACTCGCGCTACCAGCACTTGGTGCTGGCCAAGGACCTGAACGGCGCCGGCTGGCTGCGCCGCATCGCCTTCCGCTATTTCGCCCCCGGGTCGAGCAACGGCCGCTGCGACGGCGTCACGCTGCGTTTCGGCCATACCGGTCTCGGCGCGCTCACCACGACCTTCGCGAACAACGTCGATCAGGGACGCGGCCCGGTGCACACCGGGCTCGACGACGCGCCGATCAGCTTCCCGTCGGCACTCGGCGGCGCCTACCTGCCGATCACGCTCGCCCGGCCGTTCTACTACAACGGCGTCGACAACCTGGTGGTCGAGGTCGTGACCCGCGGCTGCCACGACATGCCGCAGTTCCAGGCGCAGTCGGCGGCCAGCCCTTACACCGCCGCGGTCTGGTCGTCGAATCCCGCCGCCACCACGGGTTCGGCCAGCAACTACCTGCACCATTTGCGCCTCGACTTCGCCGGCGGCGACGACCGCGTCGTCTACGGCGGCACGGCGATCAACGCCGGCACGCCGTTCACCGACACCCCCGGCGCGGCGCGCGACGTGCAGATGCTCTACCACCGCAGCCGCATCGACGGCGCCGGCGCCATCACCGGCATCGCCTTCCCGGTGGCGATCGCCACCAGCGCGCCGGCCGAGTTCGAGGTCACGGTGAAGCTCGGCCACAGCACGCGCGACGACCTGGCCGGTCACCGGCTCGGCCACGACAATTTCTCCGCGGCGCCGATGACCGTCGCCGATCACGCGACCCTGCGCGTGCCGGCCGGCAAGCCGGTCGGCGGCCTGGTGTGGTTGCCGTTTACGGACGGCCCGTTTCCCTACAACGGCGTCGACAATCTGATCGTCTGGGTGGTGGTGCACGCGGCATCCGGCAATCTGGCGATCCGCGCCGACGACACCGGCGCCCACCAGACCACCTCGGACTCCTTCGTCGGCGACGGCACCCACGACTGGGCCTATCACGCCGTGTTGCGCTTTCGCGGCGGCCACCTGGACGTGCACACCCCCGGGGCGATCGGCGGCGGCACGGTCGACAGCTTCCCCCTGCAAAGCACCCAGGGCAAGCGCCAATACCTGTACCTGGCGAGCGAGCTCGGCAGCCGCGGGCGGATCACGCACCTGGCCTGCCGCGCCAGCGCCAACGCCGTGGCGGACGGCGGCTACGACTACCGTATCGTCCTGAGCCACACCAATGCCACGGCCCTGGGAACGGACTTCGCGGCGAATCTCAGCACGCCGGTAACCGTGTACAACGGCGGCCTGAGCCGCCCGGCGGTGCGGCGCGGCGACTGGATCGAGTTCCCGCTGAGCAGCGGCTTCGACTACAACGGGCGCGACAACCTGGTCGTGCAGATCGCGGGCAGCGGCGGCACCGCCGGCCTGGCCGGCTGCCTGGTGGATGCCGACGCCGTCCTGTACGCCGGGCGGCGGCTGTTCGGCGTCAACGAGGCCGCGACCACAGGGGCGGCGTCCAGTCACCTGCCCGATATGCGTTTCTTCCTGCCGTAGGCGGCGCAAGCCGCATTGCGGCCGGCCGGGCCCCGTGGCCCGGCCGTTTTTTTCCGGCAATTCGCCATCGGGGCGTTGTGACCCAGTTCACAGCCATTTCACCGGGCGCCGATAGACTGGGCAACAAGGGTGGGAAGGCGACGGAGCGCCGGATTCCCGTGGGAACGAGCAGGGTGGAGGAAACCAATCATGACACCGAACCTGGCCATCGTCGCATCGCAGCGGGCCGGCCGCGGGCAGCGGATCGCCGCCGCCACGCCGCCGGCCGGCACGTTCAACAAGCATGTCATGCTGTCGGCGGAGCCGGGCAGCTGGGGCCTGCCGTTCACGCCGCTCGCCGACGGCTGCCGCATGCAGATGCTGGTGCGCGCGGCCGACATCCAGGGCGCCGGGCCGATACAGGCGCTGACCCTGTATCTCGGCGAGCCGACGGCCAGCGTGGTCTGCGAGCGCTTGCAGCTGCGGCTGGCGCACAGCACGCTGGCCGCGCTCGGCACCGATCTGGCGGCGAATCTGGCGGCGGCCACGGCCCAGACGGTGCTGGCGACGGCGCGGCATGTGTTGCCGGCCGGCGCGCGCGGCGACACGCTGCGCTTCGAGTTCGACCGGCCTTATCACTATAACGGTGTCGACAACCTGGTGATCGACCTCGATGCCGGCCCGTGCAGCCGGCCGGTCTCGATCCTCGCGGCCAGTGCCCGCCCGGCCTATCCGGCCGCGGTGATCGCGACCCGCGGCGAGGGCGGTCTGCCGCCGTGCACCGATCTGCCCCGGCTCAGCCTGCGCTTCGGCGGCGGCGTCAGCACCTTGAGCCGCGAGCGCAATCCGGTCAGCGAGTTCGTGCCGTTCAACGATTTCAGCCAGCTGCGGCATGTGCAGGTCATGTACCCGGCCGAGGAGGTCAACGGCGCCGGGCGCATCACCGGCATCGCGCTGCGGGTCGCCCAGGACTCGCGGCTCGAACAGCGTTTCCGCTTCAATCTGTGCATCGGGCACAGCCGGCGCGACGAATTGAGCGACGTGCTGGCCGCGAACTTCGACACCGGACCCGCAGTGATGCTCGCGGACGACGCCTGGTTGCGGGTGCCGGAGAACCTGGCGGCCGGCGAATACCTGTGGCTGCCGCTGCACGACGGCAGCTTCGTCTACAACGGCGTCGACAACCTGCTGCTGGACATCGAGGTCGCCGAGGCCAGCGGCACGCTGCGCTGGTCGGCGCACCTGGCCGGCGGGCGGCGGCGACGCGCCTTCGGGCTGCCGGGGGCCGCGACCACCGAGCACCTCGACAGCGGCGCCTACGATCTGCGCCTGGCGTTCGCGGCGCGGGCGATTACCGTCTGATTACGACATAAAGGGCATTCAAAACCCCTCTCCCTCCGGAAGAGGGGCAGGGGTGAGGACGCGTTCAGTTTCCGATTTTCCCTCACCCCGGCCCTCTCCCAAAGGGAGAGGGGGAGCCCTGCCTGCGCCGACCTTCATCCCTGTTCCTGTCTTCACATCGCCCTGCCACCACCCCGGGCGACACGGAACCCCACGACCTCAGTATCCTCTTAAGCCGTATGCGCGCCGTAGCTGTCCGCTTGTCTGAAGTGCTTTCCATAAGTCACGGTTTTGAGATAGTTTTTGCCTGCAAGCGGGATATAATGCCGGTATGAGCAGCATCGCATCCGGGTCGTCGATGGCGGGCAGCGAGGAGCTGCTGCTGCGCGGTTTGGCCTTCTTTCAGGGGTTGCTCGCGACGCGCTGGTTCGTGCCGGCGGCGAATATCGTCGCGCTCATGATCCTGACGGCCGGGATGGCGCATTGGACCTGGCTCACGTTCAAGCCGACCCTGCCGCAGGTGGTGGCGGAGCAGGCCGCGATGGCGGGGCCCATGGAACAATTCGACCCGCAGCCGATTCTCGCCGCCCATCTGTTCGGCCAGGCGCCGCCGGCGGCCGCGCGCCCATCGCTCGAAAACATCCCGATCAGCAGCCTCAACCTGGTGCTGACCGGGGTGGTGGCGGCCGGCGGGGCGAGCTTCGCGCTCATCAGCGTCAACGGCCAGCCGCAGGAGCCGTTCGCCATCGGCCAGGAAGTATTGAGCGGCGCGATCCTGCAGGCGGTCTATCCGGATCGCGCGATCCTCGAGCGCGCCGGCGTGAGCGAGGCGCTGATGCTGGAGGGCATGGCCAAGCCCTTGCCGGAGCTGACGCTCGACGGGCTGCCGGCGCCGGCGGCCAATCTCGCGCCGGCCGGTACGCGGCTCGGCATCCGCGAGCAGGCGCCGAACAGCTATGTCGTGCCGCGCAGCGCCATCGACTCCCAGCTCAAGCAGCCGCAGCAGTTCCTGAGCCAGGCGCTGATGGTGCCGAACGCCGGCGGCGGCTTTCTGGTGCGCGAGATCCAGCCCGGCAGCGTCTACGAAAGCCTCGGCCTGCAGGTGGGCGACGTGATCCGCTCGGTGAACGGCCAGCCGGTGAATTCGGTCGAGGACGCGATGCGCATCTACGGCCAGTCGAAGAACATGCGCAACCTGCGCGTCGAGATCGTGCGTGCCGGTCGGCCGGAGATGCTGCAATATAATGTCCAGTGATAATAGAATGAACTTTTCGAGATCGCCGGCGCAACGCCGGGCGAATTCCACCGCGGGGGCGGGCAAGGCATGAACGAATTCCGGCTGCGCAGGGCCATCGGGTTGCTGCTGGGCGCGTCGCTCGTGACCGTCACCGGCGCCGTGGAGATGATGCCGATTCCGCCGTCGCCGGTGCCGGACGAGCAGGGTACGGTCGAGGCGCCTCCGCCGGTCGACTACCAGACCGATATGCCGCTGCCGGATGCCGCTGCGCCACCGCCGCCCGCGCCACCGCCGCCCTTGCCGCCGCCCGGCTATGCCCCGCCACAGCCGGCGCAGGCGCCGGCCGGCGCGCCGCCGGTCGCCGGCCCGGCGATGCGCGCGGACCAGATGCTGTTCAACTTCCAGGACGCCGACATCCAGGCGGTGGTCAAGACCGTGGCGCAGATCACCGGGCGCAATTTCCTGCTCGATCCGCGCGTCAAGGGCCGCATCACCATCATCTCGGCCAAGCCGGTGTCGAAGTGGGCGGCCTACGAAATCTTCGTCTCGGCGCTCAAGGCCCAGGGCTTCTCCGCGGTCGAGGGGCCGGGCGGCATCGTCAAGCTGATCCCCGAGGCCGAGGCCAAGCAGGGCGCCGAGGTCAGCGGCCCGAAGCCGCGCAAGAGCGACCAGTGGGTGACCCAGGTGGTCGAGATCCAGTTCGCCTCGGCGCCGCAGCTCATTCCGCTGCTGCGGCCCTTGATGTCGCCGAGCGCCATGCTGTCGGTGTACGCGCCCGGCAATATCCTGGTGATGACCGACACCGCGGCCAGCATCCGCAGCGTGCTGCGCGTCATCGAGAAGATTGACCGCCGCGGCAGCATCGAGGTCACGGTCATTCCGCTGAAGCACGCCTCGGTGGTCGATATCGCCCAACAGCTCGGACGCTTCACCGAGGGCGCGCAGATTCCGGGCATGCCCGGCCAGCCGCAGGTTCAGGTGCCCGGGGCCGTCGGCGGCGACGCGCGCCTGCTGGTGGTCCCGGACTTGCGCACCAACAGCCTGTTGGTGCGTTCCGACAATCCCGGGCGGCTCGAGGAGCTGAAATCGCTGATCGAGAAGCTCGACGTGCCGGCCAAGGGCGGCGGCAACACGCACGTGATTTATCTGCGCAACGCCGAGGCCGTGAAGCTCGCCGAGGTGCTGCGCGGGCTGCTGACCGGCGAATCGCGCGCCGCCGCGGCCGCGCCCGTCGCCATGCCCGGTGCGGCCGGCGCGGCCGCCGGCCGCGGCGTCGAGGCCTCGACGATCCAGGCCGACGAGTCGACCAATGCCTTGATCATCAGCGCCAACGACGCCGTTTACAACAACCTGCGCGCGGTGATCGAGAAACTGGATCAGCGGCGGGCGCAGGTGTATGTCGAGGCCTTGGTGGTCGAGCTCACCGACGATCGTGCGACCCAGTTTGGCATTCAGTGGGCGGCGGGTACCGGCATAGGCAGCGACCCGAGCGGCGGTGCCGTCGCTGGCTTGACCAACTTCACGGCCGGGCCTGGAATCATTCAGACCGTCGCGGAAGAAGGTGCGAATCTGGCGGGTGCGAACGGGCTGACACTGGGCTTCATCGGTAAGGAGATCACCCTGCCGGATGGCACCAAGGTGCGCGGCCTCGGTGCGCTGGTGCGCGCGTTTGAGGGAGACACCAAAACCAATATTCTGTCGACGCCGAATCTGGTGATGCTCGACAACGCCGAAGGCAAGATCGTCGTCGGCCGGAACGTGCCGTTCGTGACCGGAAGCTTTGCCCAGGCGACCGGCACCAGCGGCTCCGCGGTCAACCCCTTTCAGACCATCGAGCGCCAGGACGTTGGGCTTACGCTCAAGATCAAGCCGCAGATCTCCGAAGGGGGCGTGGTAAAGCTCGAGATCTTCCAGGAGGTCTCGAGTGTCGAGCCGTCTGTGCAGGCGGCGGATCTGGTCACCAACAAGCGGTCGATCGAGACCACGGTGCTTATCGACGATGGCAACATTATGGTGCTCGGCGGGTTGATCGAGGATCGGCGGAGCTTGAACGAGCAGAAGGTGCCGCTGCTCGGCGACATCCCGCTGATCGGTTACTTGTTCAAGTTCCGCGACAACGACAAGCAGAAGACCAATCTGATGGTCTTCCTGCGCCCGGTGATCCTGCGCAGCGCGCTCGATTCCTATGCGATCACCGCTGACCGCTACGACATCATTATGGTGCCGGACGCGCGCGCCAGAGACGGGCGCGCCGCCCTCAAGGAGCGCTTCCGTCCGGTCAAGCCCGAGCCCAAGGAAACTCCGGCCGAACCTGACGACGTGATCGGTTCGCCGACGCGCGAAGGTCAGCTCGGCCCGCCGGCCGCTCCCGAGGCTGTTCCCGACAGCGCGCCGCCCGGCGACGCAGACCCCGCCGCGCGCTGAGATCTCCGCTTATGGCCACCGCCCCGGACCTGCAGGCGCTCGATCCGCAAACCACCCAGCGGCTGCCCTACCATTTCGCCAAGCGCCACGGCGTGATCTCGGCGCGCGACGGCGGCGAGGCGGTCGAGGTCTGGGTGCGGCCGGGGGTCACCAGCCAGGTGATCGCCGAGCTCCGGCGCGCGCTCGGGCGGCCGGTGCGCATCTGCCAGCTCAGCCAGGAGGACTTCGACGCCGCGCTCAACCGCGCTTACGAGCGCGGCATGAGCCACGCCATGCAGATCGTCGACGACATCGGCGAGGACATGGACTTGACCGAGCTCGCCCAGAACCTGCCCAAGGCCGAGGACCTGCTGGAGAGCGAGGACGACGCGCCGATCGTGCGATTGATCAACGCGCTGCTCACCCAGGCGGTGCGCGAGGGTGCCTCCGACATCCACGTCGAGCCGTTCGAGACGCGCTCGGTGGTGCGCTTCCGCCTCGACGGCGTGCTGCGCGACATCGTCGAGCCGCAGCAGGTGCTGCACGGCGTGATCGTGTCGCGCATCAAGATCATGGCGCGCCTCGACATCGCCGAGAAGCGCCTGCCGCAGGACGGCCGCATCACCCTGCGGCTCGCCGGCCGCGCGGTCGACGTGCGCGTCTCGACCCTGCCGACCGGCCACGGCGAGCGCGTGGTCATGCGGCTGCTCGACAAGCAGGTCGGGCGCATGACGCTCAAGGGTCTCGGCATGGAGCCCAAGACCCTTGCCACGCTCGACCATTTGATCCATCAACCGCACGGCATCCTGCTGGTCACCGGCCCGACCGGCTCCGGCAAGACCACGACGCTGTACGCGGGGCTGTCGCAGCTCGACTCCAAGCGTTTCAATATCGTCACGGTCGAGGACCCGATCGAGTACGATCTGGACGGCATCGGCCAGACCCAGGTGAACAGCAAGATCGAGCTCACCTTCGCCCGCGCGCTGCGCGCGATTCTGCGCCAGGACCCGGACATCATCATGATCGGCGAGATCCGCGACCTCGAGACCGCGCAGATCGCGGTCCAGGCCTCGCTCACCGGCCACCTGGTGCTCGCCACGCTGCACACCAACGACGCCGTCGGCGCGGTCACGCGCCTGGTCGACATGGGCGTGGAGCCCTTCCTGGTGGCCTCCAGCCTGATCGGCGTGCTCGCCCAGCGCCTGGTGCGCAAGCTCTGCCCCGAGTGCAAGCGCGCCCATACGCCGGACGCGGCCGAGCTGGAGTTGCTGGAGGTCTCACCGTCCGAGGCCGCCGGCATGACGATCTACTCGGCCGCCGGCTGCGCGCTCTGCGGCCAGACCGGCTACCAGGGGCGCACCGGCATCTACGAACTGCTGAGCGTCGACGACACCCTGCGCAGCCTGGTGCACGACGCCGCCTCCGAGGGCAGGATCCGCGACCACGCCCGCACCCTCGGCATGCGCTTCCTCCGGCAGGACGGCCTGCGCTGGGTCCAGCAGGGGATGACGAGTCTGGAGGAGGTGTTGCGGGTGTCGCGGGAAGGCTGATAAAGGCAGAGAAAAGATGCAGTAGAGGCAGAGATAAAGATGCAAGAGAAAAGAGAAAAGGAAATACGGGGTCTGAGGCGTGGATATTGCGTGCCCCCTCGTTCAGCGTGCCGCGTGACTGTGGATGGCCTGTTTCGTTTTTCTCTTCTTATTTTTCTCTTTTCTCTTTCTCTCTTTTCTCTGCCTTAACAATGGCCGCCTTCGAATACCAAGCCCTGGACGCCCAGGGCCGCTCGATCAAAGGGGTCCTGGAGGGGGACGCCGAGCGCCAGGTGCGTTCGGCGCTGCGCGAGAAGGGGCTGACGCCGCTGCGCGTCGAGGCGATCCGCTCGGAGGCCGGCGGGCGCGAGGGCGCGGCGCCGCGCGGTTTCGTGTTGCGGCGCGGCATCTCGTCGTCGGCGCTGGCGCTCATCACCCGCCAGTTCTCGACGCTGGTGCGCGCCGGGCTCACCATCGAGGAGTGCCTCAACGCGCTCATCGAGCAGGCCGAGTCGCCGCGCGCCCGCAGCGTGCTGGCCGGCGTGCGCGGCAGGGTGCTGGAGGGCCAGTCGCTGGCGCGCGGCATGCGCGAGTTCCCGCAGGCCTTCCCCGACATCTATCGCAACATGGTCGACGCCGGCGAGCAGTCCGGGCGGCTCGACGAGGTGCTGGAGCGGCTCGCCGACTACACCGAGAGCCGCCAGGCGTTGCAGCAGAAGGTGCAGCTGGCCTTCATCTATCCGGCGCTGGTGACGCTGGTGGCGATCGCGGTGGTGAGCTTCCTGCTGGTCTACGTGGTGCCGCAGGTGACGCGCGTGTTCGAAAATACCGGCCAGGAGCTGCCGATGCTGACCCATATCCTCATTGTCGTCAGCGAATTCGTGCGCGCCGTCGGTATCTGGTGGCTGGTGGGCATGGCGGTCGCGTTCGTTGCCGTGCGGGCGGCGCTCAGGGTGCCGCATATCCGGCTGCGCTGGCATCATGCGGTCCTGCGCCTGCCGCTGGTGGGCCGCATGGTGCGCGGCATCAACGCCGCGCGGCTCACCAGCACGCTCGGCATCCTGACGGCGAGCGGCATTCCGCTGCTCAATGCCATACAATCGGCGGTGCCGCTGGTGACCAACCTGCCGATGCGCGCCGCGGTCGAGGACGCGCTGCGCCAGGTGCGCGAGGGCGGCAGCCTGTCGCGCGCGCTCGGCAAGTCGAAGTTGTTTCCGCCGATGGTGATCCACCTGATCGGCAGCGGCGAGGCCAGCGGCCGGCTCGACACCATGCTGATGCGCGCCGCCGAGGCGCAGTCGCGCGAGCTCGAGAACTGGGTGGCGGCGCTGACCGCGTTGCTGGAACCGGTGCTGATCCTGGTGATGGGCGGCATCGTGCTGTTCATCGTGCTGGCGATCATGCTGCCGATCATCGAAATGAATCAATTGATCAAGTGAGGAAGACGATGTCGAGAATGGAACGGGGTTTTACGCTGATCGAGGTGCTGGTGGTGGTCGTGATCCTGGGCATCCTGGCGGCGCTGATCGTGCCGCGCATCATGGACCGGCCGGACGAGGCGCGCATCATCGCCGCCCGCAACGACATCCGCGCGATCAAGAGCGCGCTCAATCTCTACCGCCTGGACAACGGCGTCTATCCCAGCACTGAGCAGGGGCTGATGGCGCTGGTGCAGAAGCCGGACACCGGTAACGTGCCGCGCAACTGGAAGCCCGGCGGCTACCTCGACAAAGTGCCCAAGGACCCGTGGCGGAACGATTACCAGTATCTCGCGCCGGGTGTCCAGGGCGAGATCGACATCTTCAGCTACGGCGCCGACGGCCAGCCGGGGGGCGAGGGCATCAATGCCGACATCGGGTCTTGGAATTTGGATGGATAACTGCAGTGGCGAGTAGCGAGTGGCGAGTGGCGAGTGATCATTGGCGTAGGGTGGGGCCCGGCCCCGCCATGAGGTCGTTGGGTGGGGCAGGGCCCCACCCTACGGGCTCGGCCGCTGTGCTCGCCACTCGCAGCGGGCGGCGCGAGCCGCTCGCGGCCTCGCAGGCCGCGCCTCGCGCGGCCGGTCTCGCTACTCGGTTCCAAGGCTTCACCCTCATCGAAGTCCTCGTCGTCATGGTCGTTGTCGCGGTGATCCTGGCCATGATCGGCCTGCGCGTCGGCGGCGACGAGCATCGCGCGGTGCGCGAGGAGGCCGAGCGCCTGGCGCTGCTCATGCAAAGCGCTCAGCAGGAGGCGATACTGCAGGGCACGGTTCTGGGGTTGACGGTCGCCGAACAGGACTATCATTTCCTGCGCTTGGTCATCGATCAGGAGACAAGAAAGCCGCGCTTCGAGCAGATCGAGGGCGACGACGTGCTCAGGCCGCGCCTGCTGCCGGCGGCCATGAGCGTGCGCTCGGTGCTGCTCGACGGCGCCCCGGCCGGCACCGATCCGATCGTCTTCACCCACACCGGCGAGCTCATGCAGGCCGTGACGATCACCTTCGCCCAGGGCGAGGCGCGCTGGCGCGTCGAGGGCGGGCTGGACGGGCGCATCGTAGCCGTGGCGCCGAATGGTTGAGGCCGGACGGCCGCGCAGGTCAGGACCGCGCGCCAGGTGCCGGATCGCGGGGTTCACCCTGGTCGAGGTGCTGGTCGCGCTGTCCATCCTGGCCATCGCGCTCGCCGCGGTGCTGCGCACCGTCGGCCAGGCCGGCTACACCAGCATCGCCCTCAACGATCGGGCCCAGGCGCTGTGGGTGGCGCAGGATCACATGACGCGCCTGCAGATCGTGCGTGCCTGGCCGGAGCCGCGCACTTCCACCGGGACGACGCAGTGGGGCGGGCGCGAGTGGCGCTGGCGCGAGCAGGTGGTGACCACGCCCAACCTGGGCATCCGCCGGATCGAGATCGAGGTGCGCTCGGCCGATGACCGCGAGTCCTTGGCGCGGGTCGCGGGCTATCTGCGCAAGCCGCCGCCATGATCGCACGGACCCGCGGCTTCACCCTGTTGGAAGTGCTGATCGCCATCGCCATCTTTGCGATAGTATCGGCGATGGCCTATGCGGCGCTCAATCAGGTGTTGATCGCGCGCGACCGGTTGGAGGCCGAACGCGAGTTCTGGCGCGCGCTGAGCATGACTTTTCTGCGCCTGGAGGACGACCTGTCGCAGGTGCGGAACCGCGGGGTGCGGACCATCAGCGGATTCGGCGACAACGACCCGGCGATGCAGGTCCGGGCGACCGACACGCGCGCACTCGGCGAGCCGACGCTCACGCTCACGCGCGGCGGTGTTTTCCTGGTCGACGATTATCTCCCGAAGAACGAGGACGACGACGCGCGCGAGACGCGCCGGCCGCCGCGCAGCGATCTGCAGCGCGTGGCCTACCGGCTTAATGACGGCAAGCTGTGGCGCATCACCTGGCCGCAGCTCGATCCCGCGCCGCAGACCGAGCCGGTCGAGACCGAGCTGCTCGGCGATGTCGAGGACTTCAAGATTGCGGTATTCGATCCCGCCGATGGCCGGCGCCGTGACTCCTGGCCGCCAGGACCGCCGGCCGGCGGCCAGAGCCCGCCGGCGCAGCCACTGCCGCGCGGCGCCGAGGTCAGCCTGACGCTGCGCGGCCGCGGCGAATTCGTCCGGCTGTTCCTGATCCATGAATAGCCGCCGCCAACACGGGCTGGCGCTGATCACGGCGGTGTTCATCGTCGCCATAGTGACCACCATCGCCGCCTACCTGGCGCTCGGCCAGCAGGTCTGGCTGCGCCAGGCGCAGAGTTTCTTCGACCGTGGCCAAGCCGGCAAGGTCGCCGACGGGGCGCTGCAGTGGGCGATGTTGATGCTCGAGGACGACGCCAAGAACAACAACACGAACAAATACGACGAGCCCGGCGAAGACTGGGCGCAGCCGCTGCCGGCGATGCCGGTCGAGGGTGGGGCGGTCGGCGGGAGGATTCGCGACGCCCAGGGATATTTCAATCTCAACAATCTTATCCCTGGCGGAAACAACACCCAGCATGACGTGCTGTTGTTCGCCCGGCTGTTGACTAACCTGCGTCTCGATCCGGCGCTTGCCAATGCGGTGATCGACTGGATAGACCCGGGCGGCGACGCGGGTGCAGGTGGCGCCGAGGATACATATTACCTTACGCTGCAGCCTCCATACCGCGCCGCCAACCAACCGCTGACCAGCGTCGACGAGCTGCGGCTGGTGCGCGGCTTCACGCCGGAGGTGCTGAAGGTGCTGCGCCCGCATGTGACTGTCCTTCCGGATACCGCCCCGGTCAATATCAACTTCTGCAGTGCCGAGGTGCTGGCGGCGCTGTTCGAGAATTTTACGGTGGACCAGGCCAAGGCGCTGATCGAACAACGCGACGGCAGCGGTGCCGGCAGCAGCGGCAGCCCGTTCAAGGACAAGAATGATCTTAAGACGCTCGCCGGCGTCGATCCAGCGCCGGATGCGCCCTATGACGTCAGGAGCGACTACTTCGTCGTCGATCTCACCACCCGGTTCGGTCGCCTGACCGAGCGCCGCGAGACGCTGGTGCGTCGCCAACAGGGAAAGACGAGCGTCATATGGAAGACCCGCAGCCTGATGATACCGGCGGCTGGGGACGACGAAGGTGAAGACGAAATCGAGCGGGAAAGCGCGGCGCGGGCGCCGCGTGGCCCCACCGGCTGAACCACGGCATAATGCACGGCTGGGAGGATGACACAAACCCCGATGCTGAAGGCTGAACGCAAAAACCGACTGGCGGCGGGCGCGCCGGACGCCGGCGCGCGCCGTTTCATGCCGCGCCTCGGCCTGGTCGGCGGCGGCGTGTTGTCGCTGCGCCTGCCCGAGGGCTGGCCGGAGAGCGGGCTGCCGCTCGCCTGGCACTGGCAGGGCCTGGGCGGCCAGGCGCTCGAGGGCGCGGTCGAGCGCTTGAGCGAGCTGCCGCCGCAGGTCGCCGGTGCCGCGGTGCGGGCCTGGACGCCGCCGGCCGACACGCTGCTCACCCAGGCCCGGATCCCGACCCGTGCGCGCGCCAAGATCCTCCAGGCGCTGCCCTATGCGCTGGAGGAGCAGTTACTCGGCGAGCCCGAGACATTGCACTTCGCCTTCCGGCCGCGCCCCGACGGCAGCCTGGCGGTCGCGGTGACCGCGAAGGAGCGCCTCACGGCCTGGACCGGGGCGCTCAAGGCCGCCGAGCTCGATGTCGAGAGCCTGTGCCCGGCGAGCCTGTTGCCGGCCTGGGAGGCCGGCCGGTGGTCGCTCGCGCTGGACGGCGACCAGTTGCTGGTGCGCACCGACGAGACCGGCGGTTTCGTCTGCCTGCTCGGCGACGGCGGCGAGGTGCCGGCCGAGCTTGCGCTCGCGATCGAGGAGGCGCGCGGCCGCGAGGCGGCGCCGGGCGGCCTGCGGGTGGCGGGCGCCGCCGGCCGCATCGACACCGCCGCCTGGGCGCAGACGCTCGGCCTGCCGGTCGAGCCCGCCGAGGGTGGGTTATGGGGTGACGTGCCGGCGGTCGCGCCGATCAATCTGCTGCAGCGCGAATTCGGGCCGAGCGCGAAGTCGCGCCAGGCGCTGTACCGGCTGCGGCCGGCGGCGATCATGCTGGGAATCTGGCTGCTGGTGGGCCTCGGTTTCAACGGCTGGGACTGGTGGCAGCTCAGCCGCCAGCACCAGGCGCAGCGCGCCGAGATGCTGGCGCTGTTCCAGCGCAGCTTCCCCGAGGCGCGCGCGGTGGTCGATCCGGCCTTGCAGATGGAGCGTAACCTCGCGACCCTGCAGGCCAAGAGCGGCCGCGGCGGGCCGGACGATATGCTGTCGCTGCTGGCGCGCGTCGCGCCGGCGCTCGGCGCGCAGGCCGGCGCCACGCTGCGTGGCCTGCAGTACGGCGAGGCGAGCCTCACGGTCGATATTCAGCTCAAGGACTACCAGGGCGTGGAGACGCTCAAGAACGGCCTCGCCGCCCAGGGCCTCAAGGTCGAGGTGCTGAGTGCCAGCCAGCGCGGCGAGCAGGTCGAAGCGCGCCTGCGGGTCAAATCGGAGAAGCGCGCATGAAGCTGCCGGCGCTCGGATTCCTCGATCCCTATCGCGACCGCTGGCGGGCGCTGGCGCCGCGCGAGCGGCTGGTGATCGCCGTGGGCGCCGGCGTGCTCGCGGTGATTCTGTTTTATCTGTTGTTGTGGGCGCCGATGCAGAAGGAGCTCAAACGCCTGCGCACGACCGTGCCCCAGGACGGCGCGCGCGTCGCGCAGATGCGCGTGCAGGCCATGCAGGTCCAGCAGCTGCGCATGAGCGGCGCGCGCCTGCACGGCGGCGGCAACATCCTGGCGGTGGTCGAGCAGACCGCGACCGCGCGCGGCTTCAAGCCGAACATCACGCGCATGGAGCCGGAGGGCGTCAACGGCGCCAACCTCGCGATCGACGGCGTCGTGTTCAACACGCTGGTGTCCTGGCTCAACGAGCTTCAGGCTCAGCACGGCATGCGCGTCGAAAGCGCCAGCCTCGACGGCGCCGCCGGGCCCGGCACCGTCAAGGGCCGGCTCCTGCTGCGCGGACCGGCGTCATGAAGAAGGGTTGGATCGGCTACGCGCTGCTCGGTGCGGCGTTCTATTTGGTCTTCCTCTTGGCCGCGGTGCCGGCCGCGTGGTTCGCCTGGGGGCTGGCGCGCGCCACGCAGGGTGTGGTGAGTCTCAGCGCGCCGGTCGGCAGTATCTGGTCGGGCAGCGGCGCCTTGGTGGTGCACCGCGCGCCCGAGCCGCCGCGGCAGCTCGGGCGCGTCAGCTGGGGCGTCAATCCGCTGTGGCTCGTCACCGGCCGGCTCGGTTTGGGCGCGGCGCTGGAGGTAGCCGGCGGCGGCGAGGCGCGCGGGCGGGTGCGGCTCGGGGTCGGATCGATCGTGGTGCGCGACCTTTCCGCCAGCTTCGCCGCCCAGATATTGCCGAGCCTGTATTCGCCGGCGGCGCTGCTGGATCCGAAAGGCCGGGTGGATGTGCGCGCCGAAGAGCTCCTGCTGGACCGCGCTAATGTCTCCGGCCGCGCCGAGATCAACTGGCAGGGCGCCGCCACCAGCCTCAGCAGCGTCCAGCCGCTGGGGGACTACCGGCTGATCTTCGAAGGCCAAGGTGCCAGCGCCGCCGTGCGCCTCGAGACGCTGAGCGGCGAATTGGACCTGAACGGAGCGGGTCAATGGCAGGTCCAGACCGGCCAGCTGAATTTCAATGGCACGGCCGCCGCGCGCAGCCGCGCCGAAGAGCTCGGCACGCTGCTCAGGTTGATGGGACCGGACCAGGGCGGGGGGCGGCATGCTTTCTCGATTCAGAAGGTTCTTTTGCCCGGCCAGTGAGTGGCGTATCGAACGGCGTGTTGGCTTCAGACACGAACTTCGCGAACGTCCGAGGAATCATGAACGCCTTGGGGATGGGTTTCGCTCGGTTGCACATGCTTCGCGTTCGAGGCTGGGGGACGGGAGTTGTCTTACGGTTGGGGGCGTGTCGGCTATACTTGGGAGGTCGCACGCGGCGGTGCGCGTTGCGACCCAAGACCGCGTGCTGTGCATCGATCGGGTATGTGTCGGGTCGACAGTGTGCCGGAAGCCGGGGCGGCGACGCAGGCTCGACGCATGATGGCCTGGCGTTTGGTCCGCACATGAGGCGTGCATGACGAAGAGACCCGCAAGAACGGAATTCCTGGTATTTGGATCGCCGCAGATCGACGACAGTGAAGTCGACGAGGTGGTCGCCAGCCTGAGGTCCGGCTGGCTCGGCACGGGCCCCAAGGTTGCCCGTTTCGAGCACGATTTCTCCGCATACAAGGGTATCGAGGAGTCGCGCGTGGCGGCCGTCAATTCATGCACTGCCGCCTTGCACGTGAGCCTGATCGCCTCCGGTGTTCAGCCGGGGGATGAGGTCATAACCACTGCGATGACGTTCTGCGCCACCGTGAACGCGATTATCCACGCCGGTGCGACCCCGGTGCTCGCCGACATCGATCCGGTATCTATGAATATCGATCCCGACCGGATAGCGGAGAAGATCACTCCCAGGACCCGGGCGATCGTTGTCGTGCACTTCGCCGGTCGACCATGTGCCATGGCGCGAATCATGGCGCTGGCCGAGCAGCATCGTCTCAAAGTCATCGAAGACTGCGCCCACGCGATCGAAACCACCTACCACGGACAGCCCGCAGGCACCTTCGGCGACTTCGGCTGCTTCAGTTTCTATGTCACGAAGAACGTCGTGACCGGAGAGGGTGGAATGGTGATCGCATCCCGCGCGCGTGACATCGAGCGCGTCAAGGTGCTCGCGCTGCACGGCATGACCAAGGACGCGTGGCGGCGGTTTGGTGACGCCGGATTCAAGCATTACCAGGTCGTCGAGTGCGGGTTCAAGTACAACATGATGGACTTGCAGGCGGCAATCGGCATACATCAGCTCGGTCGCGTCGAGACTAGCTGGCATCGCCGCCGCGCGGTTTGGGATCGATATCAGGCGGAGTTGTCGGATTTGCCGGTCACCCGTCCCGCGGAACCGGAGGCCGACACGCGCCATGCCCTGCATCTGTACACGATACTCGTTGAGCCCGGAACGAGCGGTGTCGCGCGCGATGCCTTTCTCGATGAAATGACGAAGCGCAAGATCGGCGTCGGGGTGCACTATCTCAGCATTCCCGAGCACCCTTACTACCAGGACCGCTTTCGCTGGCGGTCCGACGACTACCCGAACGCTCAACGGGTCGGGCGGGCCACCGTGAGTCTGCCCTTGTCGGCCAAGCTCAGCGATGATGATGTGACCGACGTCATCGCTGCCGTCCGGGACATCCTGCTTTGACCGGACGGGTATCGGCGAATGGGTGAACTAAAGGACAAGGCACGGCAGTACGCCAAGATGTTCGGTGGCGCGGCCGCGCTTTCCGATGCGGCGGTGCGAGGCGTCAAGGCCGACAAGATCCGCGCCGTGCTCCGCGATGCGGGCGCCCTGGAACCGGGCCGGTTCCGTGTGCTCGACGTGGGCTGCGCCAGCGGCCTGATCCTGAGGCGGTTGGCGGACGACGCGGAGTTCGGCGTTGGAATCGACATGGATGACGGTGGTATGTGGAAAGCCGGCGACAGACTGGCATTCGCGCGTGCCGATGCCGAGCATCTTCCCTTTGCGGCGGAGACGTTTGACGTCGTCATCTGTAACCATGTGTATGAACACACCGATGAGCCCGAACGCATGTTGAGGGAAATCGCCCGCGTGCTGCGCCCAACGGGCATCTGTTATTTCGCGGGACCCAATAAGTATGATCTGGTCGAGCCTCACTACGGCCTGCCGTTGCTCAGTTGGTTGCCGCGCCCGCTGGCCGATCGTTATCTTCGATGGACGGGTCGGGGTGCGGCCTACACCGAGCGGCCCCGTTCGCTGAGCGGATTGCGACAGCTGGTCAGGCAGTTTCACGTGACGGACTATACCGGCGCGATCGTTAACGATCCCACCCGGTTTCACGCGACTGACATCCTCGCCCCGGGTTCCCTCAAGCAGTGGCTGGCCAAGGCGGTGTTGCGGGCGGCGCCATTCGTTTTTCCCGGATTCGTCTACGTGCTGCGCAAGCGACGGGATGCACTTTGACGATGAGTGATTGTTCTGTTGCTCAGCATGCGAAGCCACGATGATCGGCCTCGTCCGACGAATGATGTCCATTGTAAACCGGGTGCTGGCCGTTGTGGACCCGCTGTTCAGTGCTGACGGACCGGCGCAGCCCGACCCGCTGTTTATCGTCGGCGCGCCGCGCTCAGGGACCACGCTGGTCTATCAGATAGTCACGCAGCAGTTTCGGTGCGCATATTTCACCAGGCAATTCAATTACGCCTATGGGGCGCCGAACCTGCTCGCCAGGATGCTGCGACCATTCTGTCGTCGACCGGCGGCGGTGTTCGAGTCCAACTATGGGAGCATCGCCGGCTGGCGCGCGCCGGCCGAAATCGGAAATTTCTGGTTCCGCTGGCTGCCCCAGGATGGTGTGGACGGACATTACGTCGAACCGCGCGAAGGCGCCTTGGATGACTACGGCCGGATGCGGGATACGGTCGGGTCCCTGGCGCGGATCTTCGGTGCGCCGCTGGTGTTCAAGAGCGTCTATCTCTCGATGGCCATCGGCGTACTGGCAGCGATCTTTCCGGACGCGCGTTTCGTGTTCGTGCGACGCGATCCTTTCTTCACCAGCCAGTCGATACTGGTCGGCCGGCTCAAGCGGCGCGACCCGGACGCGTGGTGGTCGGTCAAGATCCCGGGCTACCGGGACCTTGCTGGCCAACCGCTCTGGTATCAGGCCACGGAGCAGGTGTGTGCGACCGAACGCATCGTCGAGCGTGATCTGGCGCGCCATGCGGACGGACGGCATTTCGTCATTAACTACGAGGAACTGTGCGCGCGACCGCGCGACATCGTGGAGCGCCTGGCCGCCTGGTTGCCGGAGGGTTTCGAGCGCTATGCCGATCCTGCCTTGCCGGACGCCTTCCCGGTATCGCGGCGTATCACCGTGTCTGAGGAGACCGCGGATCGGATCAGGACGCAGCTCCGGGAACGGAATCGGTGGACCGCAACGTGAATCCGCCGGCGAACTGGCCGGGTCGGCTGCGGTTGGCGCTCGGCTATCTGCTGTTCGCGGCGGCCGTTGTGTATGCGCTGCGTCGCTCGCCGGACAGTCTCGCGTCGCTGCAGTGGGGATGGCTGGTGGCCGCGGCCGGGGTGATGGTCGCGATGCTCGTCCTGCAGATGGCGCAGGTCGTGGTATTTTTGCGTTGTCATGCGGTCCGAAACGGCCGCTACTGGCCGCTCATGTTCGCCGTCAAGAAGGGTATCCTGAATTCGGTGCTGCCGGCACGCACCGGCACCTTGGTGCTCATGTACATGCTCACGCGCTATTATCCGGTGACCTGGAGGCAGTATCTGACCTTTGGCATCGTGGCCGCCGTGGTGTCGTTGGCGGTGAGTGCTGTCGCGCTTGCCTGGCTGTTAACTCCTCCCGTGGCTTTCATCGGTGGGGTGTCTGCGTTGGTGGGGGGCGTGTATCTCATGCGACGTTTTCCGGTTGTGCCCTATGCGCGCGCCCTGCCTCAGATCCTGCTCATCGGTTTTGGTCTGTATGGGACCATGCTGCTGGCGTTCTGGTGCATCCTTCGTGCAATGGGCGTTCAGATCGGGCTGCGCGATGCCTCCTATTTCGCGGTCGCGCTGAATATTCTGTCCCAACTGTCGATCACGCCTGGCAATATGGGCGTTCGCGAGCTGTTGATGGGAGCGGTGGCGCCTTATCTCACCCTGTCCGCGGCCACAGGAATCCTGGCCGGCGGCATCTTTCACGTCATTCGTACCGTAGTCTATGCGGTCTGTCTCGGTAGCCTCGAGGTGCTGGCGTTGCGTTACCCGACCCTCAAACCGAAGGCCTTGGAGGATTCCGCTCCGGGCGCATAGGAATTTTTCCGTCTGGCGCGGAATCCTCGCGCTGGCGCAGCCGTTTCGGCAGGACTCGAGGCCGGTGTGGACAAGCGGGTGGCCGTGCGCCGGAACCGGCGCCGTCGGGTCGCAACCGGTCAGGTCAGTATCTGGTATATGCGTTCCGCGATGTGGAACATTCGGCACGTCAGCGGGCGGATCGCCACGGTGAGCGTCGTGTGCGTGCGGGTGGTTCCGCCCCATTTCTCCTTGTAGCGCACCAGCGTTGGCTGCCCGGGCGGGGACGCCATGAGGTTGAATTGCTGTGCGCCGTGCCGCTGCGCCCATTCGATCGCGCTGCCCATCAGCAGGTCCATGGTGCCGAGCGGCTTGTGGGCCTGATCCGTTCCGGCGTGCAGATAGTATCCGGTCGAACGATGCAGGGCGGCGACGAGAAATCCCATTGCCTCCCCGTCGTGGACGGCGAGCAGGCATCGCAGTCTCGTCGATGCGGCGGACAGGCGCAGCAACTCATGAAAGTACTCCCGCGTGTAACGCATGTTCCCGCGGTGGCGCGACAAGGTTTCGCGGTAGAGCCGATACATGAGATCGGCGTGCGCGGGGTCGCTGGCATCCACCACGACGGTGCCGTGGCGACGGGCCTTGGCGACATCCCGCCGCGCCGCGGCATGCGCCTGCAGGTGCCAGTCGCCAAGTCCGACGACGGCGGTTTCGGGGGTTTGGGCGGTGCGGCCGTGGAGCGACGTCGGCGGGTCGAAGGCACTGATCGGCAGACGCAGGCAGTCGGGCAGCAGCGGGGAGCGGGTGGACCTCCAGGTGGCGATCAGATCGTCATCGAGCCCGGTCGCGCCCAGGCAGCCGCCTACCGGGAATCCGAGATAGCCGATGCGGAACGGTCCGGCCTGAAACACGTTGACGACCGCACCATGACCGGCATGCTCGTCCCAGATGTACACCGACCTGGCTTCGAGGCCGCGTTCCATCACCCGTTGCCATCCCGATTGAAAGAACAGGGCGTTTTCGGAATCGCAGCGCGACTCCCAGCCCTCGGGCGGCGAGCGGTCGACGGTGATGCGGCTCATGGCAGGATTCGTACCGTCAGAATCCGAGAAAACCGCGCAGCCGCACGCAGGCATCGGCGACACTGAACTCCGGCCGGGCCCGGCGCAGGGCGGCTGTGAAACTGGCCGGCGGCGTGCGCAGCGCGCGCTGCAGCGCGGCCGTAAGTGCGGGTGTCGAGACGTCGGCGGCGGCGAAGCCGACCTGATGGGTGGCCAGCAGCACCGGCAGATCGCCGACCGGCATCGCAATAACGGGGCACGCCGCCTGCATGGCATCGGAAAAGACCACGGGGACGCTCTCGATGCGCGACGGGATGACCAGGTAGTCGGCCCAGGCAAGGAGCCCTTCCGCCTCGGCCTTGCCGAGGTAGCCGAGCAGCGATACCGGACGACCTTCGGTCTGCAGCCCGGCGGCTTGTGCCCGTACCAGCGATTCGAGCGGCCCACCGCCCGCGATGCGTACCTCCTCGACGCAGGTCCAGTCGGACGGTGACAGAGCCCGCAGGCTGGTCAGGAGCAGGTCGATGCCCTTGTTGCGGTGCCAGCGTCCCAGGAAGGCGAGCCGATAGGGCGGCGCGGCGCGCAACGATTTCACGCCCGTGGCACCCAGGTTGCGCACGCTGGGTAGAAAGTCGCAGGACCGATCACTGATCGCCTGGACCTCCCGTTTTAGTTCGTAACCATCTGCAAACGAGTGACTGGCGTCGCGCAGCACGCGGCGCAATACGCCACGGACGACGGGAATCCGGGCGAGCGTCCAGATGTCGCTGCCCAGCGCCCAGGTGCTGTATGGGATGCCGTGGGATTTCAGGAGCCGGCGCGCCCAATAGCCCGACGGCAGCACCCATAAGGCCAATACGTGATCGATAGGGTGGTCGGTGGCCACGGCGCGCAGCGCGCGTCCCCCAGCGCTCAGGGTCGAGACGATGGCGCCCCAATGAAGCGGATTGGCCGGCGAGAGCGTGGACAAGGGTCGGCCCGGTGCGGCAAAGCGCCGGACGTGAACCTCGCCCAGTTGCTCCGATGTGGTCACCGCGCCGGGCGCCACGACGGTCACGGTGACCGAACGCGCAAGCTCGCTGGCGAAGTCGGCGACGAATGAGCCGGCCGCCTCGCGACCGGCCTGATCGGCGGGAAACGAGGTGGTGACTATGGTCAGGTGCACGACCTGTCCTTGACGAGGACGAGCCGGTAGGCGTGCGGCATCATGCCGTCGGCCGGAGCGATACGTGAGATCAACCAGGACAGCAGGTTGTTGACCAAGACGATGGGGAGCAGGAAGATCGACAGCAGGGAAAGCGGGTTTCGGCGCTGGAGCGCATTCAATACGGTCTTGCTCAGCGCGATGTTGAATGCCAGTGCGGCGGTTTCCAGCGGCTCGCCGATGCTGTGCTGCCGCTCGACGCGGAATCCGTGCTCGCTGGCGAGCCGTTTCAATCCATGGACCGTCCAGCGCTGGAAATCATAAGGGGCGTCGTGTATGGGGTAGAGGAAGGGTACCTGGAGGATCAACAGCCCGTCCCGGCGGACGACGCGGCCGATCTCGGCCAATACCCGTCGCGGGTCCGGGACATGTTCGAGCACGTCAAGGAGCAGGACGCAATCCACGCTGGTCGACGCGAACGGCAGCGCGGCGGCGTCGGCGAAGACCGATGGTCGGCTCCGGTAGAGCCCATGTCCGGTGAGATAGTGATCCAATCCGATGTAGTCGCAGGCGGCGTCGAGGTAGCGGCGGATCTTCATGTCGGCACAGCCGATGTCGAGCACGATACCGCGGGCCAGCATGGCGACCTCGGCGCCGGTCTCGGCGTTATGACGGAATGCGAACCACTGGGGATGCAATGGCGTTCCCTTGAGGCCCGAGACCCAACGGCGGAGCGTTGTGCAGACCATTTCGATTTCCCGCCTCAGTCCGACGGCAAGCTATGGGCGTGTCCTGACGACCGCCGTGCGCAGCCGTGTATCGCCGCGACGGTCACTCGCCGGTTCTCGAATACAGCAGGTTGGTGATCTGTTCCGAGACCAGCCCGATCAGGAAAATCAATACCGAGGTACTGAGCAGGAGCGCGCTCATGTTGGTGAAGCGCCCGGAGGTGATGAAGGTTTGAATATAGTGCAGAAGGCCGGCGGTGAAAAACGCCAGGCTGATCGGCACGAACAGCTTGAGCGGCGAGTAGAGGGTGCCGACGCGGAATATGATCAGCAGGAAACGGATGCCGTCCTTCGCCAGGCTGATATGGCTGTTTCCCGCGCGCGTGCCGGCGTGTATCGGCACATAGGAAACCGAATAGCCGGCACGAAAGAAAGCCATGGTGATGGTGGTCGGGTAAGAGAAGCCGTTGGGAAGCAGATAGATGAACTTTCGGAACCGCTCGGCATTGACGGCGCGGAAGCCGCAGGTCAGATCCGGAATCGGGTGTCCGACCATCCAACTGGCCAGGCGGTTGTAGAAGGCATTCGCCAGACGCCGCCCGATGCTGGCCTGGGTGGCGCCGGAGCGCACGCCGACCGCCATGTCGCAGCCGGCGTCGATCTTCTCGAGGAGACGGGCGATGTCGGCCGGATCGTGCTGGCCGTCGGCATCGAGAAAAACGATGACCTCGCCGCGGGCAGCGCGCGCCCCCGATTTCACGGCCGCGCCGTTGCCCATGCTATAGGGGTGGTTGACTATCTCAACAGCATGGGTCCGGCATATCTCAGCCGTGTTGTCCGACGAGCCGTCGTCGACGACGATGATCTGCGCGTCCGGATGGCGTTGTTTCAGCTCAGGAAGCACGCGGCGCAGCCCTTCTGATTCGTTCTTGGCTGGAAGTACGATGCTGAGCGGCGGTTTCATAACGATTGATTATAGTCGTTGGCGTTGACGGCCACGTATGGCGGCGAGCATGCAGCGGATCCGCACGCCACACCGCGGCCACCGTAGGGGCGCGGCGGCCTGGCCAGGGTATTCTAGGACAGCCTGGCATGCATGGATAGCGATCGCCGTCGATCCCCGCAGCCGGTCGACAGCAACTGTTCCGGGCGCCGCGCCGCATTGGTCGGGTCGGCGGACGGTCATAAAGTCAGCGCCAATTCGCGTTCGAGCGCCTTTATCCGGTCGGGGTACTGTCCAAAGACGTTCATCGCCTTCAGCCGGGCGAACTGCTCCCGTGCCTCCGTCTCGCGCCCCATCGCCATGAGGAGTTTTACGAGATTGATCCGGTACTGCGGCTCGCCGGGGTGCGCCTGCACCGCCGCCTCGAAGGATTCCCTGCCTGCCTCGAAGCTGTTCAGCCGGTTGATCAGGAAGCTCCCGCGCAGCGTCAGCATATCGGCGTAGACGAATTTCGTCCTGGCGAGATTCGGGTTCTGAAAGGCAGCGTCGATGACCGATCGCATCTGGTCGTTGGTGATCGGGCACTGCGTTTCCTGACACAAGATCAATTGCTTGAGGCTGACCACGGTATTGGGCGCGATCGGCTGATGCAAGAGCTTGTGCTTGATGCCTTCGATCCAGGACGGGTCCAGTTCCTTGGCGATCTTGGAGGCAAAGATAATGAGCGCGGATTCCGCTGCAATGCTCGCATCGCCAAGCGAACGGGCCTGCTCGAAATACCGGATGGCCGGCGCCGGGTCGGTGATCTGGCCGGCGAGCACCAGGTGGGCGAAAATCCGGCCGGCGCCGTAGTTTGCCCGAACGGACTCGGGATGGTGGCGGACCTCGTGTATGGCCTGGTCGACGTTGTTGCTCCACTGACCGGCGCGCAGCCAAGTGAGGGTGAACAGCGCAGCGATGAGCGCGACTAGCGCCAGCGGAAACAGCCGGTGCAGCGCCCCGGTGCTTGCGCCATTCAGCAACAAATACACCAACGCGAACATTATGCCGAAACCGGCGAGATAGTTGCGGTGCTCGAAGGCAATTTCCAGTGGCAGGATGGTCGATTCGAGGATATGGCCGGCGAAGAACCACATCACCGCGAGGCTCAGGATCGGGATTTTGCGTCTCCATAGCACGCTGCTGAGCAGTGCCGCGAAAAGCGCGATCACGGCGAATAATGTGCTTATCGGTTTGAACAGGCTTGTGGAGATCATGAAGTCGTCATGATAGAGGCCCAGTTCCCCGAGCGAGGGCGCAAGTATCAACTTCAGGTAAAAGACCAGGACGCGCGCTTCGGTGAGCAGACGTTCCCACGGCGTGAACGAGCGGACCGCGTAGCCATAGAGGAAGCGCTCGGGGTCGATAATCATCCATAAAAGCGCGCCGACTGCCGGCAGTGCCAGCACGATGACGAAAAACACGATGACCGGTTTGCTCCACCGGTTGTCGTGAGCGCGGAAGCCGAAGACGGTGAATTCGACGACGAACATGTACAAGGGCAGCAGGGCGCCGTTCTCCTTGCTCAGCACCGCCAGCAGGCCGAAGACCAGCAGGGCGGACAGGATCAGGGATAGCCCGGGCCGGCCTTCCCAGAGCCGGAGGCGGCCAAGGACGTAGAGACACAAGCCAAGCACGGTGAACAACGCGGCCAGGCTCGCCATGCGCTGGGCAACGAAGAGTACGCCGGTCAGGTTGAGCGGGTGCAGCATCCACACGGCGCTGGCCGCCAGGGCGGTCCAATAGATCCTATGATCAGGCAATGCCGGGCGGTGAATGCGTCGAAAGGCGTGCAGCAGCAGTGACGCCAGCCAGAACAGTGAAGCGCCGGTCAGCAGATGGATGACGAGGTTGACCAGCTTGAAGGAGAACGGCTTGATGCCGAAGAAGTAGTAGTTCAACGCGAAGCTGGTCATGCTGACCGGTCTTCGCAACATCCCCGATCCGGAGGAGAAGGCCGCCGCCTTCAGCGAGTCCAGATCGAGGCTGTCGATGTGAATCTGTTTGTTCTGCAGCAGGTTGGGAAAGTCGTCGAAGATGTAGTCGCCGGACAGGCCGCGATAGTAGGCGGTCACCGTCAGCGCCACGGCGACCAGGAATATCAGTGCGCGAATGACAGTGCGCCTATCTGGATTCATGATCAAAGACTGCTGGATGCGCGCGTTGCACGAGTGTGCGTTTCCATAGTGCATCGTAGGAACGGTGAGCGCCATGCGCCCGGCGTATTCTGGACCCTGCCGCAAGGTTAGCACTTTTCCGGGCGGCGATCGGATAAGCGGGACGTCGATCGGGGTCGGTGGTCGATTGCACAGCTGGTGCCCCGGCCTCACAACGATAATTGATTCATTCTGGTCGACGCACCACCAGTTTTACGGGCAATCAGACGCCTCGTCTCGGCGGTGGAAAGTGTGGGAGTGATTGCCGATGGAGCAAAGTCAGGGGGTAAAAAAACGCCCCGCATCCGCGGGGCGTTTTCGTGAAGCAGATGATTAACGGCATCTGGCCGGTAGATACTTCGCAGGCGTGGTGGTGGCCAGCGCCGGGGGCAGTGTTACGGCGACGCCCTGCGCCACCTCGGTTTTGTACCCGCACTGCCAGAACATGTTGCCGCCCGGGATCACGGTGTTGTCCATCGTGATCACCGTACCGTCCGCGGTGCCGCCGATGCCGGTCGGGGCGAGCGTCACCGTGATGCCGCCCGTGCCGCCTGTAACGACCACGCTGGTGACGTAAGGACCCGCAATGCTGACGCCCGTCGGCAGCCCGAAGCTGTTGTTGCCACCCCCGCCGTTACCGAGAGTCCCATGGTGACCATTGGCCTGGTAGGTCTCTTCCACCGCCAGCTTGGCCGACGACGTCAGATTGAGACCTTCCGTGACCTTCGCGCGAATGGTGTAGTCCTGGTAGGCCGGGATCGCGATCGCGGCCAGGATGCCGATGATCGCGACCACGATCATGAGCTCGATCAGGGTAAAGCCCTTTTGTACGTATTTCATATGACCTCCAATTGAAAAGACCGAACGAGCGGATGTCTGGGAAAAAACCGGCCCTGGAATCCTTCCGAGCCGCTTGCATGGTGCCGTCGAGTTCCCTCTTAAGGCCGATGCTTTCCGAGATATCCAAGCCCACCTGAAACCAAGTAGCAGAGGATAGGCGCCTGGTCAAAGTTCCGCCGGTTTTTCGCCGTTCCACTGCCTCTTGCGACTAATACTTGAAGCACAAATCGTACCAGCACCATGACCCCATTTGTCCAGTCGGACCGACAACTCTAAGCTATTGTCTGACAAAAGGTTACATCGGGTAGCTGATGCTGATTGTCATCCGGGTGCCACAACACCTGCCGCCGATTTTCGGCAGGGTTGACGTATTGCGTCGGCAAGGTGACGTGAACGGCGGCGCGCACTGACTATCTGACCGTTCATAGCCGACCAACGGTCAGTCGATGCCCAGTTTCTCCAACTTGTAGCGCAACGCCCGGAAGGTAATCCCGAGCAGTTTGGCGGCCGCCGTCTTGTTCTGGTTGGTCCGCACCAGGGCATCGCGGATGGCCGCCTCCTCGACGCGCGCCAGGTACTCCTCCAGGGATTCATCATTGCCGAGGCTCGAGGCCCCCGCAGGTCCTGCAGCGGCCACCGCCGTGTCGCCGTCCCCCTCGTCGTACATCCGGCCGAAATCGGGGAGTTGCAGGTCGATGGCGGTGATTTCGCCGCCCTCACAAAGAGTTAGTGCCCGCTCCAGGATGTTCTCGAGCTCGCGGACATTGCCGGGAAAGCCGTAGCCGATCAGCATGTCCTGGGCATCCTTGGACAGCCTGGGTACGCCGGTGCCGAGGCTGGCGGCGAGCTTGTTGCACAGGAACTCCGCCAGGAAGGGGATATCCTCCGGCCGGCTGCGCAGGCTCGGGATCGGCAGCTCGATGACGTTCAGGCGGTAATAGAGGTCCTGGCGGAACTTGCCGTCGCGCACGAGGCCGGCGAGATCGCGGTGGGTGGCGCTGAGGATCCGGACATCCACGCGGGTCTCGGACTGGCTGCCCACGGGGCGCACGGTCTTCTCCTGGATCGCACGTAACAGCTTGACTTGCATAGGAATAGGCAAGTCGCCGACTTCGTCCAGGAACAGCGTGCCACCGTCGGCCGCCTTGAACAGGCCGTCCTTGTCCTGCACCGCGCCGGTGAAGCTGCCTTTCTTATGGCCGAAGAACTCGCTCTCCATGAGCTGCTCGGGGATAGCGCCGCAGTTGACCGGCACGAAGGGCTTGTCGGCGCGCGGCCCCAGCTCATGGATCAGGCGGGCGGCCAGCTCCTTGCCGGTGCCGGATTCGCCGTGGATGTAGACCGGCGCCTGGCCGCGGGCGAGCTTTTCGATCAGGACCCGGACCTTCTCGATCGGTGTCGAGCTGCCGAGGAGTTTCTTGGCGCCGGCCAGGCTCGCCTGGCCGGGGTGGCCGGCAGGGGCCTGTCCGACCTTCAGGGCCGAGCGGACGATATTACGCAGGTCGTTGATATCCAAAGGCTTCGATACGAAATCGAAGGCTCCGGCCTTGAGCGCGGCAATGGCGGTTTCCATGTTGCCGTGGGCGGTAATCACCGCCACCGGCAGGGCAGGGTGGCTTACCTGGATATGGCGCACGAGATCGATGCCGTTGCCGTCGGGCAACCGCATGTCGGTCAGGCACAGGTCGAAGCTGAACTGCTCCAGGAGATGATGGGCCTCGCTGATGTTCTCCGCCGAGCGCGTCTCGAGATTCATGCGCCCCAGGGTGAGCTCCAGGAGTTCCCGGATGTCCGGTTCGTCGTCGACTATAAGTACTTGATTTTTCGTATTTTCCCTAGCGTTCATAGCAATCCTAGCCCGTCACATTCCTCGGCGCGCATGAAAGTGACGCGGAAACGACTACCGATCCCATCGCCGGGATGGTAGTCCAGCCGCGCGCCGTTGCCTTCGCACAGTTCTCGTGCAATATACAGGCCAAGACCGGTGCCCTTCGGGGTGGTGGTGAAGAACGGATCGAAGATATTGTCCACGATCTCGGGCGGCACGCCGCTGCCCCAGTCGACCACGTCCAGGAACGGCCGGTGCTCGGGGTCGATGCCGGCCTTGAGCGCGATCAGCGCCTGGTCCTTGTACGGCGGGCTGTGGCGCAGCGCGTTTTGGGAGAGATTGCCGACCACCTGGCCGAGCTGCTCCGGATCGACGCAGACCTGCAGGTTGCCATCGACATAGACCGAGAAAGTCCCCGGCGGCTTGTCCCCGAGCTCGCAGAACTGGCGGACGAAATCCCTGAGCCAAGGTTCCAATGCCAGCTTCACCGGGCTCACGTGGTCGCGGCGTGAGAGCTGCATGACGTTCTCGATAATCACGTTCATGCGCCGGCTCTGGTCCTCGATGATCTTGACCAGGCGCTTGTCCTCCTCGACCTGGTTGCCGGATTCCACCAGCAGCTGGCCGGCGTGGATGATGGCGCCTAGCGGGTTGCGGATCTCGTGGGCGATGCTGGCAGTGAGCCGGGCGAGCGCCGACATCTTGAGCTGCTGGGCCTGCTGCTTCAGCACCGAGGTGTCTTCGAGGAAGATCAGCACGCCGGAGTTCTTCGCCTCGCCGATGAGTATGAAGCGCGGCAGCAGCGAGTAGCCGCTGCGGGTGGTGATGAGCTGGCGCCCGCGGGTCGAGGCCGATTTGCCCAGCCACTGGAACAACTGGGTGGCGAGCGCCGAGGAGATGTCGGTGAGCAGCGGCTTGCGGCCGAGATCCTCCTTGACACCGAGGAAGTCGCGCGCAGTCTTGTTCATCATGTGCACGTGGCCGACCTGATCGCAGACCACGACGCCGGACTGCATGCGTTGAATGATCAGGTCGTTGATCTGGGAAAGATTGGCCAGGTCGACGCCGCGCCGCGTTGCCAATGCCTCGGTCGCGCGCAGCCGCGCCGCGAGGGTATGGCTGAGAAAGGCGGTGATGAACAGGCCGATACCGATCATGCCGACTTGGGTATAGCCCTCGGTGCGCCAGTCGCCGCCGGTCAGCCACGCCCAGTTGTGCTCGAGCCCGATCGCGATCGTGGCGAGCGCGGCGAAGAACATGGTCATGCGCGCGCCGAGCATGAGGCTGGCGCCGCCGACCGTGACCACCAGCAGCAGCCCGAGGCCGCTGGCGATGCCTTCGCTGGCGTGCATCAGCAGGGTGAGCAGCGTGATATCCAGGAAGGTGAAGAAGCTCGCCTGGGTCTCGAAGCCCGGTTTCTGCATCACCACGGCGATGATGCTGGCGATCATCACCGCCGCGTAGAGCAGCGCGGCGACGAGAAACAGTTGTGGCGAGCTCTCGCCGAACGGCGGGACACTCGCGCCGGAGATGGCATAGCCGGCCGCGGTCAACGCCAGCAACAGGCGGTAGATCGTGAAATAGCGCAGCAGCTTCCAATTCTCGGCGGCTATCGCGGTCTGGTCGGAGGCCGTCAATCCGCGGAAGATCCTGCTGTCCATGTCGGTCGTCCCCTTCAGGTGGTGGTGTGATTTTTCTGCACAATCTATTGATTACATTAGCACATGCGGCTTTGGCCGTGGGAACCCGGCGTTTTCACGGCCGGTGATCGGCCGCCGCGTGCCGGCGGCTGCAATAGACCTTGCCGTGGGCGCTGACGGCCTCATCCTCGGGGACGAATACCCCGCAGTGGGCGCAGGGCAACATCGGGACGCCGCCCACGGCGGGCGGTTTCGCCGCCGCGCGCCGCGCGCCGCGGACATTGGCCAGCAGGCGCCGGAGCAGGCCGATGACCAGCCAGATGGCGAGGGCGAGCAACAGCAGGCGTATGAGTTGACCCATGGGAGGTCGGGGGCGAAGTGTGGTGAATGTTTTCCGCGAACCGGGCGGCAGCCACCCGGGAGGGTCCGTGCAGGCCGACAATGGTCGGGGTGAGAGGATTTGAACCTCCGGCCCCTTGCTCCCGAAGCAAGTGCTCTACCAGGCTGAGCTACACCCCGATCGGATCAAACCGCCGGTTCCATCAATGGTCGCGATGCACGGAAAAGTGAGCGAGGTCGATCAGCGCCTGTTTATAGGGGGATTCGGGAACCACCGCCAGGGCCTGCTTGGCCAGGCCCGCTTCGTCCTCGGCTTGCCGCGCAGTGTACGCGATGGACCCCAGCGATTCAATGGCGTCCACCACGTCGTGAATGCGCTCGAGCTGGCCCTGCTCGATGGCCTGGCGCAGCAGCCTGCGCTGGGTCTCGCTGCCGTTGCGCAGGGCGTGGATCAGCGGCAGGGTCGGCTTGCCCTCGGCCAGGTCGTCGCCGACGTTCTTGCCGAGGGTGTCGCGGTCGGCGCGGTAGTCGAGCACGTCGTCGATGAGCTGGAACGCCGTGCCGAGGTGCATCCCATAGGCCGTCAGCCCGGCCTCGACCCGCGCGTCGCCGGCGGCCAGCACGGCGCCGAGCTGGGCGGCGGCCTCGAACAGCTTGGCGGTCTTGCTGCGTATGACATGCAGGTAGTGCGCTTCGGTGATGTCCGGGTCGTGGCAGTTCAAAAGCTGCATGACCTCGCCTTCGGCGATGGTGTTGGTGGCCTTGGCCAGGATCTCCATGACCCGCATGCTGCCGACCTCGACCATCATCTCGAAGGCGCGCGAGTAGAGGAAATCGCCGACCAGCACGCTCGCCTCGTTGCCCCAGACGGCGTTGGCGGTCGAGCGGCCGCGGCGCAGGTCCGAGGCGTCGACCACGTCGTCGTGCAGCAGGGTCGCGGTGTGGATGAATTCGACGATCGCGGCGAGCCGGATATGGTCGCGGCCGCGGTAGCCGCAGGCATGCGCCGCCAGCAGCACGATCAGCGGCCGCAGCCGCTTGCCGCCGCTGTGGATAATATAGGCCCCGAGCTGGTTCACCAGTGCCACGTCGGAGCGCAGGCGCGCGCCGATCTCGTGGTCGACGGCCTGGCGGTCGTCAGCGGTGAGCGCCAGAATGGCGGCTAGGTCCATGGGCGTCGCGGGGCGGATGGCGGTGGCGGATGGCATACCTGGAGGCCGCGATGCTAGAGGATGCCTCCGGCCCTGGCAAGCCGCGGTCCGCGTCTGATGCGTAGGGTGGGGCCCTGCCCCACCATGCTGTCTAACGGTGGGGCAGGGCCCCACCCTACGGCCTGAGCCCTCAACGGAGATTGCCACGGCCCCCGCTGCGCGGGCCTCGCAATGACCGCCGCTTAAAGGTATTGCGGGTTTGCCGCCCAGGCGCTAGAATCTGCGCCTTTCGTTCCTCAGGGAACAAGCGTTTTCGCTGGAGAATCAACCATGTACGCGGTCATCGAGACGGGCGGCAAGCAGTACAAAGTAATGGTCGGCGATGTCGTCCAGGTCGAGAAGCTTCCGGCCGAGGCCGGCGCCTCGGTGAGCCTGGATCGCGTGCTCATGATCGCCGACGGCGACACGGTCAGTGTCGGCAACCCGGTGGTCGCGGGCGCCAGCGTGCAGGCCACCGTCAAGGCCCAGGGTCGCGGCGACAAGGTGCGCATCTTCAAGCACCGCCGCCGCAAGCATTACCGCAAGCAGGCCGGGCATCGCCAGTCCTATACGGAGCTGGAGATCACCCAGATCAAACAGTAGATTTTGTCCTGCTCCCCCTCTCCCTCCGGGAGAGGGATGGGGTGAGGGCCGGCAGCAAGAATGAATGAAGTTATCCTCTGAGGTTAGGCACCCATGGCACACAAAAAGGCAGGCGGCAGCTCACGCAATGGCCGCGACTCCGAATCGAAACGACTGGGCGTCAAGCGCTACGCCGGCCAGGAAGTCCTGGCGGGCAACATCCTGGTGCGCCAGCGCGGCACCCAGTTTCATCCCGGCAACAACGTCGGCATCGGCAAGGACGACACGCTGTTCGCGCTCGCCGGCGGCAAGGTGCTCTTCGAGCGCAAGGGCCCGCGCGGCCGCAAGATCGTGAGCGTGGTCGCGAGCTAAGCCGGCGTTTGCTTCGCAGAGCTGGCCCTCACCCCACCCCGCTCCCGGAGGGAGAGGGAGAGCGGGACAAAATCCTTTTTACTGCGGGCCCTCACCCCATCCCTCTCCCGCTGATGCGGGAGAGGGGGGGCGGGACAACGTCCTTCTGTACTATCGAAACCCCGCTCAGTGATGGGCGGGGTTTTTTATTTGGATCACTATGAAATTCGTCGACGAAGCGACCATACGGGTGGAGGCCGGCAACGGCGGCGACGGGGCGTGCAGCTTCCGGCGCGAGAAATTCATCCCGCGCGGCGGCCCCGACGGCGGCGACGGCGGGCGCGGCGGCAGCGTGCTGCTGATCGCGCAAAGCGGCCTCAACACGCTCGCCGATTTCCGCTTCACCACCAACTTCCGCGCGCCCCACGGCGAACGCGGCGGCGCCCGGCAGTGCTCCGGCAAGGCTGGCGAGGACCTGGTCGTCCCGGTGCCGCTCGGCACGGTGGTGCGCGACGCCGGGACCGGCGAGCTGATCGGCGACCTGACGCGCGACGGCGACCGCCTGCTGGTCGCGCAGGGCGGCCGCGGGGGCCTTGGCAACACCCATTTCAAATCCAGCACCAATCGCGCCCCGCGCCATACCGTACCGGGCTCGCCGGGCGAGCACCGCGAGCTGCTCCTGGAGCTCAAGGTGCTGGCCGATGTCGGGCTGCTGGGCCTGCCGAACGCCGGCAAGTCGACCTTTCTGCGCGCCGTGTCGCAGGCGCGCCCCAAGGTCGCCGATTACCCGTTTACCACGCTGCATCCGTATCTGGGCGTGGTGCGGGTCGAGGGCCACCGCAGCTTCGTGATCGCCGACATCCCGGGGCTCATCGAGGGGGCGGCCGAGGGCGCGGGCCTGGGCGTGCAGTTCCTCAAGCACCTGGCGCGCTGCCGGGTGCTGCTGCACCTCGTCGACATCGCGCCGCCGGATCCGGGCGCCGATCCGGTGGCCGGCGCCCGCGCGATTGCCGCCGAGCTCGAAAAATTCAGCCCCGAGCTCGCGGCGCGCGAGCGCTGGCTGGTGGTCAACAAGATCGACCTGCTGCCGGAGGCCGAGCGCGCCGGGCGCGCGGCGGCCCTGGCGCGCGCGCTCGACTGGCAGGGCCCGGTGCACGCGATCTCGGCCGCCACCGGCGCCGGCTGTCGGGAGCTGAGCCAGAAGCTCATGGTGCGGCTCGAGGCCCTGCGGCCGGCCGAACCGGACGCGGAGGAATCCCAAGGATGACTGATCTTGCTACACTGGTGCGCCATGAGTGACATCCGTACTTCCCTGAGCAAGGTCCGCCGCTGCGTGGTGAAGATCGGCAGCGCGCTGGTGACCAACAACGGCCAGGGCCTGGACGCGGGCGCGATTGCCGGCTGGGCCGAACAGCTCGCTGCTCTCCGGGCGCGCGGCGTCGAGGTCGTGCTGGTGTCCTCGGGCGCGGTCGCCGCCGGCATGCAGCGCCTGGGCTACCCACAGCGCCCCCACGCCCTGCACGAGCTCCAGGCCATGGCGGCGGTCGGGCAGATGGGCCTGGTGCAGATCTACGAGTCGGCCTTCCAGAAACACGGCCTGCACACCGCCCAGGTGCTGCTGACGCACGACGACCTGTCGAACCGCGCGCGCTACCTCAATGCCCGCAGCACCCTGCTCACGCTCATCGACCTCAAGGTGGTCCCGGTCATCAACGAGAACGACACGGTCGCCACCGACGAGATCCGCTTCGGCGACAACGACACGCTGGCGGCGCTGGTGGCGAACCTGGTCGAGGCCGAGCTGCTGGTGATCCTTACCGATCAGGCCGGGCTCTACGACCGCGACCCGCGCGCCCACGCCGATGCCCGCTTGGTGCACGAGGGCAGCGCCGGCGACCCGGCGCTGGAGGCGATGGCCGGCGGCTCGGGGGCGCTCGGCCGCGGCGGCATGCGCACCAAGCTGGCCGCTGCCGCCAAGGCCGGCCGCGGCGGTGCCGCAACCTGCATCGCCTCGGGCCGTGAGCCGCAGGTGCTGGCGCGGCTGCTGGCCGGTGAGGTCCTCGGCACCTATCTCACGCCGCCGGTCGGCAAGGTGACGGCGCGCAAGCGCTGGCTCGCCGATCATTTACAGGTGCGCGGCCGGCTGCACCTCGACGACGGCGCGGTGAAGGTGCTGCGCGAATCCGGCCGCAGCCTGCTGCCGGTCGGCGTCAAGGCGGTGGAGGGCGGCTTCAAGCGCGGCGAGCTGGTGGTGTGCGTGGCGCCCGACGGCCGCGAGGTGGCGCGCGGCCTGGCGAACTACAGCGCCGAGGAGGCGACGCGCATCATGGGCCACAAGGCCGAGCGCATCGAGGCGATCCTCGGCTATGTCGACGAGCCGGAGCTGATACACCGGGATAATATGGTGCTTCTCTAAAGAACTCTAACCTAGGGCGGGGCCCTGCCCCGCCGAATCCATCGACCTGGGTAGACGCCGCACGGTGGGGCAGGGCCCCACCCTACCTTTAAGACTTGCCGTGAAGCAACAAAAAAGCCGGCCCTGGGGCCGGCTTTTTTGTTGTGGGCAATATCTGCTCAGCCCATCGCGTTGACGCGGCTGCTCAAGCGGCTCTTGTGCCGGGCGGCGGCGTTCTTGTGGATGATGCGCTTGCCGGCCATGCGGTCGATGACGGAGGTCGCTGCCTGGAGGTTCGCCTGGGCGGCGGCCTTGTCCTGGCCGGCAACGGCCTTCAGCACCTTTTTCATGGACGTGCGCAGCATGGAACGCTGGGTCGTGTTGTGCTGGCGGTGTTGCTCCGCCTGCCGGGCGCGCTTCTTCGCCTGTGCGGTGTTAGCCAAAATCGGTCTCCTGGGAACGGCGTGGGACTGCCGTAAAGGGGCGCTACTATGCGGATTTTGCCGCCGCTTGTCAACGCCGGGCGGCCCCGGCCGGCCGGTCCGCGGGCGTGCGGCGCGGGTGGTGATGGCTTATCATCGGCGGACCTCAAACCACCCCTAGCCGCCGGCCCTCCAGACCCTCATGTCGCGGGAACTCTTCCGATCCACCCTGGTGACCGGCGGCATGACCCTGATCTCGCGCATCACGGGGCTGGTCCGGGACATCGTGTTCGCGCGCATCATCGGCGCCGGCGTCGGCATCGGCGCCGATGCCTTCTACGTCGCCTTCCGCATTCCGAATTTCCTGCGGCGCATCTTCGGCGAGGGCGCGTTCTCGCAGGCCTTCGTGCCGGTGTTCTCCGAGTACCGCGCGCGCCACAGCCATGCCGAGGTGCGGGAGTTCGCCGACCGCATGACCGGCGCCCTCGGGCTGATACTGTTCCTGGTGACGCTGGTCGGCGTGATCGCGGCGCCGCTGATCGTGATGGCGCTCGCGCCGGGCTTCAGCGGCGAGAAGTTCGAGCTGACCGCACAGATGCTGCGCATTACGTTCCCGTACCTGCTGTTCATTTCGCTGGTGGCGATGGCCGCCGGCATGCTCAACACCTACGGCAGGTTCGGCGTCGCCGCCTTCACCCCGGTGCTGCTCAATGTCTGCATGATCGGCGCGGCGTTGTGGTTGGCGCCGCGCATGCAGGAGCCGGTGCTGGCGCTGGCCTGGGGGGTGTTCATCGCCGGCGTCGCGCAGCTGCTGTTCCAGCTGCCGTTCCTCAAGCGCATCGGCCTGTTGCCGCGCCCGCGCCTGAAGCGCAACCACGACGGCGTCGGGCGGGTGTTCCGGCTGATGCTGCCGGCGATCTTCGGCGTGTCCATCGCCCAGATCAACATGCTGGTGAACACGCTGCTGGCGTCATTCCTGGTGACCGGCAGCGTGTCCTGGCTGTATTACTCCGACCGGCTGATGGAGTTCCCGCTCGGCGTGTTCGGCATCGCGCTCGCCACCGTGATCCTGCCGAGCCTGTCGCGCAAGCACGCCGAGGCCTCGCGCGAGGAATTCTCGCAGCTGCTCGACTGGGCGATGCGCTGGGTGTGGCTGATCTCGCTGCCGGCCGCGCTGGCACTGATCGTCCTGGCCGAGCCGCTGCTGGCGACCTTGTTCCTGTACGGCGCCTTTACCGCCCACGATGTCGACATGAGCGCCCGGGCGCTTCAGGCATTCGCCTTCGGGCTGCTCGGCTTCGTGCTGATCAAGGTGCTGGCGCCGGGCTTCTACGCGCGCCAGGACACGCGCACGCCCATGCGCATCGGCGCGCTCAGCATGCTGGCCAATATCGTGCTGAGCCTGGCCCTGGTCGGGCCGCTCAAGCATGTCGGCCTGGCGCTGGCGATCTCGCTGGCCGCCTTCGTCAACGCCGGGTTGCTGTACGTCCGGCTGCGGCGCCAGCAGGCTTATGCCCCGCAGCCGGGCTGGGCGGTATTCATTATAAGAATCGCGCTGGCCAGCGCCGTCATGGCCGGGGTATTGGTCTGGGGCGCGGGGGATGCGCAGTCCTGGCTCGCGGCGCCGGTCATGACCCGGATCGGGCGTCTGACTTTCTGGGTGATTGTTGGTATGCTGATCTACCTGTTGGGCCTGCTGGCCGTGGGTGTACGGCCGCGCATGCTGCTGCTCAAGCCGGCGCCCGCCGGCCGGGAAGAGGGCGATGTCAACCAGCGCTGAAATCTATCAAATCGTCACGCGCGACGCGCCGCGGGTGTTCACCCTGGCGGAGGCGCACGGCTTGTTCCCGCTGGTGCGTTCCATCACGCATGCGGCGCATGCCGAGCTCGAACCGGTGCGCCGCCAGCTCGAGGCCATGGTCCCGACCCACCCCCAGATCCGCGAGGTCGAGCGGCAGTACGAGGTGGTGGTGAAACGCTGGGTGGCGAAGATGGAGCGCCTGGGGCTGGTGGTCAAGGGCCTGTGGCTGGTGGATTTCGACACCGGCGACGGCTATCTGTGCTGGCGCTTCCCGGAGCTGCACATCGGCCATTACCACGGCTACGACGAGGGCTTCTCCGGCCGCCGGCCGCTGCGCGAGGTGATCGAGGAGTTCGATCCCGACTGGGCGGTGTGATCCGCGGTCTTGGGCGTATTGTATTGATGCGCCCAAGCTTTTATTCTTCCCAGCCTTAAAGGGCGACGCGCTTCCCCTTCCGAGCTTGAGCAGCATAGGCTTTCAAAGACGCCACCCCATGGAGTTCATACGCGGGCTGCATAATCTGCGTCCCAGGCATCGCGGTTGTGTCGCGACCATCGGCAATTTCGATGGCGTGCACCTTGGGCACCAGGCGGTCATCGGCCAGCTGGCCGAGAAGGCGGCGGAGCTGCACCTGCCGGCCCTGGCCGTGCTGTTCGAGCCGCAGCCGCTGGAGCATTTCCGGCCCGAGGCCGCGCCGGCGCGGCTGATGCGGCTGCGCGAGAAGCTCCAGGCGCTGCGGCGCTACTCGGTGGAGCGGGTGCTGTGCCTGCGCTTCGACGCGCGCCAGGCGGCGATGAGCGCCGAGGATTTCATCCGCCGGGTGCTGGTGGAGGCGCTGAGCGTCCGCTACCTGGTGGTCGGCGACGACTTCCGTTTCGGCCACGGGCGCGCCGGCGATTTCGCCCTGCTCGAGCGCGCCGGCCGCGCGCACGGCTTCCAGGTGGCGCCGATGCACAGCTTCACGGTCGACGGCGCGCGCGTCAGCAGCACCCGCGTGCGCGAGGCCCTGGCGGCCGGCGACCTGGACGGCGCGGCGCGGCTGCTGGGCCGCGGCTTCCGCATCAGCGGGCGGGTGGCGCACGGCGACAAGCGCGGCCGCACCATCGGCGTGCCGACCGCCAACATTCATCTGCACCGGCGCGTGACGCCGCTGTGCGGTGTGTACGTGGTGGAGCTGTACGGCCTCGACGAGGAGCCGCTGGCCGGTGTCGCCAACATCGGCACGCGGCCGACCGTCGGCGGCACGCGCGCGTTGCTCGAGGTGCACCTGTTCGATTTCGACCGGGACATTTACGGGCGCCACGTGAGCGTCGAATTCCTGCACCGGCTGCGCGACGAGCAGCGCTTTCAGTCGCTCGACGAGCTGAAGGCGCGCATCACCATGGATTTCACCGAGGCGCGGCATTGGCTGTCGGGCCGGACGAGTCGACAATGAACGATCAGACGACCAAGGACTACAAGGGCACGCTCAACCTGCCCAAGACCGATTTCCCGATGAAGGCGAACCTGGCGGCGCGCGAGCCGGAGATCCTCAAGCGCTGGCAGGAAATCGATCTGTACGCCAGCCTGCGCCGCGCCGGCGCGGGAAAGACGAAGTACATCCTGCACGACGGCCCGCCTTACGCCAACGGCGACATTCACATCGGCCACGCGGTCAACAAGGTGCTCAAGGACATCATCGTCAAGAGCCGCACGCTCGACGGCTTTGATGCGCCCTACGTGCCGGGCTGGGACTGCCACGGCCTGCCCATCGAGCTCATGGTGGAGAAGAAAATCGGCAAGGCCGGCGAGAAGGTGAACCCGGCGGCCTTCCGCCAGGCCTGCCGCGAGTACGCCGCCAGGCAGGTCGAAGGCCAGCGCCGGGACTTCGAGCGCCTCGGCGTGATCGGCGACTGGGCCAATCCCTATCTCACCATGGATTATCGCTTCGAGGCCAATATCATCCGCGAGCTCGGCAAGGTGATCGCGCGCGATCACCTCTATAAGAGCTACAAGCCGGTGCACTGGTGCATCGACTGCGGCTCGGCGCTGGCCGAGGCCGAAGTCGAGTACGAGGACAAGACCTCGCCGGCGATCGACGTGCGCTTCGCGCTGGTCGACGAGGCCGCCCTGCTCGGCCGCTGCCAGCACGGGCCGGGCAAGGCCGGCGAAGGCCCGATCAGCGTGCCAATCTGGACGACCACGCCGTGGACGCTGCCGGCCAACCAGGCGGTGGCGCTCAACCCGGGCATCGAATACGTGCTGGTGCAAGGCGTGGGCGAGCGCCTGCTGTTGGCCGAGCCGCTGCTCAAGGACGCGATGGCGCGCTACGGCGTCGACGATTACCGCGTGCTCGCGACCTGCAGCGGCGCCGAGCTCGAGGGCCTGCGGCTTGCACATCCTTTTTACACGCGCGAAGTGCCGATCATCCTCGGCGACCACGTCACCACCGATTCCGGCACCGGCGCCGTGCACACCGCGCCCGGCCACGGCCAGGACGACTACGTGGTCGGCAGCCGCTATCAGCTGGCGGTCGACAACCCGGTCGGCGGTGACGGCAAGTTCCTGCCCGGCACCGAGCTGTTCGCCGGCGAGCATGTGTTCAAGGCCAACGACCACGTGATCGAGGTGCTCAAGGCGCGCGGCGCGCTGCTCAAGGTCCAGGCGCTGCGCCACAGCTACCCGCACTGCTGGCGCCACAAGACGCCGATCATCTTCCGCGCCACGCCGCAGTGGTTCATCGGCATGGACCGCCACGGCCTGCGCGAGCGCGCGCTCGCCGAGATCGCCACGGTGCAGTGGATCCCCGCCTGGGGCCGGGCGCGCATCGAGGGCATGGTGCGCGAGCGCCCCGACTGGTGCATCTCGCGCCAGCGCGCCTGGGGCGTGCCGATCGCGCTGTTCGCGCACAAGCTGAGCGGCAAGCTGCATCCGAGGAGCGCAGAGCTGATCGAACAGGTCGCGCAGCGCGTCGAGCAGGGCGGCGTCGATGCCTGGTTCGGGCTCGATCCGCAGGAGCTGCTGGGCGCCGAGGCCGGCGACTACGACAAGGTCACCGACATCCTCGACGTCTGGTTCGACTCCGGCGTGACCCATGCCTGCGTGCTGGAGCAGCGCGCCGAGCTCGCGTACCCCGCCGATCTGTATCTCGAGGGTTCGGACCAGCATCGCGGCTGGTTCCAGTCCTCGCTGCTGACGGCGGTGGCGACCCGCGAGCGCGCGCCCTACCAGGCGGTGCTGACCCACGGTTTCACGGTCGACGCCCAGGGCATGAAGATGTCCAAGTCCAAGGGCAACGTCGTGGTGCCGCAGAAGGTGATCGGCACGCTCGGCGCCGACATTCTCAGATTATGGGTGGCGGCGACCGACTATCGCGCCGAGATGAATATCTCGGACGAGATCCTGAAGCGCATGGCGGATTCCTACCGCCGCATCCGCAACACGGCGCGCTACCTGCTGGCCAATCTGAACGGTTTCGATCCGGCGACGCAGGCCGTGCCGGTCGAGGAGCTGCTGGCGCTGGACCGCTGGGCGCTCGACATGAGCGCGCGCCTCGATGCGCAGATCCGCCGCGCCTACGAGGAGTTCAGCTTCCACCTGGTCTACCAGCGCCTGCATCAGTTCTGCGTGGTGGAGCTCGGCAGCTTCTATCTGGACGTGCTCAAGGACCGCATGTACACCATGGCCTCCGACAGCCGCGGCCGGCGCTCGGCGCAGACCGCGATGTTCCATATTCTGGAGGCGATGACGCGCTGGATGGCGCCGGTGTTGAGCTTTACCGCCGAGGAGATCTGGCGTTACCTGCCGGGCGAGCGCCCGTCCAGCGTGTTCCTGGGCGGCTGGCACGCGGTGCCGGGCGGCGGCGCGGGCGAGGTCCACGGCGAGGCGCGGTGGCGCAGCGTGCTCAACCTGCGCGAGGCGGTGGCGCGCGAGCTCGAGAAGGCGCGCGTGGCGGGTGTGATCGGTTCATCGTTGGATGCCGAGGTCGATGTCTACACCGACCCGTCCTGGCAGGCACTGCTCGCCGGGCTCGGCGACGAGCTGCGTTTCGCCTTCATCACGTCTTATGCGCGCGTGCAGGCCGCCGAGCCGCGGCCGGCCGAGGCGGTCGCGGTCGAGGTCGAGCGTCACGGCGCCGGCCGGACCGATACGCTGTGGGTGCGGGTCGCGCCGTCCGCGCACGCCAAGTGCGTGCGCTGCTGGCACCATCGCGCGGATGTCGGCGGCCATGCCGAGCACCCGCAACTGTGCGGCCGTTGTGTCGCGAACGTCGCCGGTCGCGGTGAGGACCGGAGGTTCGTCTGATGTTCAAGCTGTCGTGGATTGCCGTGGCGGTGCTGGTGCTCGACCAGTGGACCAAGTGGCTGGCGGTGACGCACCTGACGCGCGGCGCGATCGAGGTGCTGCCGTTTTTCAATCTCACGCTCGCCTACAACAGCGGCGCGGCCTTCGGTTTCCTGAGCGGCGCCTCCGGCTGGCAGAATTTTTTCTTCGTGATCGTGGCGCTCGTCGTCGCGATCGTGATCCTGTTCATGATCAAGCGCCTCGGCGCCAACGACGTGCAGGTCGCGGTCGCCTTGATGCTGATCCTGGGTGGGGCGGCGGGCAATGTGATCGACCGCCTGGTTCTAGGATATGTCGTTGATTTCATTGATTTATATTACGGTTCCTGGCACTTCTGGACGTTCAATATCGCCGACGCGGCGATCACCGTCGGCGCCATCCTGCTGGTGCTCGACAGTTTCGGCCTCGGCTTCCGCAAACGCCACCGCTGATTTTTCCCGGCAGCCTCCGTCAGCCGGACTAAACTGGATACTGAACGCGTGATTCAGGAGAACGAGCTTTTGTCCGAGAATGCCATTGAGCGCGGACGCCGCGTGCGCCTGCATTTCAGCCTGCGATTGAAGGACGGCACCATCGCCGATTCCAGCCTGGGCGGCGAGCCCGCCGAGTGGGTGATCGGCGACGGCGCGCTGATCGAGGGGCTGGAGAATCTCCTGCTCGGCATGCGCGCCGGGGACAAGCGGAGTTTCGAAGTCGCCGCCGGGGAGGCCTACGGGGCGATCCGCGAGGAGGTCGTGCACAGCCTGCCGCGCGACGCGTTTCCGGCCGACATGGCGCTCGAGCCCGGCCTGGTGATCGGCTTCGAGACACCGAGCGGCGAGGAGATCCCCGGCACCATCGTCGGCCTGGACGACGACGCGGTGCAGGTCGACTTCTCGCACCCGCTGGCCGGTCATGACCTCATTTTCGAGGTGGAAATCCTGGAGGTCGGCGCGCCGGATTGAACCGGCACGCGGTTTGCGCCGATAATGGCCGGCCTGATACCTTCCAGCCGGTTTCGCATGCAGCTGATACTCGCCAATCCCCGTGGTTTCTGCGCCGGCGTCGACCGCGCCATCGAGATCGTCGAGCAGGCGCTGGCGCAGTACGGCGCGCCGATCTACGTCCGCCACGAGGTGGTCCACAACCGCTTCGTCGTGGACGGGCTGCGCGCCCAGGGCGCCGTGTTCGTCGACGAGCTCGACCAGGTCCCGGACGGCGCGACCGTGATCTTCAGCGCCCACGGCATCCCCCAGGCGGTGCGCGTCGCGGCGGCGCGGCGCGGCCTCAATGTCTTCGACGCCACCTGCCCGCTGGTCACCAAGGTGCACCTGGAGGTGATCCGGCGACGCAAGCAGGGCACGGAGTGCATCCTGATCGGCCATGCCGGTCATCCGGAGGTCGAGGGCACGCTCGGCCAGGCGGACGGCAACATTCACCTGGTCGAGACCCCGGAGGACGTCGAGCGGCTGTCGGTCTCGGACCCTGACAACCTCGCCTTCGTCACCCAGACGACGCTGTCGATGGACGACACCGCGCGCGTCATCGCGGCGCTGCGCGCGCGCTTCCCGAACGTCCAGGGGCCGAGGAAGGACGACATCTGCTACGCCACCCAGAACCGCCAGGACGCGGTGCGCCGCCTGGCGCACGACTGCGAGCTGGTGCTGGTGGTGGGCTCGCGCAACAGCTCCAACTCCAACCGCCTGCGCGAGGTCGCCGAGACGCAAGGCGCGCGCGCCTACATGATCGACGGCCCCGAGGATCTGAAGCGCGAATGGCTGGACGGCGTCGCGCGTCTCGGCCTCACGGCCGGCGCCTCCGCCCCCGAGGTGCTGGTGCAGCAGGTGGTGACGCGGCTGTGCGAGTGGGGTGCTGTGCTCGCGCCCGAGCAGGCCGGCGAGCCGGAGCGGGTGGTGTTTCCCTTGCCTAAGGGGCTTCGCGCCGGGGTATGATCGCACTGGAGTGAGCAGCGCGATGCTGTGTGTCCGATGCGCCGGGGCGGATCACTTTTTCCAGCACTTCGTCGAGTCTGAGCCGGTTGCGTTCTTCACGCCTTCGCTGGTCAGCGTGAAGGTGGCGCATCGGCTGCCATCCGCCGTCGCCTGGGAGCCCACCGGCGTTGCCTCGAGTTGGAAACGCTGATTATCCGCCAGGCCGCCAATGCCGCCCGGGAACAAGGTGGCTTCGATTGAATAGTGACCGTCGTCCGTGGTATAGGTCGTCGTGCCATCCGCGAGTCCGCCCAGCCCGAGGCCGGTGCAGCGGTTGGCCGGGATGGGATCCGAAATCACGCCGCCGAAATCGTCCGTGTACTCGCCGCATTCGGTCATGAACCGTTCCTGCGTGGCCGCGATGCGCTGCAGCGCGATGGTGGCGTCCGTCCGCCGTGCCTCCGCGATCCAGCGGGTATAGGAGGGGTACCCCACCGCCGCGAGTATGGCGATGACCACCACCACGATCATCAGTTCGATCAGCGTGAATCCGGCGTTGCGCGGGCTGCTCATATCGGTCCTACCGTTTGGTCGTGGGTCTTGAATCGGACCACGCCGGGGTCCACCCGGCGTGGCGCCTTCCGCGGTCCGTCCGTGCGCCCGGCTACTTCCGCGCACCCGGCAGCCAGATGTCGGTCAGTACGCGCTCCCCGTTCTTCATCACGTACTGAAACTCGACCTGCATCCCCTTTCCCAGGGCGCTCTTGCCGCTGCCGCGGCTGCCGTGGATCTGCAGGTTCGTGCCGGCCGCGTACTGCCGGTCGTCGATGACGATGACATTGCGGCCGGCGTCCATGGCGTCGATCTGGCCCTGCCCGACCTCGGGCATGACGGCCGATGCCGCCGGGACCGCGCCGAGCGCCAGGGCGGCGACCGCCGCCAGCGCCAGCCTGCGCGCCGCCGACTTGAAGTGTTGAGTTGTCATGGCTCTGTCCTCGCTCACGTAGCGGTTACTTGTGCTGTATCCAGGTTTCGCGTACCCGATCCTCGTCGGCCTTCTCCGAGGCCTTGACCAGATCCGCGGCGTTCGTGCTGGCGAGCTTGTGCTCGATGCGCCCGGCGCCGGTACCGCCGCCCTGGATGATGATGATATCCGACGGCGCGCCGCTCGAGACCTTGGTGCCGGTCACGCCGGTCGATACGCCGCCCACGAGGACGCGGTCGTCGCCGTCGATCTGGCCGTCGTCGTCCAGGTCGAAGGTGTCGTCGAGGCGCCCGCCGTTGACGCTGTCGAGCTCCATGAACCAGCCCTCGCCGCCCGGCCGGCACGGCGTATCACTGGGGATCTGGGTGGTGAAGATCACCCGGCCCTTGCGCAGCACCGAGTTGGTGACCTGCTTCTCGCCCGGTGACGGCAGGTCGACCAGCCAGCCCAGATGTGAAGTGCCGGTGACCGTGCCGATACGCCAGTTGATCGGGTTGTCGGTGATGGTGCGCACGATCTTGCCGGACGCGTTGAACTCGGACGACAGTGTCTGAGTCAGCAGGTCGCCGCGGTTCACGGTAGTGGCGGTGGCAGCGGGGGCAAGCTTGTCCCAGATGCCATAGAAGGTCTGCGGCTGGGCCCCGGTCGGGTTGTTATCCGCCGCCTCCAGGTACTTGCCGGTGCCGAAGTGCACGAGCTGGCCGCCGAGCGGATGATCCGAAACCTGCGGCCGCGTGGTGATCGGCTGCGGGACATTGGCGCTGTCCTTCGCGGTGAACACCTTCACACGGCTGTCGGCAACCGTCGCCCAGTTCGCCGTGCTGGGGTTGCGCACGTCGAAGCGCCACAGGTTGCCCTGCTGATCGCCGGCGTAGATGAAGTCGGTCACGTAGTCGCCGTTCAGGTCCACTGCGGCCGGCGACCCGATGCCGTTCGGTGTCGTCGTATCGCCCACGCCGGTGTCGAGCTTGATGAAGTCCGACCCGGCCGTCCAGCTGCCGTCGATGCCGTCCTCGAGGAAGACGATGTAGACATAGCCGTGCCCGTCGCCGGGGCTGACGTTGTTATAGCCGCTGCCGAAGATCGCCGCCCATTTGCCGTTGGCCATCCTGGCGATCGATGGCTGGGAATAGGCATAGCCCAGATCCGGGTCGGTGAACTCCCAGAGCACCAGGCGGTCGGCGTTCGACTCGTTGAACGATGAAGGATCGGTGATGTCCAGGGCGAAGTAGCCGCGGCCGCCCTTGCGCAGGCCGCTGACCAGCACCGTGCGCCAGTCCTTGCCGGTGGTCACGCCGGGGATGCTGATGTAGACGTCGGCGTACATCGGGCTGCCGTCGACGAAGTAGCGATGCGCGTAGGTGCGCGCGGTGAGCTGGGTCAGGTTCGGATAGATCTCCGCCGGAACGTAGGCGAGCGCCTCCTCGCCGGTATCGGCGTCGAAGGCGTGGAACATGCCGTCGTTGGCGCCGACGTAGAGCATCTGTCGGCGGCTGGTGTTGGCGCTGTCGTTCTTGAACGCGCGGTAGGACTCCGCTTCGATGGTTTCCGGATACAGGAACGCCGGCTTGCCGACGAACAGCGGCGCCGAATTGATGATGTCGCCAAGGCGGCCGGTGTTGGACTTGGCGCAGGGCACCGGACTGCCGTTGATGTCGCGGCAACTGCGCACCCGATAGT
>DASWHF010000074.1:0-20761 GCA_036393295.1 Acidiferrobacterales bacterium
CGACGCCGCATGAAGGCTCGCCACGCGCCGTGTGCGGACTGCCCAAAATTAAATCACTCCGACCCCTTTAAGCGATAGTCATCTTGCGCGCGTAAAACGCCTCGGCGTACCCCCCGGGCGCCGCGCACTCGATGCCGCGCAGCCGCGCCAGCGCCAGGAAGGTGTCGCGCGTGAACCAGTGCTTGTCGCCCTCGCTGACGAAGCTCTCGACGATGACGTCGGCCTTGCGGGCCGCGGTCTCCGTGTCCAGCGCGATATAGGCGCTGGGACTGCCGAGGTCGCCGTCGTACTTGGGGATCTCGTACTCCAGGATGAGGTGGTCGCGGAAGGTGTTCCAGGTCAGCTCCGACACGATGCGGTGGTCCTGGTGCAGATCGTTGCGGTAGTGCGTGAAGATCAGGTCCGGCGCAGGCGCGCGCTTGAGTTCCTCGAAGTAGTCCTTGATCTCGGCGCCGATGTAGGGGAAATAGCCATTGCGGAATTCCTTGATCGCGATCTCGTGCGCCGCCTTACCGAGCAGTGCGGCGGCGGCGGTGCGCGCCTCGGCGGCGCGCGTGGCGTTGGAGCTGAACACCACCCAATGAAAGAATGCCTGCGGATAGTCGCGCACCAGGCGCAGCACCGTGCCGCCGCAGCCGATCTCGATGTCGTCGCAGTGGGCACCGAGCAGCAGGATGCGGCGCGGTGGCCCGCCGGTCGAGCCGCTCAGGGCCAGTCCGCGCATCCGCCCTCCCCGCGCCTGCTGTCCGGCCACCGTGTCATTTCTTGTCCCATACCTGCCAGGGCATGTCGCCGGTCTCGTACAGGGTGTCGAAATTCTTCTTGTCCTTGAAGGTGTCCATCGCCATCCAGAAACCGGTGTAACGGTAGGCGATCAGCTTCTTTTCCGGGATAAGCCGCTGGAACGGCTGCTCGACCAGCTCCTCGCCGTCGCGCATGTAATCGAAGATCTCGCGGCGCAGAACGAAAAAGCCGCCGTTGATCCAGAAGTCCGTTCCGCCGACCGCCTCGATGTTGGTCACCAGGCCGTCCGGGCCGGTTTCGACCGCATGAAAACTCTGCGACGGACGCACGCTGACGAAACTGGCGATCGCCTGTTTGCGTTTGAAGGTCTCGATGACCTCCGGCAGCGGCAGGTCCGACAAACCGTCGCTGTAGTTGGCGAGAAACATCTCCTCGTTTTTCACGTAAGGCTCGACCGCCTTGAGGCGCTGGCCGATATTGGACTTCAGGCCGGTATCGACGAAGGTGATGCGCCAGTCCTGGATATCGCTGTTTTCGAGCTCGATGGTCCTGCCGCCGTTGCTCAGGGTGAAATTGTTGCTGATCGCCTCGTTGTACTGGAGGAAGTACTCCTTGATCAGGTCGCCGCGATAGCCGAGGCACAGAATGAAATCCTTGTGACCGTAGTGGGCATAGTATTTCATCAGGTTCCAGATGATAGGCCGATGGCCGACATGAACCAGCGGTTTGGGTATCGTGTCCGAGAACTCACGCAGGCGCGTGCCCAACCCCCCGCAAAACAGTACGACCTTCATTATTCTCTCCTCGCCCGTCCGGGCCCGCCGCGCGGCGGCGCCGCCACCCCGACCCGCGGCCGGCCGACCGGGCCGCCAGTCCCGGCATGCTGTCGTCGATGCCATTCTACCGTGCGCGCCAGCCCTTCCGAAAGCCCGACCCGGGGGCGCCAGCCGAGCAGGCGCCGGCTCGGCCCGAGGCGCGCGACCGGCTCGGTTTCGATCGCGCGCTCGGGGCGGCCGCCGTAGTGCGCACGCCCGCCGCCGACGCATTCAATCAATTGATCGACGAGCTCGCGGATGCTCAAGCGCCGGCCGCTGGCAACATCGAATTCCCGCCCGGTTATGCCCGGGGTCGTCAGTGCGCGCAACACGGCGTCGACGACGTCATCGACGTATACCCAGTCGATGCGGCGCCGCCCGTGCGTGACGCGCGGCCGGCGGCCGGCGAGCAGACTGCGTATCGTGTACGGAATCAGTTTGTCGGCATGCGGCCCGTCCTGTCCGGGTCCATAGACCATGAACAATCGCAGTTGCACAATCGGCAACCCGAACTGTGCGCCGTACAGGCGCCCGTAGAGGGCCGCGACGCGCTTGGATACCGCATGGGGAGTAAGTGCCGCCGCTCCCGGCTCGAACAACGCCGGCGCCTCCATGGAACCGGCCAGCACGATGCGCCGGCAGCGGCGCGGGTCGATCGCCGCCAGCAGCTGGACGGTCGCCACGGCGTTGCCGGCGAAGTTCGGAAGCACCGCTTCCGGCGCCTGCGCGCCGTAGGGATAGCCGGCAAGATGGACGACATACTCCGGATCGACGGCCGCCAGCAGGGCGCGCGTGCGGCGCGCATCGGTCAGGTCGCCGCGCCGCCAGCGCACGCCGTCGCGCGCCGCACGTCGGCGGCGGGAAACGCCGTGCACCTCGGCGCCGGCCTCGACGAGCCGCCGGCATACATGGCGGCCGATGAAGCCGCCGGCGCCCGTGACCAGCACGCGCCGGCCGCGAATCGGCAGCGGCCGCCGGTCGGCACGGCTGCGGTGCGCACCGGCGGAAGGCTGACGTCCGGGCGCGCGCACCGCCATGCCTAGCCGCCTGACACCGGCGCCAGCAGCCCGGCGGCCTCGAGATCGCGCGCCGCCGCGGCGACGCTCGCAAACGCCAGCCCGGAACGCTCGGCGATGTCCAGCAGGCTGTGGCCACCGTCCGACTGGTTCAGAACCCACAACAGCGCCAGCTCGCGATCCGGGATGTCCTGCTGCCCGCCGGTCTTTCGATACAACCCGCGGCGGCCGAGCTGCGGCTCGCCCTTCGGGCTCAGGTTGCGGTAGCAGCGGTTCCGCTCGAGGATCGCGAACACCTCGACATAGGCATGAAAGGAATCGGCCAGAAACTCCGGCCGCACCAGGGACAGATCGTCGGCCGAGCTGTGATACTCCGGGTAACAGCCGTTCGGCGTGCGCGTCAGCCGCCCGACCGGCAGCGCGATGCCCGGCGATCCGAACTGGCGTTCGTCGTAGCCCCAGGGCGAGAACTCCAGGACCTTGAACCCGGTGCCGCGATCGCGTAACGCGCACTGCACCGCCCGGTCGATCTCGGCGTCGCCCTGACGCGATTTCTTGTAATGCAGCATGCCCGGATCGCCGAGCACCGCCGCCACCAGCCCGTGCTTGACTTTCCCCAGGCGTGATTCGTTGCGGCTCAACCAGGTTATGGAACCAATGGTCGCGGGCGCGAACACGAAGCGGTAGGAGTAAACGCGCGGCGCGGACGCGAGGAATTTCGCGAGCTGCACGGCGATCCCGATGCCGGAGAGATTGTCGTTGCACAGCGACGGATGGCAGATGTGCGCGAACACCAGCACCTCGTCGTCGCGCGCCCCCGGCACCCGGCACTCGGCGTAACTGAGCGCGCCGTCCTTGAGCTCGCTGTCGATGACCACCTCGTACTCGCCCTCGGTCAGCGACTCGCGCTGCCGATGCGCCAGACAGAAGCCCCAATCCGGGTTGTAATAGGCGGTACGATAGGGGATCCAGTCGGGGTGCTCCGGCAGGCTGTGCAGATGCGGCAGCAGCTCGGCGAGCGACAGGCGTGCGCGCACCGGCGTGCTGTAGCTCACCACGTGCAGATTGGATTTCCGGAAATCGACGATCTTGCGCCCGTCCGGACCCTTGATGTAGGCGTCGCGGATGTTCCATTCCGGTGGAACGATCCAATCGAACACCGGCGTGCCGGTCGGCACCTCGTGGCGCTCGAGGGCGATATGCTCGCCAAGGATATCGAGCGTGCGGCGCACCCCGTCGCCGGTGATGCTGCGGCAGATCGGAAAGAGCCGCTCGATCAGCGCGTAGATCGCCGGCCCGATATCGGAGTCGTCGAAGCTCGTCGTTCTAGACATAATCCGCGAATCCGGCAACCTGTGCTGGATCGAAGTCGGGATACCGCCGGTCGCGCTCGAGGATGATGCGCTCGGCCGGCGGCCAGACGATGCCGAAAGCCGGGTCATCCCAGCGTACGCCGCGCGCGAGTTCGGGCGCGAAGAATTCCGACATCTGATAGAACAACTCGGTCCGGTCTTCGAGCGTCTGAACGCCGTGGGCGCAGCCCGCCGGTACGAACAGCGCGCGCCGCGTCGATGCCAGCAGTTCGACCGCGGCATGCCGGAGGAAACTCGGCGAGCCCGGCCGCAGGTCCAGCGCCACGTGGAAGCTGGCGCCGGCGGTGCAGCGCACCAGCTTGGCCTCGCGCGCCGGCGGCGCCGCGTAGTGCAGGCCGCGCAGCGTGCCGCGCCGCGCGGTGTACGATACGCTCGCCTGCGGCATGCGTGCCGGCAGGCCGTGGGCGGCAAATTCGCGCTCGCAATAGGTGCGCGCGAAAAACCCGCGCTCGTCTTCCTGCGGCTCTATGTCCAGAACATAGACGCCCGACACCGTCGTTTCACCGAAGATCATGCCGCCGCACCCTTGCATGGCCGCCCCGGCCGGGCCGCACGCGCGGCCGCGCTCACGCCCGCCAGAAGAACTCATTGTCGATCTGGCGGGTCTTGATGAGATACTCGAGCTGCTTCAGGCGCGTGAAGGCGCGGAACTCGAAGGTCTCCTTGCCCATCGCGATGCGGTCGTAGATCTCGTGGAGCTGCTGCGCGCCCTTGCGCGCGTCCCAGGCGCAGCGGAAACCCGGCAAGCGGCCGTGGATCTTGTCGAACGACACGCGGTAGCTGCGGTTGTCGCCGCCGCTCGGCCCGAACGTCAGCTCGCAGCCGGTGAAGGTCTCGCCGACGATCTCGGCGATCTCACGCACCCGGTAGTTGTCGGCGTTGTGCCCGACGTTGAAGATCTGGTTGTGGATGCTCTCGCGCGGCGCCTCGACCGCGCAGACGATCGCCTGGCAGATGTCGAGCACGTGCACCAGCGGCCGCCACGGCGTGCCGTCGCTGGTCATGGCGATCTTGCCGATGGTGCGGGCGAAGCCCGCCAGGTTGTTGAGCACGATGTCGAAACGCATGCGCGGCGAGGCGCCGTAGGCCGTCGCGTTGCGCAGGAACACCGGCGAGAAGCCGTCGTCGGCCAGCGCGCCGACGTCGGTCTCGACGCGCACCTTGCAGTGCGCGTAGGCGGTCTGCGGATTGGTCCCGGCCTCCTCGGTGCGGAAATCGTCGGAGCCGACGCCGTAGACGCTGCACGACGAGGTGTAGACGAAGCGCGCGATGCCGACCGCCTTGGCCTTCTTCGCCAGCGCCACCGAGCCCTGGTGGTTGATCTTGAAGGTGTTCTCGGGGTTGTTCTGGCCGAGCGGATCGTTGGACAGCTCGGCGAGATGGACCACGGCGTCGCAGCCGCGCAGATCGTCCTCGCCGATCAGCCGCAGGTCCTTGTTGATCATGCGCGGAAAGGTCGTGAGGCCCTTGTCGCTGTACAGCCAGCCGTCGCGGTAATAGCCGGTATCGAGGCCGACCACCTCGTGGCCGCGCTCGATCAGCATGGGCGCCAGCAACGCGCCGATATACCCCTCCACCCCGGTGACGAACACCTTCATTTCCTGCCCCCTGTTCTGGTCATAGTCTGTCCCGCCCCGCCGGCCGGCGCGCGCCGCTCAAGGAAACACCTTGAGTATCGGAATCGGCACCACGAACTGCCCGCCCCAGTCGCGGATATGGGCCATCTGGCTCATGATCTCATCCTTGAGATTCCACGGCAGGATGAACAGGTAGTCGGGCCTGGTCTCGCGGATCCGGTCGGGATGCAGGATCGGGATGCGGGTGCCCGGGGTGTAACGGCCCTGCTTGTACGGGCTGCGGTCGACCGTGTAGTCGAGAAAATCCTGGCGGATGCCGCAGTAGTTGAGCAGCGTGTTGCCCTTGCCCGGCGCGCCGTAGCCGGCGATGCGCTTGTGCGCGCGCTTGGCGTTGATCATGAACTCAAGGATCTTGCGCTTGGTCTCCTTGACCTGCTCGGTGAAGCTCGCGTAGGTCTCCAGCCGGTTGACGCCCCAGGCGATCTCGCGCTGAAGCAGGGCCTCAGCACGTTCGGTCACGGGCTTGGCGGTGTCCTCGGTGTGGCGCGCGTAGATGCGCAGCGAGCCGCCGTGGGTGTCGAGCTCCTCGACGTCGTAGAGTGTCAGGCCGTGGGCGGCGAACACCTTCTGCACCGTGAAGAACGACAGGTAGGAGAAGTGCTCGTGATAAATGGTGTCGAACTGGTTTCGCTCCATGAGCCGGTAGAGGTGCGGGAACTCCATGGTGATGTTCCCGCCGGCCTTGAGCAGCAGCTTCATGCCGGCGACGAAGTCGTTGAGCTTGGGCACGTGCGCCAGCACGTTGTTGCCGAGCAGCAGGTCGGCCTGGCCGTGCTCGGCGGCGATGTCCTGGGCGCTGGCGGCGCCGAAGAAGCGCACCGTGGTCGGGATGCCCTTCTCCACCGCGACCTGGGCGACGTTGGCGGCCGGCTCGATGCCCAGCACCGGGATGCCCCGGTCGCGGAAATGCTGGAGCAGGTAGCCGTCGTTGCTGGCGATCTCCATCACCTTGTTGCCCGTGCCGAGACCGAAGCGTTCGACGGCCATGTCGGTGTAGCGCTTGGCGTGCTGCACCCAGGAGTCCGAGTACGAGGAGAAATAGGCGTAATCGCTGAAGATCTCGCTCGGCGACACGTACTCGTCGAGCTGCACCAGGTAGCACTGGTCGCAGACGTAGGCATGCAGCGGATAGAACGGCTCCATGTGATTGAGCTGGTGCGGCTCGATGTGCGTCTGGCACAAGGGCGACATGCCCAGGTCGACGAAGGTGTGCGTGAGATCGGTACCGCAGAAGCGGCAGCGCGCGGCGGCGGCGCGCGGGCCGGGTGCGATCCCGGTGGACGGTTGTGGTGCGGACATGGCGCGTTCTCCCTTCATGCTTTATTCACGAACCAGAGTTACTGATTAGCCACGGGGGTCACGGGGAGCACGGGGAGAAGCATGTGTTCCCTTCGTGATCTCGGAAAGGACGGCGACGGAATCCGGAATCTTTGCAAGGCAATTCCCCGTGTCCCCCGTGACCCCAGTGGCTAATGGTTTCATCACTTCAGCGCGCAATATCGCTCACCGTGCCGCGGCCCCGGCCCGGCGGGCGCGGCGGCGGGCCGTGAGCGCCTTCACCGACTCCCAGGCGTCCTCCGCCAGGTGCCCCCGGTCCCAGACCAGCCGGCGGGCCAGATAACGATACAAGCACAGCTTCTCGGCGCGCGACAGTGACGTACGCCACACCGCGCGGAAATATTCCTTGTAGACCCGCCAGTACTGGAAGACCATGAGCCGCGCCTGGTCGGGGTCGTAGTGCTTGCGCACCTCGGCGGCGTCCTTGAGGCGGGTGGCGCTCGCCGGGTCCATGCGCCGGATGAACAGGTAGTCCGGAATCTCGCGGAACTTCCCGTGCAGCGCCAGCTCGGCCATCAGGTTCACGTCGGACGAAAAGTAGACCTCGATGAGCGGCGTGCATGCCAGGCTCGACCGGCGGATCACGCCGTTCATGACGTTGTTGAGCCGGATCCGCTCCAGCAGGCCGCGGAACCGGGCGCCGGGACTGTCGTCGAGCAGCTCGAGATTGTCGACGTAGTCCTCGTACCGGCCGTCGTCGCCGAGCATGAGCCGGGTGCGCGGATAGGCCAGCACCGTGCCGGGGTCGGCGTCCAGCGCGGCGACGCAGCGGCCCACGAAGTCCGGCTCGCACAAGTCGTTGCACGACGCCCATTTGAAATACTCGCCGCGCGCCAGGCGGAACACCGCGTTGAAGTTGTCCGACGCGCCGATGTTGCGCGGGTTGCGGACGTAGCGGATGCGCGCGTCGCGCGCGGCGTATTCCCGGCAGATCGCCTCGGAATCGTCGGTCGAGGCGTTGTCGGAGATGATCAGCTCGAAATCGGCGTAGCGCTGGGCGAGCAGCGAATCCAGCGACGCGCGCAGCCAGCGCCCGCCGTTGTATACCGGCATGCCGATGCTGACGCGCGGCGCGCTCACCGCCGCGTCTCCGGCGCCGCCGGCGCGCGCGCACGCCCCGTCCCGTCGTCCAGCAGGCCGAAGACCTCCCGGTACTGACGTTCGAGCGCCGCCACGTAGGCGTTCTTCTTGTCGGTGATGCGCTGCGTCTCGTCCTCCCGCCGCTCCATCAGGCGCACAAAGCACTGCCACAGTTCCTCGACCTCGAAACCTTCCAGGTCCAGGGCATAACCGCCCTGGCCCATGTCGTCCATGAGATCGCGGGTCTTGCGTTGGTAACAGATCCCCACCACCGGCCGTTCGACCAGCAACGGCAGCAGCACGCCGTGAAAACGCGTGGCCACCACCGCGTCCAGCCCACTCAGGGTATCGATCAGGGCATCGACGCTGGCGCTCAGGCTCACGCGCAGCCCGGGCGGAATCCCGCCCGCGGTCTCGGTCAGCCTCGCCTGGATGTCGTCGATCACCAGGGCATCCTTCGCCTGGGTGGAGAACAGCACGACCGGGTACCGGGCCTCGATCAGCCGACCGACGAAGGTCGCCAGTTTGGCGACGTAGTTATCGTATTTTTCCGGGTCGGCCACCGGCCAGTAACGCGCATCGTATACCGGCATGGGGTTGAGGCCAACCACCGGCCGTCCGGCGGTCGCGGCCGCGCGCGGCGGCGGGCGATCGGTGAGCAGGCTGAAGGCAAGATCGGGCGCCACCCGGGTCGGTCCGCGATAACCGATCTCGGCGATCAGCGCCCGCGACCCGCGGTCGCGGAAGGAATGGTACTGGACTCTGGAAAGTACCCAACGAATCAAAAACTTGGATACCGGCGAGGCCACGGGACCGGCGCCCACGCTGAGCACCGCCACCGGGGTCCCGGTGAGTCGCGCCAGCAGGGTCCATTTAAACAACGTATAAGGGAATCCCAGGGGGCCGCCGAAATTGTCCAGGAACTGATTCGATCCCGAGATCATCAGCAGATCCAGGGCCTTCACGCGCCCGTAGCAGGCCCGCAGGAAGCCGAACTCACGCCGCAGGGCACCCGCCCCCTCCCAGGTCCGCGCCAGCGCCTTGAGCGGCCAGTAGACGACGGGTATGCGCTTGAGGCGCTGCTTGAATCCGATACCTGCCGGTGCCGCCGCGGCCGGCTTCGTCCCGCCGGCCGGTGCGGCGGGCCGCGGCGCCGCCGCACCGGCGACCGGCGTCTCGATATCCCGGATCGGCAGGGCGGCGATGCCGTGACGCTGCGCCGTGTCGTCCGGATTGATCGACAGGCCGACGATCTCGGCGCCCGGCAGGTGGCGGCGGATGGCGCGGGCCACGGCCGCGGTGATGGCCTCGTCGCCGAGGTTGCGGTTGCCGTAATGGCCGAAGATGCCGATGCGCAGGCGGCTCATGGCGCGGCCTCCGCAGGGCGTGCCGTCGCTTCCCCGAAACGCCGGCCGATCTCGTCGCAGACATGCGTCGCGAACGGCAGCGCGCAGGTGAAGGCCGGCGACACGGCGTTCAACACGTGCAGTGAGCGCGCGTCACCCTCGATGACGAAGTCCATCTCCAGCCGGTTCTGTTCGATGTCGAGCAGCTGGGCGCGGATGCCCGGCTTGCCCCAGCGCCGATAGTGGCCCGGCTCGACGCCGCCGGCGAGTTCGCGCGCCAGCGCCACCATGCGCGCGCGCGAATGCTTGCGGATCTCCTCGACCGCCAGCCGCTTGAAGTCGAAGTCCGATTTCAGCAGCAGCCGCGCCTGGCGCCGCACGATGTCCCACAGCTCGCCGGCGCGAAAGCCGTCGAGGCCGCGATAGTTCTCGCGCCAGAAGGCCGGGGTCGCGGTCGGCCCGATCTTGATACGGCCGTCCACCGCCACCGTGAAGTGCACGCCGAGAAAGGGATTGCGCAGATCCGGCACCGGATAGATATGGGTGCGGATTGCGCCGGCCGGCTCGTCGGAATAAAGATACAGCCCCTTGAACGGCAGGATGCGATAGCGCTGCGAGAAGCCATAAGCGCGCGCGATCCGGTCGGCGTACAGGCCGGCGGCGTTGACCACGTAGCCGGCGTCGATACGCCCGCGATCCGTCACGACCGCATCGGCCGCGCGCCGCAGGAAGCGCCGGCCGGTCTCCAGCCGCACGCCTTCGGCGCGCGCATCCGCGGTCATGGCCGCGACGACCCTCCCCGGATCGACCGACGCGGTGGTCGGCGAGAACAGCGCGCGCTCGAAGGTCCGCGCGCGCGGCTCGATGGCCTGCGCCTGCCGGGCGTCGACCGGCTCGAGCACGATGCCGTTGATGCGCCCGCGCCGCAGCAGCTCGTCGAGCGCCGGCAGCTCGCTTTGATCGCGCGCCACCACCAGCTTGCCGCACTGGTTGATCGGCAGGCCGCGCGCCTCGCAGTAGTCGGTCAGCGCGGCGTTGCCGATGCGCGTGAATCGCGCCTTGAGGCTGTCCGGCGTGTAGTAGAACCCGGCATGCAATACGCCGCTGTTGCGCCCGCTGGCGTGCCGGCCGGTGTCCGGCTCCTTCTCGAGCACGGTGACGCGGCTGTCGGCATAACGCCGCTTGAGCTCGCGCGCGATGCTCAGGCCGATGACCCCGCCGCCGATGACGAGAAAGTCGCTGGCGCTCATGCGATCACCTCGTCGAGCAGCGCCGCGAGCTCGGCGCTGCGCGCGCGCCGCGAATGGCGTTCGACCTCGGCCGCGTCCGCCACCGGCGCGCGCCCGGCGCGCAGCCGGGCGAGAAAATCGCGCAGGCCGGCGGCGATCGCCGCGCGCCGGTCGAGCGGCACGACGGTGTCGATGCCGGCCGCGCGCAGCACCGCGGCCGTATCCCCGGCCGCGTCGGTCAGCGCGAAGATCGGCCGGCGCGCGCGCAGGTATTCGTAGAGCTTGGCGGGGATCTGGTGATTGCAATTGGCCGCCTGGAAGATCAGCAGCGCGTCGGCGGCCAGCATCTCGGCGAGCGCCGCGTGATAGGCCACCGGCGGCTCGAGGCGCACGAGGTCGCCGAGCCCGTGCTCCGCGATCAGCCGCGCAAATTCGCCGTCGTGCCCGGTGGCGCGCAGCACCACGGCGAACCTGCCGGCGTCGATGTCGCCGGCGGCGCGCAGGTCGACGAGCGCCCCGAAGAAGGCGCGCGGATCGCGCTCCACCGGGTACAACAGGCCGCTGTGCAGCAGCGTGACGCGCGCCGGACGCGGAGGCGGCGCGATGTCCGCCGCCTGCTGGAAATTCTCCTCGTCATAACCATTCTCGATGCGCGCCCAACGCGCCGCCGGCAGCTCCGGGTAGCGCTCGGCGTACATACGCTGCGCACCCGGCGTGGTGAACACGGCGCGCGCGCAGCGTCGCACCGTGTGCGTCTCGATCCATCGGTAGACGCGGCGCACGGTGGGACGGACCGGGTAGTCATCCTCGGTCATGGGATCGCGAAAATCGGCGATCCACGGCAACCCGCTTAAGCGCTGCAACGTGAGTCCGATCATATGCGCGGTGGCGATCGGATAAGTCGACCAGATCGCCGCCGGCCGATGGCGCCGGATCATCTCGAGGCCGGCGGGCACGGCGCTCAGCCACCAGCTCGCCCAGCGATCGGGTAGCGCAAGCGCGCTCGGGTAGCGCCCCCGCCACGCCAGATGGCGTGCGCTGTCGAACGCAAAAGTCCGCCGCACCATCACGTCGTCGCGAATCTCGCCGAGTTGCGCCTGGCTCAATCGCTGGTAGGCACGCGGGTGCGCGCTCAGAATCAGCGGCTGCCAGCCGTGCTCAGGCAGGTAGCGCGCGAATTTGAGCGTGCGCTGCACGCCGCTGCTCCCCTGCACCGGAGGGAAATGAAAGGAAATCATCAGCACCGGTCTCACCACGACGCCAGCCACACCGCCGTCCAGCGTGCCACTTGATCGCGCCAGTCACGGCGCGCGAAGGTGTGATTGGCCTGGACCAGGTCGTGACGCGTCACCCGGCCGGCGCGCAGAATCCGCCGCCACGGCCGTGCCGATCTGACCAGGGCCTTGAACTCGCCGGCTGTCAGGTCATCACCACTCAGTACCAGCAGCACGCGACCGCGGAATGCCCGCAATCCGTCGAGCATGCGTTGCGGAAACGGTATGGCGTCCGCGCACGCGTCCGGCGCACTCGCCGGCTTGTCTCCGCGGCCACCGAACCCACGCTGCAGCACATCGAAAAACGAGCTCAGCGCCGTCCCGATCGCCACCTCACCGGCAAACACTCGCCGCCAGAAGACCCGATCAAGGAAGCGCCGCAGGTAATAGTTACGAAGGTAGCTGCGCGCCAGCCCCGCTTCGCTGCGCACCCAGGGGTTGAGCACGGCCAACCCGGTGACGCGCGCGTCGCGCGGCGCGTACATCATGATCGCCGAGGCCGCGTCGCACAGTCCCCACAGACCCACCTCTTGCACCTGCGGAACCCGCGCGCACAGGGTGTCGATCGCCGCGCGCATGTCCGGCTCGATCGTCTCGAAATCGCGCGGTGCGCCGCAACTGTCGCCCATGCCGCGGCAATCGAACCGCAGCACCGCGTAACCGTCGGCGGCCAGCGCCCGCGCCAACAGCAAGAACTGGCGGTGGCTGCCTACCCGGTATTGCGGGCCGCCGACCACCACCACCACGCCTCGCCGGCGCGGAGCCGGCGGGCAGTGCACGACGCCGATCATGGCGTCGCCCTGACAGTCTATGCGCACGGCCAGTTCGCTCGCGGTCGTCACGATGCCTCCACGGTCGCAACCGTCAGCGCGATCAGCTCCGGCACCGGTACCGCCTCTGGCAATATCCAGAACGGTTGACCGGCAACACAGTGCGTTCGCAGCGTCAGACCGCGCGCGCGCCAGGCATCGGCAATCCGCCGGCTGGCAGGCGGTAACGGACGGTCGCGCTGCGGCGTCAGCTCTATCCAGTCTATCGGCGGAAAACCTTCCTCGACGAGGGTCTCGATGCGCTGTGCGTCAACGGCGAAGACCAGCTCCGCACTCAGGCCGTAACCGGCGACCTCGATGATCCGGCCGGCCGCGAGTGTTTGGCGCAACATGTCGGTCGTCTCCTTCCCGGCGGCTGCGGCGAGCCCGAGGCCCGCCGCCAGACGCAGGCGCAGAAACTGCGTCATGAACTTCTCGCCGTCCAGCACCGGCTGCCACAGCACCAGATGCCGCACGACCATCCGTTGCGTCCCGGCCACCGTCAGGGCCAACAGCGCGCCGAGGCGCAACCCGATCAGCGTCACCGCGGTTGCGTGGCGCTCATGCAGCCAGCGGGCGCCGCGCGCCAGGTCGCGGCACCACAAATCCCAGCGGGCATCCTCGAAATCACCGGCGCTGTCGCCGGTTCCGTACAGGTCGACATGAAGTACGGCGAACCCGCGCGCGGCGAGAGCGCGGGCGAGCGTCGCATACACCGGCCGCGCCTTATTCATTTCCTCGGCGAACGGAGGCACCAGCAGCACCGCGCCGCGCGTAGCGCTCACCGCCTGCGGCGGGTGATAGAGCGCAAACAGCTGTCCGGCCTCTCCGTCGAGAAAGAACGCTTCGGGCGCGGCCGCGCTATACCCTGCGGTCACGTTGTCAGTTTCTTGTCCACGAAGTCCGCCAGCGTCCCGAGAGTCTCAAAGGTGTCGGCGCTGATCTCGTCATCGTCCACGGTAAATCCGTAATGCTCTTCGAGGGCAGTGATCACGTTGACGACTGCCATGGAATCGAGCTCCGGGAGGCTGCCGAGCAGGCGCGTAGACGCGTCGAGTCCGGCGTGACGGTCGCTCAGCTGGAGCGAATCGGCAAGGATTTGGCGCACTTCATCAAGGGTCGACATGGTCAAAACGGTCTTTATAGTAAAACAGAAATCGAGTCTCGGGCGCTGTGACCGGCGTCACAGCTCCAAGGATGGAAATCAGCGCTCGCACCGCACACCGTGGCCGGCCGCCGGTCCCCGCGACGCCAATCGGATACGATTCGTGGTCGGTGATTTAAGACGGTGTTACCGGGACAGATCGACCGTACCATAAAGATTCTTCAGATTCTTCTCGTTGTATCGAAACGGGTCGCTAGCCGCTGACAGACGTGATACCCGCCCCCCCAACCTTACGACCGCCAGAGCCGCAACCTTTCTTCTGCCGACGTGACGACGTCAGATCAACTCGCGGTGCGGCGACCTGTCTCCCGGGGGCGGCCGCTACCCGGCCCGCTTCGCGGCTGGACGATCGCTGGAAGCGCAGCATGGCGTTTCCAGAGCGGATCGACCGCGCGATTACTGGAACCTCGTGAGGTTTCCATGTCGTCAATCAGCGATCCGGTCATCCGCTGATCGGGGAGAACACGAGGGGCCAATGCTACCATTCATCCCCGCGTGCCGTCACGGAGCTGTCGACCACGGCACCACGTCGGGCGGCGAGCACCCCTGTCCCGGAAAGGCAAACCGGCCCGGCTGAACGGAGTGCACACACCGTCCGGCCAGTCCATCAAGCGCAGGGACGCCGCCGGCGCCACCAGCGGTCGCCCGTCGTGCACCCCGCAGGAGCGACGCCGGAAACCGCGGGCAGGCCATCCTTCCGCCCGCGGACAGCGCGCGTGCCACTACTGCCGTGGCGGTCACTGCGACGCCTTCCACGGCTCGACACCGCTCCGATGGTCGGCTGCCGTTTCCCCCGCCGGGCGGGTATCGCCGGCCAGGTGGTGCTCCACAAGCCCTTTGGTGATCACCATAATCGCGACGAGATGATAATAGAGATCGAAATACGCGAGTCCCAGGAAGGCCCCGCCGACCGCGTAACCGATCAGGCTCACTTGGGTCATGGCCGCCAGATCCCGCGCCCAGCGCAGCTCGGGCCGGTCACGAGCGTGGCCGATGATCCAGGTTCCAGTGCGCAGCGCCATCACGCCGATCGCGAGAAATAGCGCCAGCCCGACGTAACCGTGCTCGGCCAGCACCTCGAAGTAGATGCTGTGCGCGTCGTGGAAATCATTCGGCTCGGGCGCGTATTTGACGAACAGATCCGGGTCGAAGGCGTCGAACCCGCCGCCGGTGATCGGGTAGTGCTTGGTGAGATTGTAGGCGAACCACCAGGCATTGATGCGCCCCAGCGCCGACCCATCCTCCTGGTATCGGGAGATCGACTGCATGCGCTCGTGCCACTCCGCGGGCATGAAATTGAGCGCTATCGGCAAAGTGATCACGAACAGAATGGCGAACACCAGTTTCTTGCTGCTCTTAAACATGAAGTACAGCAGCATGGCCGCAATAGCCACAAAAGCCCCACGCGAGTAGGAGCCGAGAACGGCGAGCACCGAGAAACCCATGGCCCCCCAATAACCGAGCCTCAACCACAGTCGTCGGGTAATGGACTGCAGGTAATACAGCAACGGAATGATCATGACCAAGGCCAGGGCCAGCTCGTTGTTTCCCTCGATGAAGCTGCCCGGTGGCCCCCAGACCGTCATACTGCCGCCGGTCATCACCGTGAATATCCCGCCCTTAAGCCCGTAAAAGCCGATCGACGCCGTGATGACCAGCGCCAGCCAGTTCAGGCGTTCGCGACTGGTCACGAGCATCAGCGTGATAAACGCGAACAGCTGAATCTTGATCATGCGTGTCCATTCCTGCTGGGCATCACCCGGAATCAGCGCGAACAGCGTGGTGAACGACATCCAGGCGACGAACATCGCCCAGGTGATCGTCAGCGGCGTCCAGGGGATCCGTCGCGGCTCCTTGGTGAAAACCAGGCTGACCAGAGTCGTGGCACCGATCGCGGCGGCCACCGGAAAGTCGTGCATGAAGCCGTAGGCGAGCCGGTGCGGGTTCATGTAGCTGATCCACGACCAGAGCAGCACACCGATATAGGGGCGCAGCAGGATCACCGGCAACGCGCCGAAGATGATCGCTATCAACAGGAGATCGCGCATACTGACTCGGCAGGACCGCGACGCCGGCCGACCGGCGTCGCCCTCACCCCTCCTTCGCTGGGTTGCGCCGTCGCCGGAGTTCCAGCCGGATACGCGCAACAACGTCTTCGCCCACGGCGCTCCGCCCCACGCCGGGGCGTGATGGACGGCACGCTTGGGGCGGACAATGACGGCGATAGTTTCGCGGGAGTATATCAACTTCCCATGACGCGATCAGGCACCCGCGGCCGGCGCACCCGCCGGACCGCGGTGCGCCATGGCGCAACGGAATTATTTATTTTTAAAATCAGTAGTTTATTTCAGACCCGCCGGGCACGTCCGGGGACTTGCACCGCCGCCGTTCCCGCGGCCTCATGCCCGCGCCGGCATGAGGCTCGGTGAACAGGGGGTTCAGCGCAGCTGGACGTTGGGTTGGGCAGGCGTCTGCGGGACGCTGCCGCCGGTGCCGCTGGAGAGCTTGTAGATGTAAACGTTCTGATTAGTGGCGTTCACCGCGATGAAGGCGTTCTTCGACGGGATGTACTGGAAACGTCCGAAGGTGCCGCCGGAGGCCGTGACGTTGGTCGGAACGACGGAGTTGGTCGCCGCCGGATTGACCCTGCTCCACACCAGGGTGTCCATATTCAGCACGTACACCGATGCGCCGCCGTTCCAGGCGACGAAGCGGTCGCTGCTCGAATCGTAAACGAAACCAGGCGCATTGGGACTCTGGATATCCGTGGCGCCCGACGTGGACAGCGGGCTGCGGGCCGAGACCGTGCCGTTGGCGTTGATGGTCCAGACGAAAGCACTGCCCCGGCCGATGGCGACGATCTTGCGGCGCTTGGGGTCGACCGTCATCGTCATGTCACCCTGGTACCAGCTTCCTGAACTGACGTCACCGGCGGTCGTCCATTGATTGGTGGCCGGATTGAAGGCATACATGGCGTTGATGCCATGCTCGAAGAGCAGGCCCGAGACCGGGTCGTAGGCAGTGATCTGCTGAACCGCGCTCTCCGGGATGTCGGCCTTGCGCTGCCACTCGCGCGCGTCGAAATCGAAGAACCAGGTCGCCCGGCTGCCGTTGCCAGTGGTGTAATAGGCGCTGGCGTGCGCGTAGAAGCGATCGATCGGGGGCGGAATATACGCCAGGCCGTCATAGGTGTGCATCGAGGCCGGGCGTCCGTCGTTGAGCTGCACGCGATCGAACGGCCCCTGGCTCGGCAGCGTGAGGCGTTGCCAGGCGAGTGCGTTGACGTCGAAGGCATAGACCTCGTTACCGCCGTAGTCGGCGTGGCCGCCGCCCCAGACGATCAGCCGGTCGCGCTTGGAATCGTAGGCGCCGCCGCTCCAGGCGCGTATCACACCGCTGATGCCGATCACTCCCCGGATCGAGTCATAGTGCGCCTGGGTGATGGTTGGCGGCTTCGCCTCCACGGAATCGAGGCGCGAGTCGGGCGCCATGTACCAGTGCCCGGGCTGCAGGGTGTCGATCGGCCCGGCGTAGGCGCCACCGAGCGCGGCCGCGCCGAGCAGCGCGGCGGTGATTCGTGAAATTGCTTTGCAGTGTGGCATCTTTCTCTACCTGCGTTGATTCGCTGGATTCGTTAACAGCTTTGCTACTGGCGCGGCACGATCGCGAAATTGGGATAGCTGGAATAATCCGGCTTGACCGAGCGGCTCATAAATTGCAACCACGCCGCCGCGCCATTGGCCGCGCCGGAGTCCGCCGCCACCGCCAACGCCGGTTGCATGTTCGACGGATAACCGGTCGGCGAGGAAGAGTAACCACCCATGTCGCCGACCGGGCGGCCGAGGGCGCTGGCCATCTCGGCGCTGCCGCACGCCAGGCTCTGTACGCTCAACGGCGCGGTCGCAACATAGACCTCCGCGATCGTCGAGAACACGGGACCGCTCGAGCTCGACTTTACGATGGTTTCGTATGGCGCACCATAGATCCAGCAATATCCCGGGCCCACCATGCGGCTGATCGGAAACCGCGCCTTCCAGACCAGCATGGCCTGGGCGTCGGCGTAACCCAGGGCAGCGACATGGCCGATGCTCCAGGTGAAGAAGTCGTCCTGCCAGGCGGCGATGCCGGTTCCGCTCTTGTACTCGAAGGCGTAACCGTTCGCAATGACGCCCAATGCGTTGGCGCCCGCATTGTTGGGATAGGTCTGCCGGTACCAGCTCAGGTTATTGGCGAGCAGGGTCTGCAAGTAGCTCTTCATCGGGTCGCCGTCCGGCGTGATGAACGCCGCCTGCCCCAGGGTGCGCAGCGACCAGGCCTGGCCGCGCACCTGTTCCCACTTGATCAGACCCTTGTCGAGCTCCCGATACACCGGGGTCGCCCGCAGAATGTTCCAGTTGGCCCAGAACTGCAGTTCCTCGAGATGGTAGTGATCGCCGGTGACGAGATACGGCACATAGGCGAGTGACGGCTGGTGCGCGGAATCCGGGATGAACGGCGTCGTGCAACTGCCGCCGCAGTCCGGAAACGCCTCGTACTGGCCGGTGCTCGGATTACGGGAGTCGACCAGGTTGCCGAGCAGGGTCATGTAAGGATAATCGTTGAGACTCACCGGCCGATCAGTGTTCTTGTCGCGGTAGTGGATCGGCCAACTGCCGGCAAGGTCGCCGGTGCCCAGCGTCGCGGTCTTGGCACGGGAATCCTGGCTGATCAGATAAAACGCCGTCCAACGCGGCAGGGGGCCGATGTCCTCGCGCGCACCGGTGTCGGGCATGCTGAGGCTGGCGAGACCCGCGCCCATCGGTTCGGTCTTGCTGCCGCTAAAGCTCGAGGCCAGGCCGGACAGGGCCGATTCCGGAACCACCAGGCTCGGATCGTAGTTCGGGATCACGCCCGCCGACGCCAGAAAGGCGCGATCATGCCTGACGTGGAGATTCGGATTCTTCCCCCACCAATAGACCTTGCGCCAACGCGACTGCCGGTAATGCGTCAACCCGGTCTTGGTGTACACGGTGCTGCCCGCGATGCTGACGGTCGCGTCGTACCCGAAATTGCGCGGGCTCGGCTCGTACGCCCAGTTGTTTTCGAGCGTGACGTCGGCCCGCACGCTGTCAATCGCGCCGCCGGAGTTCTTGTAGGCACGGATCGCGAAGCGCGCGTTGAGGTGCGGGTGCGCATTGCTGCCGGCCTTGACCGGCGCGGCCACCAGCCACTCGCTCACCATCGGCCCGGACAGCCAGGTCCTGACCGGTCCGGCTTGAAGCAGGCTGCGCGCCGACGCGCTGTAGACGGTTCCGCTGATGTTGAGCGAGACCGCGGCGTCGAAACCGGTCGCCAGCAGCTCGCTCAGCTGCACCGCCGTGCCGCCGCTCGCCGAACCCGAGACCAGCTCGACACCCTGGGTCGCGCCGCCGGCCAGATTGGCCAGCCGCAGCGTGATCACCGCATGGCGCACGGAACCGTCGGCATGGCGCGCCTTGATGTCGACCTGAGCGGGCACACCGACGCTCGATCCTCCGGTGGTGCGCACCGCCACGCTTGCGCCGGAGGCGATCTGTCCGGGCTTGAAGGGCTGGGCAAACGTTACCGGCACGTCGCTCTGGCTGCTGCCGGACAGGTTCTGGATCTGCACACCGACGGCGTTGCTGCCGCTCGGCGGGGGCAGGGGCGCCGGAACGTTGTACGTCACCGTCACGCTGCGCGGGGCGCTGGCGTTGCCGGCCGCGTCGCGGGCGGTGACGGTGACGGTGTTGCTGCCGCTGACGAGTGGGACGCTGGCGCTCCAGCTGGTCGTTCCGGTGGCGGTGCCGCTGCCGCCGCGGTCGTTGGTCCAGCTGACCTGGGTGACGCCGACATTGTCGGAGGCGCTGCCGCTGACGGTGATGGGGCTGGCGGTGACGGTGGTCGCGCCGCTCGGGCTGGTGATGCTGAGCGACGGCGCCGTGGTGTCCGGGGTCGACGGCGGCGGCGGATTGTAGGTGACGGTCACGCTGCGCGTGGCGCTGGCGTTGCCGGCCGCGTCGCGGGCGGTGACGGTGACGGTGTTGCTGCCGCTGACGAGCGGGACGCTGGCGTTCCAGGTGATGCTGGTGCCGGAACCGCTGCGGCTGGCGTTGCCGCTGCCCCCGCTGTTGGTGGACCAGCTGACCTGGGTGACGCCGACATTGTCGGAGGCGCTGCCGCTGACGGTGATGGGGCTGGCGGTGACGGTGGTCGCGCCGCTCGGGCTGGCGATGCTGACGCTCGGCGCGCTGGTGTCCGGCGACGGGGGCGGCGACGGGGGCGGCGGATTGGTGGACGGGACGGTGCTGCCCGCCGGATAGGTGTCGGCGCCGCCGGTGCAGGCGACGAGCCACAGCGGCAACGCCAGCGTGACCAGGATTCCGCGCCATGGGAAATTCCATCCGGTCATGCGCGGCTCACCGAATATGCTGCCTGACCGTCCCGTTGACCTCATCGCTCCTGCTCTCCCGTAAAATTGACCGAATGTCCCGGTATGCGCGTTCTGTCTGCGCCGCCGCATCACGGCATGGTCACGCAAGTCGCCGGCGAGTAGGCGGAACTGCCGGCACCGTTGTACGCCTTGATCGCGAAACACGCCTGGCTGCTGCTGCCGACCAGCGGTCGCACGGTGCTCGAGGGAATCTGCGCCATCGGCTGACTCGGATCCCAGCTGCCGGACCCCTGCGTGAGGGTCGCGACCTGGTTGGTCGCCGTCGACGTCGTGCCGCCGACATAAACGATGTAACCGCTCGGATTGTCCGGGTTGGGGGCCCACCAGACTTCGGCCGTGAACGCAACCGGAACGTTGTACGTCACCGTCACGCTGCGCGGGGCGCTGGCGTTGCCGGCCGCGTCGCGGGCGGTGACGGTGACGGTGTTGCTGCCGCTGACGAGTGGGACGCTGGCGCTCCAGCTGGTCGTTCCGGTGGCGGTGC
>DASWHF010000075.1:0-2749 GCA_036393295.1 Acidiferrobacterales bacterium
CGACCGCCTGGATGTACCGCTGGCGCGCCTGCGCGCCGCCGCCCCGGCGCTCGACGTGCAGCCGTGGACGGTGCTGGAACCGCTGCTGGTGCTGACCCGGAAAATCACCGACGTGATCCTGATCATCTGGTACGCCATCGTGTTCGCGGCCATGTCGTTCGGGCTCATCAATACCCAGCTCATGGCGGTGTTCGAGCGCACCCGCGAATTCGGCCTGTTCCAGTCGCTCGGCATGCGGCCGGCGCATATCCTCGGCCAGGTGCTGGTGGAGTCGCTGATCCTGCTGGTGCTGGCGCTGGCCGCCGGCAACCTGCTGGCCGCGGCCACGGTGTACGCGCTGCGCGACGGCATCGACCTGAGCGCCGTCGCCGAGGGCATGGAACTGGTGGGTGTGGCGCCGGTGATCTACCCGGCTTGGTCGACCGGCGACATGGCGGCCGCCAACCTGCTGGTGTTTGTGCTGGGCCTCGCCGCCAGCCTGTACCCGGCGTGGCGCGCCGCGCGCCACGTGCCGGTGGAAGCGATCACGCGGGTCTGATCATGGAACATACCGTTATCTGCCGTAACGTCAGCAAGGTCTACCGCCAGGACGCCGTGGCGGTGCAGGCGCTGACCGGCATCAACCTCGAGATCCCGAAAAAAGATTTCGCCTGTCTCTCCGGTCCCTCCGGTTCCGGCAAGAGCACGCTGCTCAACCTCATCGGCGGCCTCGACCGGCCCACGACCGGCGAGATCAGCGTGGACGGCAAGCGCGTCGACCAGTTGGGCAAAAGCGAACTCGCCGCCCTGCGCCTGCACCGGATCGGCTTCGTGTTCCAGGCCTATAACCTCATCCCGGTGCTGACCGCGATCGAGAACGTCGAATTCGTCATGCAATTGCAGGGCATGGCGGCGGCGGAGCGCGCCGCCAAGGCGCATGCGATCCTGAAGGAGGTCGGGCTCGACGGGCTCGAGCACCGCCGGCCGGGCGAGCTCTCCGGCGGGCAGCAGCAGCGCGTCGCCGTGGCGCGCGCTATCGTCTCCGAGCCGAGCCTGGTGCTGGCGGACGAGCCGACCGCCAACCTCGATTCCAAGACCGCCGAGAATCTCATGCAGCTGCTGCGGCACATGAACCAGGAACACGGTGTCACCTTCCTCTTTTCCACCCACGACAAGCTGGTGATGGACTTCTCGCGCCGGCTGATCACGCTGCGCGACGGGATGATCGTGGACGATGTGCGGCGGGATTGAAACATGATTTATTCATAATGTAGCCCGGGTGCAGGCCCGCAGGGCCGGAACCCGGGGAATCCTTACAGATTCCCGGATTGCGCTACGCTTCATCCGGGCTACGTATATTTCCTGTGTGAGAGGCTTAAACATGAAGATACTTCTCTGGTCCGATGACCTCATGAGCCGCGTGCGCATCGAGTCGCGCTGGAAGGCCGCCGGCGCGCAACTGCTGAAGCGCGACAGCACCGAGACGCCCGACCTGATTGTGGTGGACCTGACCGCGCGCGATGCCGCCGGGCAAATCCGCAAACTGCGCGAACAGTTCCCCGCCACCGACATCCTCGCCTTCGGGCCGCACGTGGACGCCGAGGGCTTCCGCGCCGCCAAGGCCGCGGGCGCGAGCGAATGCGTCGCACGCGGTTCGGCGGTCGAGCGCGTGCTCGGGCGCCTCGGCAAAAGCGGATGATTCGTTGCGGGCGGGCGCTGCTGTGCGTGCTGGCGCTCGCCGCGGCCCCGGCGCTGGCCGATGACGGGAAACTCGGCGGCCACGTCAAATACCAGTACACCCACACAGATTACCGCGCCGATGATATCCACGCCGTTTTCGGTGACGACCCGGCGCGTGACCATGGCCTGGACCTGCGCCTCAAGGCCGAGAACCGTCGCGGCTCCTGGGATTTCGCGGCGCATTACGAATTGCTCGCGCTGGACGGCGACACGCTCTCCGCGCGCCGAAGCGTCGCCGCGGCGGGGATTCCGTTCACCGGCGCGGTGAGCGGCCTCCCGGATGACCGCCGGCGACTGTTCGACCTGACCCACGCGATCATGGACCGGGGCCGCCAGGCCGTGGTGCACCGGCTCGACCGGCTATCCGTGGGTTATGGCAGCACGCGCCAAACGCTGCGCTTCGGACGGCAGGCGGTGAGTTGGGGCAACGGCCTGGTGTTTCAGCCGCTCGATTTCGTCAATCCGTTTTCGCCCGTCGCCATCGACAAGGATTACAAGACCGGCGACGACATGCTCTACGGCCAGTGGCTGGTGGGCGAAAAAGACGACCTGCAGGCGATCCTGTTGCCGCGGCGCGACCCGGCCACGCACCATGTGGAGAGCGATCAAAGCACTTATGCCGTAAAATTTCGCGCACGTCTTGCCGGCGTCGATATCGATCTGCTGGCTGCGCGCCATTTCAGCGAGGACCTCGTTGGCATCGGTGCGGTGAAAAGCATTGGCGGGGCAGTGTGGCGGCTGGATGCGAGCTTCACCGATCTAGACAACGGCGACAGCGCCACTTCGCTCGTCACCAACCTGGACTATTCGTGGACGTGGGGCGGCAAGAACGTCTACGGCTACGTCGAGTATTTCCGCAACGGCGTGGGTGAAACCGACCGCGCCAATTACCCCGCGCCCAGTACTGAACTCAGTGCGCGTATCGCACGCGGTGAGCTGTTCACGCTGGCGCGCGACTATGCCGGGCTTGGCCTGCAAGTCGAACTGATGCCGCTGTTCAACCTGTACACCAATCTCATCGCGAACTTGA
>DASWHF010000076.1:0-4506 GCA_036393295.1 Acidiferrobacterales bacterium
CGCACATCGCCTTCCGCCGCAACCAATTCAGCCTCATCCTGGCCGGCGTGTTCGCGCTCGCCGGATCGGCCAGCGGCGCCAACACCGACATCGCCAACGAGCCGTTGTCGCAGGCCGCGACCGGCGTGCGGCCGAACGTCATGTTCATCCTGGACGATTCGGGCTCGATGGACTGGGACTTCAGCCCGGACCACGTCAACGACGATCAGCCTTCCGGCTCGACGCCGAGCCGCACCGCCGCCTGCTTCGACAGCGGCGACACGGGTTCGGGCGACGACTTCAACAATTCGGGGAGCAACGATTTCGACGACAGCTCGGGCCTGATTACCGGGCGCCCCGACCACTGCATTCCGGGCGATCCGCCGTTCATGAGCCCGGATTTCAACAAGCAGTACTACAACCCGGCGATCTGGTACCGGCCCGGCGTCAATTCCGACGGCAGCGACAGGGTGAACATGAACGCGGCCAATACCAGCAACTGGACCGCGGTATCGACCGACCCCTACGGGCAGCAGCAGGATGACCAGCGCAACATATCCAAGACTACGGAAAACCTCGTCGCGAACTATCCGGATCGGGCCTGGTGCAAGAACACGGGCGACGCCGCGACCGACACGACCAACTGCCGCGTGAACTCGGCGTACACATACCCGAACTGGGAATTCAAACGCGGCTTCAATAACACCAACGGCTATGACAACAACTACGGCAACGTGAAGTTCCGCTATGGCCAACCGTACTACTACCGCATGCAGACCGCGCAGTGGTGCTCGACGCCGACGCTTGACGCCGGAACCTGCGTGAGCGGCAGTGCGGTCGACCCCAACGTGCATATCTACATCGCCCCCGAGTTCTGCACCGATGCCGAATTCGTCAACTGCGCCGCGGGCGCGGCGCTGACGCCGGCGCACACCTTCTCGGGCGCGCGCTGGTGCAGCGACCAGGGCACGCTGCTCAATTGCCAGCGCAAGAAAGTCGGAAATTTCCGCTGGCCGAAGCATCTGGGCACGACCGCCGTGCGCACGGTCAATATCGGCGCCTTGCCGGCATCGGGCACGCTCACCGTTACGCAGTCGGCGCTCGGCGAAATGGTCAATACGATCACTATCGGCGGGGTCTCCGTGATCAGCGGTGCCATCACGGCGGGCGGCAGCTCGACCGATGCGCTCGCCTTGCAGATTCGCGACGCGATCATCGCCATGGCTTCTGCGCCCGACTACACGGCGAGCGTCAGCGGCAGCACGGTGACGGTAACCGCGGTGGACGCCGGCGCAGCCGCGAACGGCAGGACCATCGTCGTCAGCTCCACGCAAACCGGCACGGCGGCGGCGACGGGCTCGATCGTCGTCGACAACGGCGGCAGCGGCACTCAGTATCTAGACGCCATCCAAGTGGCCCATCCGTCGTCCGGTCTCATCAACATCATGTCCACGAGTTGCAGCGGCAGCTGGGGCAGCAACGTGAGCATCTCCGGCACCGGCACCTATGGCAATCGCATCAGAGCGAACACCGGCACCAACTCCGCGGCCGAGCGCACGGCAATGGCCGCGGCGATCGCCGACTGCATCAACCAGGGATCGAGCGGCTTCAGCGCCTCGAGCTCGGGCAATACCGTGACCGTGGTCGCACCGACCATCGATGGATCGCTGATGAACGGGCGCGCCATTTCCGTCATCGAGAGCGGCGGCGACTACACCACGGTCGACTTCAGCGGCGGCCAATCCTCCGGCGCCGTCATTGCCACCTCCGGCAGCCTGTCCGGCGGTTCGGACCTCACCACCGGTGACCTGCCCATGCGTCTCGGCGTGGGACAGTTCTCGCGCGTGGACATCGACCCGGGCAACAACATCTACGCGAAAGCCTCGGGGCGCTTCGACTGCGCCGGCGCCACCTGCACGTACGCGGAGGAGATGACCAACTTCGCGAACTGGTACGCCTACTACCGCACGCGCATGCAGATGATGAAGTCGGCCGCCGGCCGTGCCTTCATCCCGATCGACGATACCTACCGCGTCGGCTTCATCACCATCAACCCGCAGTCGCCGGTGAGTTCCAGCCGTTACCTCAGGATTCAGAACTTCGACGCCGCGCACAAGGGCAACTGGTACACGAAGTTCTACGCGCAGGGCCCGAGCGGCGGCACGCCGCTGCGCGAGGCGCTGTCGCGCGTCGGTCGCCTGTACGCGGGGCGCTTCGACGGCATCAACAGCGGCATTCCGTCGGCGGACGACCCGATGGAGGTGTCCTGCCAGCCGAATTTCGCCATCCTGTCGACTGACGGCTACTGGACCACGGTCGGCTCTTCCGGCAACAAGATCGACGGCACCGCCATGACGCAGCAGGACGACGCCAACGTCGGCCCCTACTCGCTGCGTTCGGACGGCGTCTACGACGGCAAACCCCCCAGCGCCACGGTGGGCCTCGCCGACACCGCGCTCTACTACTACCAGAACGACTTGCGGCCGGCAGGCTCGACCAATGCCGCCAGCGTCGATGTCTCGGCGAACAACGTGCCGACGACGCAGAACGACTTCGCCGCGCATCAGCACATGACGACCTTCACGCTGGGCCTCGGCCTGGACGGCACGCTGACCTACCGCAGCGACTACCAGACCGCCGGCACCGGCGACTTCCTCGCCATCAAGCAGGGCACGCTCAACTGGCCGAATCCGGTTGCCAACGCGCCCCAGGCGCTCGACGACCTGTGGCATGCGGCGGTCAACGGCCGCGGCGTGTTCTTCAGCGCGTCCAACCCGCAGGAGCTGGCCAACAGCCTCACCGACACGCTCGACGCCCTGAAGAAGCGCGTGGGCGCGGGCGCGGCGGCCGCGACCTCGAACCTGCAGCCGGTTGCGGGCGACAACTTCGCCTTCACCGCGCAGTACCAGACGCAGGACTGGATCGGCGACCTGAAGGCGCGCACCATCGACCTGAACTCCGGCGCCATTTCGCAGGTCGAGCTCTGGTCGGCGCAGGCGCTGCTCAACGGCCGAGCGCATAGCGATCGGACACTGTTCACCTTCGACGGTTCCGACCCGTATGTGTCGACCAGCGTCACCGACGCCGGCAACCAGCTTAAGCACTTCTGCCTCAGCGCAGTGGCGATCGCGCCCTGGTGCGCGGATGGCTCGGGGCTGACTCTCGCGGAGCAGGCGTATTTCAATCCCAACCGCCTGCCGCAGTACGTGAGCTACGACGCGACGCAACTGCCCTTCGCCACGGCCACGAACCTGGTGAACTATCTGCGCGGTGATCAGAGTTTCGAAGACCAGGGTACGCTGCTGGCCAGCGACCTGTTCCGCGAGCGTACGGCGCTGCTCGGCGACATCATCAACGCGCAGCCGGCGTACGTGCGCTCCTCGCCGTTCAACTACGTCGACGCGGGCTACCAGGACTTCAAGACGTGCTCGGAAGGCACGACCACGGTGACCTGCCCGGCGGCGCAGTTCCCGGCGCCGACGCTCCCGCGGCGGCCAACGGTGTATATCGCGTCGAACGACGGCATGCTGCACGCCATCGAGACCGACGTGAACAACGATCCGTATTACCAGACGGGCGGCATCCCCACCGGCTCGACGGCGGACGACACGTTCTCCGGCGGCAACAACAACGGCAACGGCGTCGAGCGCTGGGCGTACGTCCCGGGCATCGTGCTGCCGGATCTGTACAAGCTCGCGTCGATTCCCTACAGCCACCGCTACCTCGTCGACGGCTCGCCGACGGTGGGCGATGTCTGCATCAGCACGCCGTGCGCGGGCCTGAACGACTGGCGCACGGTCCTGGTGGGCGGCCTGAACTCGGGCGGGCGCGGCTACTACGCCCTCGACGTCACCAACCCGCTGAAGCCGCGCGCCATGTGGGAATTCAAGGTGCGCAAGCCGAGCCTCACGGCCTGCGCCGCGACGCCCGCGGACGCGGTCGGCGCCGTCGACGATTGCGACCTGGGCCTCACCTACGGCAACCCGGTCGTCACCAAGCTGAAGGCGACCGGGCAGTGGGTGGTGATCGTCACCTCGGGCCTCAACAACACGGGCTATGAGCCGGGCACCGCGCTGCGCCAGGGCGACGGCATGGGCTACCTGTACATCCTCGATGTGCTGAGCGGGCGCATCCTGCACAAGATCCCGACCAACGTCGGCGATCCGGGCACGCTTGCCAGCAACTACGCTGACGCGATCCCGAGCGGCCTGGCGAAGGTCAACAACTGGGTGAACAACTCGCTCTCCGACAACACGACGCTCGCGGTCTACGGCGGCGACATGCTGGGCAACCTGTGGCGCTTCGACCTCGAGAACACGAGCGCCACCTACCTGACGGCGGTGAAGGTGGCAGTGCTGAAGAACGCCCTTGGCACCGCCCAGCCCGTCACCACCAAGCCGGAGCTCGGCCTGATCAACAGCCGGCGCGTGATCTTCGTCGGCACCGGCCGCTTCCTCGGCGTCACCGACAAGGCCGACACCAGCAAGCAGTCGATCTACGCCATCGCCGACGACCTCGCCGGCAACG
>DASWHF010000077.1:0-73194 GCA_036393295.1 Acidiferrobacterales bacterium
CAGGCCGACGTCGACCTGCTCGGCAAGGCCGTGCAGCTCTACGGCCAGCTGCACGTCTCGGCGGATTACTACGACCGCGGCAGTGCGACCGGCGCGGTGCCGGATCCGGTCGGCGTCGAGATCACCAGCAACTCCTCGCGCATCGGCTTCAAGGGCAAGCGCGAGCTGGTGCCCGGCCTGGACGGGGTGTTCAAGTTCGAGTCGGACGTCGACGTGAGCGGCGAGCGCGGCACGCTCAGCGAACGCAATCGTTACCTCGGCCTGTCCGGCGCCTGGGGCACGCTGATCGCCGGCGTCCACGACACGCCGCTCAAAATCACGGGCAGCGACTACACGCTGTTCGGCGACACGGTCGGCGACCGGCGCAGCATCCTCGGCCAGACCGCCGCCGGCGCCAACCTGTTCAACGTGCGCGCCAAGAGCATGGCGCAGTACCAGATCGGAGTGGCCGGCCTCCAGGCCAAGGTGATGTACTCGAACGACTTCGAGGGCATCTCCAATCCCGACAACAACCAGACCCTGGTCGGCGCCGGCATCGGTTATGCCAACAAGATGTTTTCCGTCGGCGCGGCCTACGAGGCCCAGGAGAGCATGGGCGGCGTCGCCAACAGCGATGCCAGCGGCATGCGCGTCGGCGCCAAGGTCAAGTTCGGCCCGGCGCAGGTCGGCGCGATCTACGAGAAGCTCAAGGACGACGGTTTCGGCGCGGCCGTCGAGCGCGACGCCTACGGCGTGAACGCCCGCGTCAAGCTCGCCGACTTCACCCTCGCCGCCCAGTACCTGGTCGCCGACAACTCCGAGGCCGCGACCAACGACGGCGCCGACCAGTATTCCTTCGGCATGTACTACGACCTCGCCAAGGACGCCCAGGTCTACGTGATGTACGCCGCGCTCGACAACGACGACGGCGCCAGCTACCGCCTGGCGCGCTCCGGCCACGGCCAGTCCTTCAACCCGACCGCGGCCGGCGAGAAGGTGACGGCGGCCTCGGTCGGCATGATCTACAAGTTCTAAGCCCGCACGGCGCCGGATCGTTCGACCGGCGCGGGCAGACCCGCAGCGCAAGGAAGCAGGCCCGGCCAGGGACGGCGACGGCTGCATGGGCCGGCGTCATCACGGTTGCTCCCTCCTCGGCCGCGCTTAGGCGCGGTTTTTTTTCGTCGCGGAACCTTCACCACCCCGTCACCACCCCGTCACCGGCCTGCAAATCGCCGGTCAAGAACGATCGCTAGCCTGTGCGACGCAACCTGGAGACCTTCACCGTGCAAAGACAAGCAGACCGTATCGCCATGGGCCCGGACTCGCGCAAGGGCGCCGAGTCGCCGCCCGCCATGTTCGTCGTCGACTCGGTCTATGCCTTGCTCATCCGGCTGTTGCCGGCGGCGCTGATCGTGGTGCTGTGCCTGTGGATGCTGGCCGGCATCGGCCACATGCTGCTGGGCTTCGGCCGGCTGGCCGGCGACGGTTGGACGCGGCTCGCCGAGCATGTGATCGTCGACGCGCTCATCGTCCTCGCGCTGCTGGAGGTGGTGCGCACGCTCCAGGCTTATATGAAGCTCGGCCGGGTGCGCGTCACTTTCATCCTCGACACCGCCCTGGTGGTGCTGATCGGCGAGCTCATGGGCCTGTGGTTCAAGGACTACCAGCCGCAGAAGGTGCTGCTCGGCATCGGTGTGATCGTGGTGCTGGTGGTGCTGCGCATCGTCACCGCCCGATTCTCACCAGCCTTCGGCGATACGGCTTGATCTGGATAATCTTTATTTATCAATAAAATATACTCACTTATGGCCGCGGAATCGGTTGCGGCAAAATATTCGCTGGCACATATATATGGATTGATGTATATAAAATACATGCACATCGATCCCCCGACCTTGTTCCGCCTGCTCGCCGACGAGACCCGGCTGCGCTGCCTGACGCTGCTGGCCGCCGAGGGCGAGCTGTGCGTCTGCGAGCTGACCCACGCGCTGGGGCTGTCGCAGCCCAAGGTTTCGCGGCACCTGGCCGTGTTACGCGAGAACGGCGTGGTCAGCGACCGGCGCGCCGGGCTGTGGGTGTACTACCGCCTCAACCCCGAGCTGCCGGACTGGGCCCGGGGCGTGCTGCGCGCGGCGGTCGAGGGCAACGGCCACGCCGGCACCCTGCCGGCCGATCGCGCGGCGCTGGACGCCATGCCCGGCCGCCCGGCCGCGCCGCGCTGCTGCACGTAAGGAACGACCATGTTCGACGCCCTCGCCGATCTCCTGGTCTACCGGGTGCTGGGGCTGGCCGACACGCCGTTCGGCGCGGCGGCGCATTTCTTCGTCATGGACGTGACCAAGATCCTGGTGCTGCTCACGCTGGTGATCTACGCCATGGGCCTGCTGCGCGCGCTGCTCTCGCCGGAGCGGGTGCGCGAGTTCATCCGCCGCCGCTCGAACGTGGGCGCGCGCTTCATGGCGGTGGGGCTGGGCGCGGTGACGCCGTTCTGCTCGTGCTCGTCGATTCCGCTGTTCATCGGCTTCGTCGAGGCCGGCATCCCGCTCGGCGTGACGCTGTCGTTCCTGATCGCCAGCCCGATGATCAACGAGGTGGCGATCGTGGTACTGGCCTCGGTGATCGGCTGGCAGACCACGGCGATCTACGTCGCCACCGGCCTGACCGTCGCCTTCGTCGGCGGCTTCGTGCTGGAGCGCTTCCGGCCGGAGCGCTGGGTGGAGGAATACGTGTGGAAGATCCACGTCGGCGAGACGCAACGCGTGGCACCCGACCGTTCGCTGGCCGGCCGCCACGCCTACGCCGTCGGCCAGGTGAAGGAGATCGTCGGGCGCATCTGGAAGTTCGTGCTGATCGGCGTCGGCATCGGCGCCTTCATCCACGGCTACGTGCCCCAGGATTTCGTCGCGCGCATCGCCGGTGACGGCGGGATTCTGTCGATGCTCGGCGCGGTGGCGGTCGGCGTGCCGCTCTACTCCGACGCCGTCGGCATCATCCCGATCGCCGAGGTGCTGCTCGGCAAGGGCGTGCCGCTCGGCACCGTGCTGGCCTTCATGATGGCGGTCACGGCGCTGTCGCTGCCGGAGATGGTGATCCTGCGCAAGGTCGTGCGCTGGCCGCTGCTCGGGGTGTACGCGGGTTACCTGGCCACGGCCTTCGTGGCCGTTGGCCTGCTGTTCAATGCATTGCGAGGTGTCCTATGAAGAACGTCAAAGTGCTCGGTACCGGCTGCGCCAACTGCAAGGCCACCGTCAAGCTCATCCAGGACGCGGCCCAGGCCAAGGGTGTGGCGGTCGAGCTCGAAAAGGTCGAGAACATCGCCGACATCATGGCCTACGGCGTCATGGCCACGCCCGGCGTGGTGATCGACGGCCAGGTGGTGCATGCCGGCGGCGTACCGGACCGCAAAAAGGTCGAGAGCTGGCTGTGAGCGGGCAACGCCTTCGGCACCGTCTACAACACCCTGACCGCCGGCACGACGCTCACCGGCAACATTGAGCGCGCCACGGAGACACCGCGATGAAGCCATCCCCCCAGGCCACCGCTCCCGGCGCGGATATCGCTGCGGCCCTCAACCGCGCCTGCCTGTGCCGCACGCTCGATGCCTCGCGCCTGGCGGCGGCGCTCGGGCTGACGGCGGACGCCGCCGCGCTGCACGCGGCGCTGTGGCGCGAACGGCCGCACGCCTTCGCCGCCACGCCGGTGTTCGTCTCCGCGCACCAGGCGCGCGCCATGGCGACGGTCGTCGCCGCGATCGAAACGACCGTGGCGCAGCCGGGCTACCGGGCCGCGGCCGTGGCGCGCGCGCCGGCGATCGCCGGCCACGATCACGGCCCGCGCGGCGCCTTCCTCGGCTACGATTTCCACCTCGGTGCCGACGGGCCGCAACTGATCGAGGTCAACACCAACCCGGGCGGGGCGCTGCTGGTCACGGCGCTGGCGCGCGCCCAGCAGGCATGCTGCTCCGCGGCCGAGCCGTTCCTGAGTCCGACCGGTTCCGCCGACCGGCAGGAGCAGGCGCTGGTCGAAATGTTCCGCGAGGAATGGCGCCGCCAGCGCGGCACGCGCGAGCTGCGGCGCATCGCGATCGTCGACGACGCGCCGGCGGAGCAGTACCTGTATCCGGAGTTCCTGCTGTTCCAGCGCCCGTTCGCGGCCCATGGCCTGACGGCGGCGATCGCCGACCCGGGCGAGCTCGAATGGCGCGGCGATGCGCTGTGGCACGCCGGGCACACGGTGGACCTGGTGTACAACCGGCTGACCGATTTCTATCTGGAGGCGCCGGCGCACGCGGCGCTGCGCGCCGCCTACGCGGCCGGCGCGGTGGTGATGACGCCGCATCCGCGCGCCCACGCCCTGTACGCCGACAAGCGCAACCTGGTGTGGCTTTCGGACCCTGAGTTCCTGCGCGGGCTGGCGCTGCCGGCGGCGACCGTCGAAACCCTGCTGCGCGGCGTGCCGTGCAGCGTGCCGGTCGAGGCCGCAAGCGCCGACGCGCTATGGGCCGGGCGCCGGCGTTATTTCTTCAAGCCGGCGGCCGGCCACGGCGGCAAGGCCGCCTACCGCGGCGACAAGCTCACCCGGCGCGTCTGGACGGAGATCCTCGGCGCCGACTACATCGCCCAGGAGACCGTGGCGCCGAGCGAGCGCGCGCTGAGCGTCGACGGCGACGCCCAGCGGCTCAAGCTCGACGTGCGCACCTACGTGCGCGACGGCGCGATCCTGATGCTGGCAGCGCGCCTATATAAAGGTCAGACCACCAACTTCCGCACCCCCGGCGGCGGCTTCGCGCCGGTCGTGGTGGTGCCCGACAATACCACGACGCTCACCGCCTGGCTGGGTGCGGCGGACCACGACCCGGAGGCGGCATGAGGATAAAAAGTGTACAGGTAATGCTGAGCGGCGCACTGCTGGGCGCGCTGTTCGCCACGGCGACGTCCGCCGCGGGCCCGGACGCGCGCGTCGGGGTGGAACTGCCGGCGCCGATGCGCGCGCACATGCTGGCGAACATGCGCGACCATCTCGCGGCGCTGCACGAGATCCAGGCCGCGCTGGCGCGCGACGAGACCGGACGCGCGGCCGAGATCGCCGAGCGGCGGCTCGGCATGAGCGCGCTCGATGCGCACGGCGCCGGACACATGGCCGCCCACATGCCGAAGCCGATGCAGGACATCGGGACCGCCATGCACCGCGCCGCCAGCCGCTTCGCGCGCGTGGCCGAAGAGGCGGCGGTGCGCCGCGACCTGCGTCCGGCATTGCAGGCCCTGTCGGAAGTGACGCAGCAGTGCGTCGCCTGCCACACCGGCTACCGGTTGAATTGACGACATCCCACGGAGAAGACATGTACAAGCGCAAGGTAAAGGTCCTGTTCCTCTGCACCGGCAACTCCTGCCGCTCGCAAATGGCCGAGGGCTGGGCCAATCACCTGGGCAAGGACTGGGTCGAGGCGGGCTCGGCCGGTATCGAGGCGCACGGCAAGAACCCGCGCGCGATCGCGGTCATGCGCGAGGCCGGCGTGGACATCTCGCACCAGGAATCCACGCGCGTGACGCCGGAGATGCTGGCGCAGGCCGATCTCGTCGTCACCGTCTGCGGCCATGCCGACGAGCACTGCCCGGTGCTGCCTCCCGGCGTGCAGAAGAAGCACTGGCCGCTGGAAGACCCGGCCAAGGCCACCGGCACCGAGGACGAGATCATGGCCAAGTTCCGCGCCACGCGCGACGAGGTCAAGGGCCGGGTCGAGGGGCTGATCGGCGGGCTGAAAATGATGGCGCGCAGCGACAGCAAGAAGGAAACATGAGCGCACAATGCGAAGCCACCGCGAAAAAATCCGCGGCTGCCGAGATGGGTTTCTTCGAACGTTATCTCACGGTCTGGGTATTCCTGTGCATCGTCGCCGGCATCGCGCTCGGTCATCTATTCACGCCGGCGTTCCAGGCCGTGGGCCGCCTGGAAATCGCGCGCATCAACTTGCCGGTCGCAGTGCTCATCTGGCTCATGATCTTCCCGATGCTGCTCAAGGTGGACTTCGCGGTGCTGCACCGCGTGACCGCGCACTGGAAGGGCATCGGCGTGACGCTGTTCGTGAACTGGGGCGTGAAGCCGTTCTCCATGGCGCTGCTCGGCTGGCTGTTCATCGGCTGGCTGTTCCGTCCGTGGCTGCCGGAGGAACAGATCCACTCCTACATCGCCGGGCTGATCCTGCTGGCCGCCGCGCCCTGCACCGCCATGGTGTTCGTGTGGAGCCACCTCACGCGCGGCGAGCCGCACTTCACGCTCACCCAGGTGGCGCTCAACGACGTGATCATGATCTTCGCCTTCGCGCCGATCGTGGGGCTGCTGCTCGGGCTGTCGGCCATCACCGTGCCCTGGGACACGCTGCTGCTGTCGGTGGCGCTCTACATCGTCGCGCCGCTGGCGGCCGCCTGGCTGGTGCGCCGCGCGATCCTGCGGCACGCGCACGGCCCGGCGCGGCTGGCGCGGTTGATCAAGGTCCTGCACCCGGTGTCGCTCGCCGCCTTGCTGGCAACGCTCGTGCTGCTGTTCGGCTTCCAGGGCGAGCAGATCCTGCGCCAGCCGCTGGTGATCGTGCTGCTCGCGGTGCCGATCCTGATCCAGGTGTTCTTCAACTCGGGGCTGGCGTATTTCCTCAACCGCGCGCTGCGCTCGCCGCATTGCGTTGCCGGTCCGTCGGCGCTCATCGGCGCCAGCAACTTCTTCGAGCTGGCCGTGGCCACGGCGATCGCGCTGTTCGGCTTCGAATCGGGCGCGGCGCTTGCCACCGTTGTGGGCGTGCTGATCGAGGTGCCGGTGATGCTCGCGGTGGCGAACTTCGTCAACCGCTCGCGCGGCTGGTACGAGGCGAAACCGGGCGTTCCGGGTTACGACGAATGCTGCCCGACCACGGTTACACACCCATTGGGGGTCTGAGACCGGTTGGGAGCGCCCGGATCTGAGAGCATTATTCACCAATATTTAGAAACAATCGCTCTCTGACCCGGGTTTGTAAAATCTGGCTCTGGCTTGCGGTCTCGCGCCGGCGCTTTTCCGCCTGGCCTCATCTGAAATCATTCTTCGGCATCGCGCCGCCCGTCACACTATTCCCGCAGTTCGTCCCTTTCAGATAGTTGAGCCCTGACGCGTCGAATATATTGAGTTCTGCCGGCAGTGCAGTTCGGGCCGAGAGGACCCGCTATCCGGCATGGGAAGCATCTACACGAAAACAAATTCAACAGGGAGCTTAAGCATGCTTAAAACAATCTCACGCGTCACCTCATCCCACACCTGCCGCACCGAATCATCGCGGCCACCGCGTCCACGGTCGCTTGCGTGCCTGGCCGCGGGCCTGATCCTCGTCGCCGGTAGCGCGCAGGCCACGGTCTTTGTCGATGGCCGGGCCACCGGGGCCAATGACGGCTCGAGCTGGCGTGACGCGTACACCGATCTCCAGACGGCGATCGCGCAGACTGGTGAGGACGAGATCTGGGTCGCGGCCGGCCGCTACACCCCGGCCGGCCCCGGCGGCGACATCCAGGCCACGTTTCAACTCAAGAACGGCGTCGCCCTGTACGGCGGTTTCAGCGGCGGCGAGTCCGCGCGCGAACAGCGTGACCCCAAAACTTATGCGACCATCCTGAGCGGCGACCTGAACGGTGACGACTCGGGGTTCTACAACCAGGCGGACAACAGCCGGCACGTGGTGACCGGCAGCGACACCGACGCCAGCGCGGTGCTGGACGGCTTCGTGGTGACCGGTGGGCGCGCGACCGCCTCCTACGGCACGACTGCCTACGGCGGCGGCGTGTTCGTGCAGAACGGCAGCCCGACGCTCGCCCGCCTCACCGTCAAGGACAATCTCGCGACCCAGGGGGCGGGACTGTACGTGTGGAACGGCAACGTCACCGTGAGCGACAGCAACTTCAGCGGCAACTGGGCCTTCGACGGCAAGGGCGGCGCGGCCCTGAACGCCGGCGCGGGCAGCCGCCTCACGGTCGCGGCGAGCACCTTCAGCGACAACCGCTCGACCGGCGCGGCGACCCAAGGCGGCGGCGGCGCGATCGCCAATGACGGCGGCGGCATTCTTACCGTCAAGGACAGCCGTTTCCTGCGCAACAGCGCCCTGTTCCGCTTCACCACCGCGCTGTTCGCGGCCGAGGGCGGCGCCGTGCTCGTGATGCCGGGTGACGGCGGCGCAACCGTGCACAACTCCGTGTTCCTCGCGAACAAGGCGCACAACGGCGGCGCCGTGGCCAGCTACGGCAACGCCGTGCTGGTCAACAGCCTATTCAGCGGCAACAGCGCCGTGCCGGGACAGGGCGTGGCCTCCGGCTACGGCGGCGCCATGGTCGCCTTCCCCGGTCCGGGCAAGGCGATTAGCGTCCGGGCAAGCACGCTGAGCAACAACAGCGCGACCGAGGACGCCGGCGGCATCTACGCGACCCGCATCATCCCCAGCAGCACCGAGACGGTGCTGGTCGAGAACAGCATCCTGTGGGGCAACAGCGACGGCGCGGGCGCGTCTGACAAGTCCAGCCAGCTCACCGGCCCGACCGACATTCGCTACAGCCTGATCGGCGGCCGGGATGCCGATCCGCTGTTCGCAAATGCCAGGGGCGCCGACGGCATCGCCGGCACCGCGGACGATGATCTCGGCCTGAGCGCGAACTCGCCCACGATCGATGCCGGCGACAACGCCGGCATCCCCGCGGAAATCACCACCGACCTCGCCGGCAACCCGCGCTTCCTCGACGACACCGGCATGCCCGACACCGGAAACGGGGCCGCGCCGGTGGTCGACATCGGCGCCTACGAGTTCACCGGCACCTCCACCGGCCCCGCCCCTGCGCCGACGCCGACACCCGATCCGACGCCCACGCCGGATCCGGGCGCGACCGCGGCGGAGTTCGACGGCACGATCAGCGCGGTAGGCGCGAACTCGATCGTCGTGGACGGCCTGACGGTCTATTACACCGACAGCACCGTGATCAAGTACCAGGACGACGCGAGCACGTTCATGGTCGGCATGGGTGTCGAAGGCAAGGGCGTGCAGAATGCCGACGGCACGGTGATCGCGAGCAAAATCGAAGTGCAGTAAGGCTTCGGCTCACTCGGCCCGACGGCCCCGTTGGCATTCGTGCCAACGGGGCTTTTTTATCTGCCCGCAAGGTGGGCGGCGGCGAACCACGGGATGGCTTTGGTCGTGTGCCGTCCCGGCTCAGAACCGCGCGGTGTAGCGCACGTAGTAGTCGGTGTCGGTGCGCTGCTGCGTGGCCGTGGTCAACTGCTCATAGTCCTCGCGCCGGCGCAGCCGCATATCGATGATCTGGTTCTCCGCGAACCGCCAGGCGTAGCGGCCCTCGATCAGGGTCATGTTGTTGACAAAGTCCGGCGACAGCAGCCAGCCGCCGCGGGCCTGACCGTAAACGAGCCCGAAGCTGTGCTTGGGCACAAAATCGATGAAGTTCGCCGAGGTGTGGATCGCAAGCCCGCTGACATCGTCGGTGCCGCCGATGCCCAGCGCCGCCTCGGTCGGCGTGTTCGGCGCGTAGGCCGCCTCGCCCGACAACATGAAGCGAGTCGCGCCCTGGCCGATCGGCCATTGCAGTGCGAGGCGGCCGGTGATGCCGTAATAGTCCTCGATGCGGCCGCCGGCCGTGCCATCCTTCCTGAGGGAATCGGGAATATAGGTGATGTCCCACCCCCGCTGCGCGATGAGCCCCCGCTTGCTCTTTTTCTCCATGCCGAAGTAATAAGTCACGTGGCTGGCGTTTTCCGTGAAGGCGAGCGGTGCGCGCCTGACGGTCGTCGGGCCTTCGTCCGTGCTGCGCTGCAGTATCGTGTAATAGCTCGTTCCGGCCGTCGTCTTGTGCTGGACGAGCAGACCGTCGGTCCAGGTGATGTCGACGTTCGGGCTGTCGTTGCGTGACAGCGACTTCTTGGCGACGCCTTCGAGCTCGAACTTGGTCTGCATGCGGCCGAGCATGGCCGTCCAGCGCGGATCCGGCTGCACGCGCAGGTACAGCTCGTCGACCGTCGAATCGCCGAAGCGCAGGCCGTCGGTCGTCGGGATCGCCTCGAAGAGCTCGAAATGGCTGGTGTTGACGTCGTCCGTGGTATAGCGGCCGGCAAGGCGCAGCTTGGCGCTCACGCTGTCGCTCAGGCGGACCCCGACCCCGGGCCGGATGCGTGCACGCCAGTCTCCGTTCGAGCTGCGCGTCCCGTCGCGGTCGTCGCGATCGAGGCCGTAGGCGCCGAGGCGCAGGTCACCGCCGAGGTCGAGCAAGCCCTGGTCCTGCGCCTGTGCCGGCAGGATTCCGACCGCCGCGAGCGCGGCAATTGCGACACTCGCGGCGAATATTCCGGTCGTGTTCAATATCTTCGCTCCTCAAAATTATTTCCGGTCGGGGGGCAGATTGCGTGTATTTTGCCTCAATTGTCGCCCGATCCCGATATTCTTCCTTGAGCAGGGTCAAATGCGCGCAAGGAACCCGAGCACTCCGGTCCGTCAACCCCCTTGCCCCGGGGAGATGCCTTGAACGCCGTCATCAAACCGTCATATTCCGTCATCACACTGTCATACAGGGCTGGAATGATGCGCACGTTCGATTTATCCACAACCCAACCGAAACAGCGGAGACAATCCATGCGACATTCCGTACGCCTCAAGCGAATCCTGACGGCCGGCCTGCTGGCCGGGGCCTTAAGCGCCTGCGCGGCCGAAGCCGCCAACATCAACGGCGCCGGCGCCACCTTCCCCTACCCGATCTACGCCAAGTGGGCCGAGGCCTACAAGCAGCAGACCGGCACCGGCATGAACTACCAGTCGATCGGCTCCGGTGGTGGCATCAAGCAGATCATCGCCCAAACCGTCGATTTCGGCGCCTCCGACGCCCCGCTCTCGGTCGAGGATCTCGAGAAGAACGGGCTGATGCAGTTCCCGATGGTCATGGGCGGCGTCGTGCCGGTGATCAACGTGCCCGGCGTCAATCCCGGCGAGCTGAAGCTGACCGGCGCGCTGCTGGCCGACATCTATCTGGGCAAGATCGCCCAGTGGAACGACGCGGCGATCGCGAAGCTCAATCCGGGCGTCAAGCTCCCCGATCAGAAGATCACCGTGGTGGCGCGCTCCGACGGCTCGGGCACGACCTTTATATTCACCCACTATCTGTCCAAGGTGAGCCCGGAGTGGAAGGAGAAGGTCGGCAACAAGACATCGGTCGCCTGGCCGACCGGCGTCGGCGGCAAGGGCAACGAAGGCGTGGCTTCTTACGTACAGCGCATCAAGGGCGGCATCGGCTATGTCGAGTATGCCTACGCCCTGCAGAACAAGATGAACTACGCAATGCTGCAGAACAGGATGGGCAAGTTCGTTAAACCCGACGCCGACAGCTTCAAGGCCGCGGCCGCCAACGCCGACTGGGCCGGCACGCCGGGCTTCAACCTGATGCTGACCGACCAGCCGGGCGCGGGGAGCTGGCCGATCACGGGCGCGACCTTCATCCTGATGCACAAGCAGCAACGGGACCCCGCGACCGCCGCGGAGGCGCTGAAGTTCTTCGACTGGGCCTACCGCAAGGGCAACAAGCTGGCGGACGCGCTGCACTACGTGCCGATGCCGGCCAGCGTGGTAACCCTGGTCGAAAAGGCCTGGGCACAACAGATCCGCGACACCAAGGGAAATCCGGTCTGGACCGGGAAGCTGGTCCAGAAATAGAATACATCTGGTGGGTGCGGGGCTGGAAGCCCCGCCTACATCCTTATAAAACAGCGGGGCCCGCCGGGTCCCGCTGTTTCTGTCATGCAAGGGGGAAGCGTGGACGGCAACTCAGCGGATGCGGCGCTCACGCGCCAGCATTGGCTGGACAAGTCATTCTACTGGGTGACGGCGAGCTTCGCCGGCCTGGTGCTGGTGTTGCTGGTCAGCATTCTGATTTCGCTGTTCGTCGGCGGCTGGCAGGCGCTCACGACCTTCGGCCCCGGTTTCGTCGTCACCGATGCCTGGAATCCGGTCAGCGAGGAGTTCGGCGCGCTGGTGCCGATTTACGGGACGCTGGCGAGCTCGATCATCGCGCTCGCCATCGCCGTGCCGATCAGCTTGGGCATCGCCTTGTTCCTCACCGAGCTCGCGCCGGACTGGCTGCGGCGCCCGGTCGGCACCGCCATCGAGCTGCTGGCCGCCATTCCCAGCATCATCTACGGCATGTGGGGGCTGTTCGTGTTCGCGCCGGTGCTGTCGGAGCACGTTCAGCCCTGGCTCCAGGACACTTTCGGCGATTGGGCGGTGATCGGCGCACTGTTCCAGGGTCCGCCGATCGGCATCGGCATGCTGCCGGCCGGCATCATTCTCGCCATCATGATCATTCCGTTCATCGCCGCCATCATGCGCGACGTTTTCCTGACCACACCGAAATTCGTCAAGGAGTCGGCCTATGCCATGGGCGCGACCACCTGGGAGGTGGTGCGCCACGTGGTGCTGCCGCACACGCGCGTCGCCGTCACCGGCGGCATCTTCCTCGGTCTCGGCCGCGCGCTCGGCGAGACCATGGCGGTGACCTTCGTCATCGGCAACACCCACCGCCTGAGCGTTTCGCTGTTCGAGCCGGGCAATTCGATCGCCTCGACCCTGGCCAACGAGTTCACCGAGGCGGTCGGCGATCTGCACACCTCGTCGTTGATCGCGCTTGGCCTGGTGCTGTTCCTGATCACCTTCGTGGTGCTGTCGATCGCCAAGCTCCTGCTGATGCGGCTGGAGACGAAGGGAGGTGGACGTGGCTGACGCCAGCGGCAGCAACTGGCGCTACCGCCGCCGGCGCATTCTCAATGTCTTCAATCTGACCGGCTCGGTAATCGCCACCGGCTTCGGCCTGTTCTGGCTGGTGTGGATCCTGTGGACCACGCTCAGCGCCGGCGCCGCCGCCATCGACTGGACGCTGTTCACCGAGAACACGCCGGCGCCGGGCGGTCGGGGCGGGCTGGCCAACGCCATCGTCGGCAGTCTTATCATGGTCGGGCTGGCGACCGTCATCGGCACGCCGATCGGCATCTTCGCCGGCACCTGGCTGGCCGAGTTCGGCCGCAAGAAGCCGGTGGCCGCGGTGATCCGATTCATCAACGATATCCTGCTGAGCGCGCCCTCGATCATCATGGGGCTGTTCGTCTACGAGCTGGTGGTGGTCACGACCAGGCAGTTTTCCGGGATCGCCGGCGCGCTGGCGCTGGCGATCATCCTGCTGCCGGTGGTGATCCGCACCACCGAGGAAATGCTGCGGCTGGTGCCGAACTCGTTGCGCGAGGCGGCGCTGGCGCTGGGCGCGCCGCGCTGGAAGGTGATCACGTTGATCGCCTACCGCGCGGCACTGAGCGGCGTCCTGACCGGCGTCCTGCTCGGCGTGGCGCGCATCGCCGGCGAAACCGCGCCGCTGCTGTTCACCGCGCTCAACAACCAGTTCTGGAGCACCGATATCACCGGACCGATGGCCAACCTGCCGGTGGTGATCTTCCAGTTCGCCATGAGTCCCTACGCGGAGTGGCACACGCTGGCCTGGGCCGGCGCGCTGCTCATTACTCTCAGCGTGCTGGCCCTGAGCATCATCGCCCGCACGCTATTACGCCAACCGAAGATGGACTGATGAACGACACCCAAACCGTCGAGGCCGGCAGCAAGATCCAGGTGCGCAACCTGGATTTCTATTACGGCAAGTTCCGCGCGCTGAAGGACGTCAGCCTGGACATCGCCAAGAACCATGTCACGGCCTTCATCGGCCCGTCCGGCTGCGGCAAGTCCACGCTGCTGCGGACCCTCAACCGCATGTACGAGCTCTATCCGGACCAGCGCGCCACCGGCGAGATCCTGCTCGACGGCAAGAATATACTGACCCCGCGCATGGACCTTTACCGGCTGCGGGCACGGGTCGGCATGGTGTTCCAGAAGCCGACGCCGTTCCCGATGACCATCTACGAGAACATCGCCTTCGGGGTGCGGCTGTACGAGCGCTTGAAGAAATCGACCATGGACGACCGCGTCGAATCGGCGCTGCGCCAGTCGGCGCTGTGGGACGAGGTCAAGGACAAGCTGAAGCAGAGCGGCATGAGCCTGTCCGGCGGCCAGCAGCAGCGCCTGTGCATCGCCCGCGCCATCGCCGTCAAGCCGGAGGTGCTGCTGCTCGACGAGCCGGCCTCGGCCCTGGACCCGATCTCGACCCTCAAGATCGAGGAGCTAATCTATGAACTCAAGAACAATTACACGATCGTAATAGTCACCCACAACATGCAGCAGGCGGCGCGCGTCTCGGACCATACCGCGTTCATGTACCTGGGGGAGCTGGTGGAATTCGGCGACACCAATGGCATTTTCACCAATCCCTCGCAAAAGCAGACTGAAGACTACATTACCGGCCGTTACGGCTGAGCCGAGGAGCAGGATCATGGAATCCATACATACCCACATCTCCCGCCAGTTCAACGCCGAGCTCGAGGAAATCCGTTCGCGGGTCCTGGAAATGGGCGGACTGGTGGAGCAGCAGATCGACCAGGCCATACACGCGCTGGTCAAGGGCGACGTCGCGCTGGCCGAGGAGCTGGTCAAGAACGACTACAAGGTCAACAAGCTCGAGGTCACCATTGACGAGGAGTGCAACCAGATCATCGCCCGCCGCCAGCCGACGGCCGGCGACCTGCGCCTGGTGGTGGCGGTGATCAAGACCATCACCGACCTCGAGCGCATGGGCGACGAGGCCGAGAAGATCGCGCGCATGGCGATGCGCCTGGCCGGCGAGGAACGGCCGAAGAACAACTACATGGAGATCCAGGCGCTCGGCAACCATGTGCGCCAGATGCTGCACGACGCCCTCGACGCCTTCGCGCGCGTCGACATGGAGGCGGCGCTGCGGGTGGCGCGCGAGGACGAGCAGGTCGACCAGGAGTACGACGGCGTGCTGCGCCAGCTCATCACCTACATGATGGAGGACCCGCGCACCATCTCACGCATGCTCAACGTCATCTGGGCGGCGCGCGCCCTGGAGCGCATCGGTGACCATGCCTGCAACATCGGCGAATACGTCATCTACCTGGTGAAGGGCAAGGACGTGCGCCACACCAGCCTGGAGCAGATCGAGAAGGAGATTCTGGGAAAAAACCCGTAACCGGCGGGCTGCGCGACCTGTACCGCTTTCCTCGGCGGCCGGCACCTGTCACGACCAGCCGCCATACAGCACGGCAAACAGGCGATCGTCATCGCCTGCCATATATCTGCAATATTTCTGCAATGTTCGGCCTATAGACTGCCCGGGTGATACAGCCTCCGGTGCGGTCATGAGCGCCGTCGAATCGATCCAGCCAGAACCACTGACCCAGCCGGAGCTCTTCCTCAACCGTGAGTTGAGCTTCCTCGAATTCAACCGCCGGGTCCTGGAGCAGTCCAAGGACCCGGCCACGCCGCTGCTCGAGCGGCTGCGCTTCCTGTGCATCTCCAGCACCAATCTCGACGAATTTTTCGAGATCCGCGTGGCCGGCCTGCACGAGGTGGTGGCCTCGGGCTCGACGCAGGCCGGACCCGACAACATGGCGCCGGCCGAAGTCGAACGCCAGGTCGGCGTCGAGGCCCGCAAGCTCGTGGCGGAGCAGTACCGGGTGCTCAACGAGGAGCTGATCCCGGCGTTGGAGCAGGCCGGCATCCGCTTTTTGCGGCGTACCGAGTGGAACACCGGGCAGGAGTCCTGGGTGCGCGGCTACTTCAAGCGCGAGCTGCTGCCGATGCTCAACCCGCTCGGCCTGGATCCGGCCCACCCCTTCCCGCGCATACTCAACAAGAGTCTCAACTTCATCGTGTCGCTGGAAGGGCGCGATGCCTTCGGCCGGCGCAGCGGTGTCGCCGTCGTCCAGGCGCCGCGTGCACTGCCGCGGCTGATCCCGCTGCCGCCCGAGGTCGCCGGCGGCCCGAACGACTTTGTGTTCCTGTCATCGATCATCCATACCCATGTCGACGACCTGTTTCCCGGCATGAAGGTCACTGGCTGCTACCAGTTCCGCGTCACGCGCAACAGCGATCTGTTCGTCGACGAGGAGGAGGTCGGCGACCTGCTGCGCGCCGTCGAGGGCGAGCTGCCGTCACGGCGCTACGGCGAGACCGTGCGCCTGGAGGTGGCGGACAACTGCCCGGCGGAGATGGCGGCCTACCTGCTCAAGCAGTTTGATCTGGTCGAGGACGACCTCTACCAGGTGAACGGGCCGGTCAACCTCAATCGTCTGCAGGCGGTCATCGACCAGGTCGACCGCCCCGAGCTCAAGTATCCGGCCTTCGTGCCGGGCCTGCCGGCGCGGCTGGCCGCGACCCGCGGCCTGTTCGCGGCGATGCGCCAGGGCGACATCCTGTTGCACCATCCGTTTCAGTCGTTCGCGCCGGTCGTCGACTTCGTGCGCCAGGCCGCCGCCGATCCGCAGGTGCTGGCGATCAAGCAGACCCTGTACCGGACCGGTCCCGGCTCGGCGCTGGCCGACGCGCTGGTCGAGGCGGCGCGCGCGGGCAAGGAAGTGGTCGTGGTCATCGAGCTGCGCGCGCGCTTCGACGAGGAGGCGAACATCAATCTCGCCACGCGCCTGCAGGAGGCCGGCGCGCACGTGGTGTACGGCGTGGTCGGTTACAAGACCCACGCCAAGCTGCTGCTGGTCGTGCGCCGCGAGCAGCGTGCGCTGCGCCATTACGTGCACCTCGCCACCGGCAACTATCACAGCCGCACCGCGCGGCTGTACACCGACTACGGCCTGCTCACCTGCGACGAGACCATCGGCGAGGACGTCAACAAGGTGTTCCTGCAGCTCACCAGCCTCGGCCGCGTCAAGCGGCTGCATAAGCTCCTGCAATCGCCGTTCACCTTGCACAAGGGGCTGATCGAGCGCATCGGGCGCGAGACGGCGCATGCCGGCGCCGGGCGGCCGGCGCGCATCGTCGCCAAGATGAACGCCCTGGTCGAACCGCAGATCATCCAGGCCCTGTACGCCGCCGCGCGCGCCGGAGTCCGGGTCGAGCTGATCGTACGCGGCATCTGCTGCCTGCGTCCGGGCGTGCCGGGCGTGTCCGAGAACATCACGGTGCGATCGATCATCGGACGCTTCCTCGAGCACACCCGCGTCTTCTATTTCCACAATGACGGTGAATTCGAGGTGTTCTGCGCCAGCGCCGACTGGATGGACCGGAATTTCTTTCGCCGGGTCGAGGTCGCCTTCCCCGTGGAGGACAGGAAGCTGCGCGAACGGATCGCCCGGGACCTTGCGACCTACCTCGCCGACAATACCCAGGCGTGGCTGCTGCAGAGCGACGGCAGCTACCGGCGCGCCGGGCCGGGCCGGCACAAACCGCGCGCCGCGCAGCTGGAGCTGCTCGCCGAGCTCGGCGAGAGACCGCCCAGCCAGGTCGTGGCCACAGTGAATGCGGCAAGCGGGCGGTCTCTTCCCTCACCCGGCCCTGCCGGGCCACCCTCTCCCGACGGGAGAGGGTGAGCAGGTAGGCGGCCTTCGGCCGCGGGTTCGTGATGAGCGGCTGAGCGCGGTCCCGCCCGGGGTCGGCCTACCGGATCAACAGCTCAAGGCGCGCTGCCTGGAGATACACCGCCTCGCGAACCAGGTCCTCGCGGGTCAGCGGATGGCGCCCCAGCCAGCCGCGCGGGAAGCGCAGCATGAGCGAGCGCTTGTCGGCCTCGAGGCGCAACGCCGGCAATTCGACGTCGCCGCGACCGCGGTGCAACAGCACGGCGAGCCGCAGCAGCAGGCACAGGCGCCGCGCGCTGCGGCGCTGGGCGCGCGGCAGCGCGTCGAACAGATCGCGCGGCAGCCGGCGGCGGTGGCCGCGGATCAGCGCCGCGAGCAAGCGCTGCTCCTGCCAGGAAAAGCCGGGAAGATTCGAGTTCTCCACCAGGTAGGCGCCGTGCCGATGGTATTTGTTGTGCGCGATGGCCAGGCCGATCTCGTGCAGGCGCGCGCCCCAGGCCAGCATCCGCCCGTCCGCTTCGTCGAGCTGCCAGTCGGCCGCAACCTGCGCAAGGCACCGCTGCGCCGTCGCCGCCACGCGCTCGGCCTGCCGGACGTCGACCTGATAGCGCGCGCTGAGGTCGCGTATGGTCTGCTCGCGCACGTCCTCGTGGCGGATGCGCCCGACCAGATCGTAGAGCAGCCCCTCCCGCAGGGCGCCACCGGACACCCGCATCCGCTCGATGCCGAGCGCCTCGAACACCGCCGCGAGGATCGCGAGCCCCCCCGGGAACACCGGTGCGCGCTCCGGGCTCAAGCCGGCCAACGCCAGCTGGTCGACGTGCCCGGCCGCCAGCAGCGCATCGCGCAGGCGCTTCAGCGTCGCCGGCGTGATGCCGTGGTCGCCCCAGCGCTGGGTCTCGATGACGCTCGCGACCGCGCGCAGCGTACCGGAGCTGCCGTAGGCCGCGGTCCAACCGTGCGTGCGGAATTGCGCTTCGATCGGCTGCAGCTCGAGTCGCGCCCCGGTTTCGGCGGCGCTCAAGGCCTTGGGCGTGATGCGGCCCGTGGCGAAGTGCGCCCGGCTCAGGGTCACGCAGCCCAGAGACAGGCTCTCCGTCAGCAACGCGCGCCGGCCCTCGCCGATGATGAGCTCGGTGCTGCCGCCGCCGATGTCCAGCACCAGGCGGCGTTCGCCGTCGTCGGGCAGCTCGCGCGCCACGCCCTGATAGATCACCCGCGCCTCCTCCTGGCCGGAGATAATCTCGATCGGATGCCCGAGCGCCCGCTCCGCGCGACGCAGGAACTTGTCCGCATCGCGCGCCCGCCGCAGGGTGTTGGTGCCGACCGCGCGCACGGCGTGACCCGGCAGCCCCCGCAGGCGCTCGCCGAAACGCGCCAGGCAATCCAGGGCGCGCTGGCGCGCCGGACCGCTCAGCCGGTTGCGCGCATCCAGACCGGCGGCGAGTCGTACCATTTCCTGCAGGCGATCGATAACGCGTATCTTCCCGTCATCGGCCTGTGCAACGACCAGGTGAAAACTGTTCGACCCGAGATCGACCGCGGCGATTGTTTCGGCGCTGCGGCGCGCGTCGAGCGCCGGCAGCAAGCTGAGCAATTTGGACACGGACATGACACGTTACCCGGTCGCGCCGTCGCGGCGAGACCCCGATTATAAACCGGACCGCCGTACCGGGGTGTCGATCGATCGACGTCGACATCCCGGTCGCGAGTCAATCCCGCGAGCATAACCGCCCGCGGATGACGGTTTGATGACGATGGATTCTTCAACGCCGCAGCGCGCGCACCTGGGCCAGCGCCAGCAGCCAGCGCAGCGACCCGTGGCCGGCGGCGGGTGCCGCGCGAAACTCGATGAGGCAGATCGCGCCCTTCTTGAGCTCGATCACGGACTCGGCGGCGCCCGTCATCAACCAGCCCGCGAGCCGGCTCAGATCCGGCTCGTGTCCGACCAGCACCACCGTGGCGTCCTCCGGGAACTCATGCAGCCATTTGAGGACGCCGCGCGCGCTGCCGGCCGGCGCCAGCGCCGGAAGCGGGACCGGCTCCAGGCGCTTGTACTGCCTGGCGATCAGCGCCCCGGTCTCGGCCGCACGCCGCAGCGGGCTCACGGCGAGCGCGTCGACCCCGGGACAGAGCCGGTCGAGCACGCGACCGGCGAGGCGTGCGTACTGCCGGCCGCTGGAGGTCAGCGCGCGCTCCGCGTCCGGCCGCCGCGGCCCGTCCGGCCCGGTGCCGGCGTCTTCCGCCTTGGCGTGGCGCACGATGACGACTTGCATGACAGGACTCCTCTCGCTCGCCTTCGAGCATGCGTCAACGCGGCGACCGACACAAGCCGCACAGCGGTCTCAAATACGGTCCTCGCAGACATAGAGCGACAGCCGCGAGCCGGTCACGACGCTGCGTCCGTAAAAAACGAACGTGGCGATCAATAGCCCCAGCAGGAACAGCACCATGCCCGGATGCCAGAGCGTCTCCAGCCCCGCGGTCAGCGACGGCGCGGGCAGGAACCCGCCCTGCAGCGCCAGCAGCACGACCGCGACATAGGCGACCGATATGATCGCCAGCCATTGATACACGGAGATACGGCCGCCGCCGCGATAATCGGCCCGCAGCGTTTCCGAGTAGGCGCGCCACAGCTGCGTGACTCCGAGGCTCAGCAGCAGCGCCCCGGCGAACAGGCCGGACAGATACAACAACACGCCGACCAGGCCGGCGGCGACGTACAGTAGCGCGGTGACCGCCTGGATCGGTATCACCTTCTCCCCGTCGAGCCGCGCCGCATAGCTGATCTTCTTCATCGAACCGTGAAACACGAAGTGCCAGCGCCTGAACAGCCAGCGCGTCAGCGGATGCGCCGCCGCGAGCGGCTTGCCGTAGCAACAGCCGAAGCTGATGCACGCCAGCCGGCCGAGACCCTCGCCGAAGGCGTAGGCGATGCTCATCGCCGCCAGCGCCGGCACCGCCGGGATCGGCGATCCGTCGAGCGCGCCGAGCGTGGCATTGCTGAGCTCGATCACCCACGGCGCCAGCACGATACCGACGAACGACGCGCCGGCGACGGTTAGCGTTCCGTTCTTCCGCTCGACCACCACCGCCACCAGCTTGGAGGCCGGGATGCAGGCGGCCAGTATCGCGACCGCCAGCACCACAGTCTCGAGGCGGCTGACGCCGACGGCGCCGAGCAGCAGAAACGCGATGATCACCGATACCAGCTGGGCGGCGGCGGACAACAGGCCGTAATAGGTCAGGTTCACCCCCTGCCATTGCCCGTTGGCGTCGATGCGCACCGGCAGCGTGGCGAGGATCTGCCAGCGCTCGCCGGGGAGATAGCGGAATCCCCAGGCCAGATAGGCCATGCACGACACCGCCAGCACGGTGACGAACAGCAGATGCTCAATCATCGGATCCCCCTCAGGATGCCTGTCGGAACGCGGCGACGGCCGCCGCGCGCGCCACCGCCGAGCGCGCCGTCACGTCGGTTTCGACCAGTGGCTGCTGAAAGGCAAGCGCGAAGCGCGTCGCGACCGCCGGTCGGCGTTGATTGCTCAGCAGATCGTCCGCGAACCGCACCCGGTCGCGCTGGAATAGCAGCACGGTCGTCGAGCTGCCCGGACGGAACAGGCTCTTGGCGGCGCCGCGCCGCAGCATCATGCCCGGCACCACCGGCTGCGGCGCGTCGTAGCCGACCTCGCTGTAGCACTGGACGATCTCGCCTATCATCAGGGCGACTACTTCGATCATCGCCACCAGGCCGACGCCGGTGCCGCCTTCGACGTCGGTATCGATGACGGTCACCACCCGGCGGTTCTTCGAGTACGGCGCGGCAACGGTGATCGCCGCGCCCGGATTGCAGGAGTGAAACGCGCCGTCGATCTCGTAGTAGTCCACGACCCGGCCGCCGACCGGGTTGTGGTTGTAGTGATATTTCTCCGGCGTCAACCGGAACACCGCGTAGTCGCCGCCGTGAAATTCCTCGAGCCACTGCGGCTGACTCGCGCCGAGCAACTCGTCGTAATGAAACAGCTTGCCTTTGATGTACAACTGCGAGTTGTCGTCCAGCGAACCCACCAGCACCCGCGAATCGGCCGGCGCGACGACGCAGTCCTCGTCGAGGGGCATCGGCCGGCACTCCCAGTAGCGGATACGTCGCTCGAACACCTGGCGCGGGGTGGTGAAGCGCGCCGGATCGTCCAGGCACTCGGTCAGGTCAATCCGGTTCTCGCGCAGGAAGCGCCGGCAGGCGCTCGACCCCCAGAAGCTGTCGTAGTTGAGGTAGCCCAGCACCTGAGTGGTCCAGGCGCTGGTCAGCATGCGGAACAGGAACGGCATGCGCTCGCGCACCGGGCCGTAGAAGAACAGGACCACGGCGTCCTGATAGAGGCGCTCGGTGCGGACCTTACCGGACGCCCGATCGATATAGTGATGTGGCATCATCGTCATGCACCGTGGGGGTCGTCGTGGACTTCAACCGCTCGGCGTCGCGCGCGTCCTCGGTCACGAGCACGAGCAGCAGCTGGATCAGGTCCTGCACGTCGCCGGCCTCGGCCTCGTCGGCAAGCAAGCGCGCGGCGAGCGCCGCAAACCGCTCGGCGGCGTCCCGGCCGCCCGAGACCGCACACAGGACGGCACGCACGCGGGCGTCGCCGCCGGCGCGGCGCTCGAGCCCGCGCAGCGCTCCGACCGCGCAGTCGACGGCGCGGCGCAGCATGCGATCGCGCAGCGTATCGCGATAGTAGCGATCGGCCGCCTCATTGAACTCGACGGCATCGGCCTCCATGGGTGAGTGCGCGCCGATCTCATCGAGGATGCCGCGCGTCAGCCGGCCGGCGGCAGAGCGCCCCGCGGGATCGGCCAGACGCTCGGCCAGGTCGTCGAGCCAGGGGCCGGCATCGAGATGTTCGACGATCCCCGGCGCGTCACGCCCGAGCAGGCGCAACAGGGCAGCCCGGTATCCGGCGAGCGGAACTTTCAGATAGGCGGGCTGGCGCCGGCTGGTCCGCACTCCGTCAGCCATCGATACCAGGGTACCCAGCAAACGGTTGCGCGTGTCTTTGCGCACATAGATCGCCGGCAGGCCGGCGGCGGCCGCGAACAGGATCTGGCGCCGCTCGCTCTCGCTGAACGGATCGTCGGGCAGGTCGGCATGGGTGTAGCGGCCGGTCGCCATGAGCTGGTAGGCGACTGCCGTCACCAGGCGCTGCAACTCGGCGGCGGCGCCGAGGTCGGTGTCGAAATCCTCGAAGGCGCTGTAGTAACGGCCCTCGAAGCCGGAGAAGCCGCGCGACTCGAAGTCGCGCAGACGGTAGGGCAGGTACAGGCTCATGTCGCGGTGATACACGCCTTGTGCGTGCAGCTCCTGCTTGAGCCGCGTGTCGTTGCCCGGGCGGCCGTCGAGCGCCGGATGGCGGTGCGTGCCGGGAAGCGCGACGAAGTAGTCGAGCAGGCGGAAGTCCGGCACATAGTCGCCGCGCAGGCGAAACACCCGGCCGACGGCGTCGTGGAACCCGCCGTGCAGCAGCGGCGCCGCCTTCGTCTTCCACTGCCGCCAGAAGATCTTGAGATGCGTCGGGTGCAGCTCCAAGGGCAGGAAGCCGAGCGCCTTCCCGGGATGCATATCCGACAGCCGCAGGCGGAACGGCGCGCCACTGTAGGTGCCGACGAACAGCGGCAGAAAGTGCTCGACGATCTTGATGCACAGGTCGCCGAGGTACTTCTCGTCGGCGCCGCTCACGCCGGAGGCCGGATCGCGCCGAGCCGCCGACAACCGGCGACTGCCGAGGCTGAGATGCGTGCCGTTATTGAGCAAGCTGGTGGCCGGCGGCAATTGCGCGCGCGCGTCGACGGTCAGACCCGCCACCCGCAACCGGGCGCGCACCGCGCCGCGGCTGGTGGCGAGCGTCCGGTGGCACAGGTGCATGTATTCCTGCTTGGCCGTTCCGTCCGCGAAGCCCGACAGACAGGGATTCATCATCAGTGCGCGGTAGTCGGACTCCGGCAGGCAGGCGTTGAGCCGGCGCTGGCGCGGACCGGGCGTCGGCGCGAAGTAGATCGATGCCCGCTGCCCGGTGGCGTGCAACGCGAACTTCCGGTTGGCATACTCGGTGAGCAGCTGGGCGAGCAGGAATTGCAGTTGATTCTCCCGCGCGACCGCCGCACCGAGCGCGTGGCGGTCGCGCGACGACACCACGTAAAGCGACAACAACTCCGGCGAGGTGTTGTCGTTGGTAAGGTGCGCAAACAGGCGCGTGGCGGTCGCGCGCACCGGCCGCGGCAGCGCCGGCGACGCCCCAAGCACGTCGGCCAGCGCGAGCTTGAGGGCATAACTCATGGGCACGCGCACGCCGTCGGCGCCGCGATCGCGGCAGGCGAAGCGATGACTATCGGCGCGACCCGCCAAGTCGTCGTGCAGCATGCCGCGGGCGTGAGCATTCAGGGCGGCGCGCGGGATCCGCACCCAGCTGTGATCCCAGGCGGCGTCGGCATTGTCATGCAGGAACCGGTCAATCTCGGCGAGCTCGCGGCCGGCCGCGGCGTCGAACCGGGCGCGCGCCCGCAGCGCCCCATAGTGCGGCGCGCCCAGCAGCGCCAACGGCAGATCGACGGCGCTGCGTGCGCCGCGTACCGTCACCTGCAGCTCGTTCTCGGTACCGGCCGTCACGTCGTCGCACGCGAAGGCCGGCGTTTCAACGTCGGCGGACGTCCCGGGACAACCGAGCCGGTCGAAGATGGCGCGCTGACGCGCACGGTGCGCGTCGGGATCCTGTGGGGGTGGCGCGGCGCATCCGGGTCGGCGTGACGCCGGTCTGCGAGTGATCATGGGTGGTCGGGTCTCGTTTTGGCCGCGTGCACGATGACAAACTCGGTTTGCGGAATTGTTACGGTGCAGTGACGTTTCGAAGACAGCGTGGTCGGATCGGGTCGGTCGATGCCCTCCCCGTTCCGCGTGGGACGCGGATCGGGGTCGACACTCTCAAGGAAGAGCTGAACGAGCACCCAGCCCTCCGCCGAAGGCGGAGGAACCGGGCCAGGGTGAGGGGAAGTTGTCGGTGCTGACGGCTAGTTGTCCTTCGCGCCCTGATCGATCCACAGCTTGACGGTGTCGATCTCGTCCTGGGTGAGCGGCTCGGCGCGCCCCATGGCCGGCGAATCGCGGTGGTGCGGCGGCATGTGCAGCTCCGGGCTGGTCTTGTGGGCGACCAGGCGATACAGGGTGCTGGATTCGGCGTCGCCGGGGACGATGACGTCGCCGAACTTGGTGCCCTTCGACAGGCCGGCGTAATCCTTCACGCTGAACCCGCTCTTCTGGGAACCTTCGCCGCTGCCGTCGTGACAAGACAGGCACTTGGCCTGCAGGATCGGTTTGACGTCCCGGCTGTAGCTGACTTCGCGCGTGCAGGCCGCGACCGCGGCGAGCGAGATGACCAGGACGCTGGTAATGCCTAGACGGCTATTCATACGTTTTACTCCCTGTCGTGCATGGTTCGTGACGCAATATTGGATCAACATATCATAACGATACGCGGGCGGCATTGACCCCGGGCAAAAACCGACGCCGCTTGAAAACCTTCATCCGTCCTTAAGCCAGGCCGCGGCCTGCGCGGCATAGTACGTCAAAATCGCATCCGCCCCGGCGCGCTTGAACGCCAGCAGCGACTCCATCACCGCCGCCTTCTCGTCCAGCCAGCCGTTGGCCGCGGCGGCCTTGAGCATGGCGTATTCGCCGCTCACCTGGTAGACGAAGGTCGGCGCGCCGAAGCGCCGCTTCACGCGCCGCACGATGTCGAGGTAGGGCATGCCGGGCTTGACCATGACCATGTCGGCGCCCTCCGCCAGGTCGAGCGCGACCTCGCGCAGCGCCTCGTCGGAGTTGGCCGGGTCCATCTGGTAGCTGTACTTGTTGCCGCCGCCGAGATTGGCCGCCGAGCCGACGGCGTCGCGGAACGGGCCGTAGAAATTCGACGCGTACTTGGCGGAGTACGACAGGATACGGGTGTTGACGAAACCGTTGTCCTCGAGCGCGTCGCGCAGCGCGCTGACGCGCCCGTCCATCATGTCCGAGGGCGCGACGATGTCGGCGCCGGCCTCGGCGTGGGACAGCGCCTGCTTGACCAGCACCGCGACGGTCTCGTCGTTGAGCACGTAGCCGTCGCGGTCGATCAGGCCGTCCTGGCCGTGGACGGTGAACGGGTCGAGCGCCACGTCGGTGATGACGCCGAGCCCCGGGATGCCCTGCTTGAGCGCGCGCACCGCGCGCTGGGCGAGGCCGTCCGGATTGTAGGCCTCCTCGGCGCGGTCGGTCTTGCGGTCCGCCGCCACCACGGGAAACAGCGCGACCGCCGGGATGCCGAGCCGGGCCCAGTCCTGCGCGCGCCGCACCAGCACGTCGATGCTCATGCGCTCGATGCCGGGCATGGACGCCACCGCCTCGGTCCGGGCCTGACCCTCGATCACGAACACCGGCTGGATCAGATCGTCCACCGAAAGACGGTTCTCGCGCATCAGCCGCCGCGAGAAATCATCGCGCCGCATGCGCCGCGGGCGGGTGCGCGGGAAACCGGGGTGACGGGTATCCGACTCGCTCACTCAGCTACTCCTCGCGGGATGGGTCGCGTCGTTCATGGAAAAAGATGTTAAACCACGGGGGACGCGGGGAAAACCAGAAAAACAAAAGGGCCCGGTCGAGCCGGGCCCCCGCGCGTCACGACCGGTAACGCCTACTTGGTCTTCTTCGCCTTCTTCTTCGGCGCCTTCTTGGCCTTCTTGGCAGCCTTCTTCACCGCCTTCTTCGCCTTCTTGGCGGCCTTTTTCACGGCCTTCTTGGCCTTCTTCGCGACTTTCTTGGCGGCCTTCTTCGCCTTCTTGGCGACTTTCTTCGCCGCCTTCTTGGCGGCCTTCTTGGGGGCGGCCTTGGCCGGCGCGCTGGCAGCCGGCTTGGCGGCCGCGGCCTTGGCCGGCTTGGCCGCGGCCTTGCCGGCTGCCTTGGCCGCCGCCGCGGCGCCGCCCAGGTTCACCCCGGCGAGCGGCCGCATCTGGGCCTCGATGATGTCGCTGATGGTCTTGAAGATGTCGTTGATCGAGCCGACGCCGCGCGCGGTGCGCAGCTTGCCCTGGGCCTTGTAGTACGACACCAGCGGCGCGGTCTGCTCCTCGTAGACCTTGAGGCGGTTGCGCACCGTGGTCTCGTTGTCGTCGGAGCGATGCTGGAGCATGCCGCCGCACTTGTCGCACTTGCCCGGGGTCTTGGGCGGCGTGTAGTAGATGTTGTAGATCGCGCCGCAGGTGCCACAGGTGCGCCGGCCGGTGAGGCGCTTCATCAGCACCTCGAGGTCGACGTCCACCAGCAGCGCCAGCTGCAGCGGCTGGCCGAGGCGGGCCAACATGGCGTCGAGCGCCTGGGCCTGGGGGATGTTGCGCGGAAAGCCGTCGAGGATGAAACCCCCGCGGGCGTCGGGCTTGGCCAGGCGCTCCTGGATCATGCCCAGCACCACGTCATCGGCGACCAGATGGCCCGAGTCCATCGCCGCCTTGGCTTTCTTGCCCAGCTCGGTGCCGGCGGCGACCGCCGCCCGAAGAAGATCACCTGTGGATATTTGCGGAATTTTGTACTTTTCTACCAATAACTTAGCTTGAGTTCCCTTGCCGGAGCCCGGCGCTCCTAGTAGTACGATTCGCATGTCTGTTCTCGCTTTAGGCCCCATCCGGGACCCTTTATTGGTGACTGATGGAATCCTCCCCTGGCGGGGACTGCTGGCGGCTAAACTACCTGCGGACCCTCCGGACGTCAATGGTTTTCCGGGGATTTCCCGCCATAAAGCCGGCCTATCCGCAGATTCAATCTTTGCCGTGAACGCCACGGCGATTTCGGTTATCTTTAGCCCCCTTGATGGACTGGACCCAAGGGCGCGTCCTTGGCCCCACCCGCCGACCGGACATGACCGACATACCGGATTTCACCGAAACCGAGCTGTGGACCCTGCGCACGACGCTCGCCGAGCGCTACGGCCGGCCCGTGGAGATCCAGCTGGCCGACACCGAGATGATCGCCGGCGACGGCTCCAACGAGATGGCCTGGTGCCCGACGGTGTTCTGGTCGGCCAAGGGGGCCAACTTCGCGATCAGCAAGATCGCGCCCAAGCGCTACCGCGCGATCTTCTACTACCACCCCGATCATCAGCTCGGCACCGGCATCGACAGCTACGACGAGATCGGCGACTGCGTGGTGAGCCTGCTCCAGGTCGAGTCCGACCACCTGCGCAAGCACAAGATCGAGGCCGACGCCTCGCCGTCCGAGGAAAAGCCCGCGGACGACAAACCGGATCTGACACCTAACTTCTGGGGAGATTGAAGCACAATGGCCAAAGCCAGACCGAAGAACGCCTTCTACGCCCAATCGGGCGGCGTCACCGCCGTCATCAACGCCTCGGCAGCGGGCGTGATCGAGGCCGCGCGCAAGCACAAGAACAAGATCGCCAAGGTCTACGCCGGGCGCAACGGCATCATCGGCGCGCTGACCGAGGACCTGATCGACACCTCCAGGGAATCCGCCGGCGCCATCGGGCGGCTCCGCCACACCCCGAGCGGCGCCTTCGGCTCCTGCCGCTACAAGCTCAAGAGCCTGGACCAGAACCGCCGCGAATACGAGCGCCTGATCGAGGTCTTCAAGGCGCACGACATCGGCTATTTCTTCTACAACGGCGGCGGCGACTCGGCCGATACCTGCCTCAAGATCTCGCAGCTCGGCGAATCCATGGGCTATCCGCTCCAGGCGATCCACGTGCCCAAGACCGTCGACAACGACTTGGCCGTCACCGACAACTGCCCGGGCTTCGGCTCGGTCGCCAAGTACATCGCCGTGTCCACGCGCGAGGCGAGCTTCGACGTAGCAAGCATGGCCAAGACCTCGACCAAGGTGTTCATCCTCGAAGTCATGGGCCGGCACGCCGGCTGGATCGCCGCCGCCGGCGGTCTCGCCTCGACCCAGGACACGGAGATCCCGATCGTGATCCTGTTCCCCGAGGTGACCTTCGACAAGGACAAGTTCCTCGCCAAGGTCAATGCCGCGGTCAAGAAGTTCGGCTACTGCACGGTGGTGGTCTCGGAGGGCGTGAAGAGCGCCGACGGCAAGTTCCTCGCCGACCAGGGCCTGCGCGACGCCTTCGGCCATGCCCAGCTCGGCGGCGTGGCGCCGGTGGTGGCCTCGATCGTCAAGGAAGGCCTCGGCCTCAAGTACCACTGGGGCGTGGCCGATTACCTGCAGCGCGCCGCGCGCCACATCGCCTCCAAGACCGACGTCGACCAGGCCTATGCCGTGGGCAAGGCGGCGGTCGAGTTCGCCCTGAAGGGTCACAACTCGGTGATGCCGACCGTGGTGCGCGCCTCGAACAAGCCATACAAATGGAAGATCGGCATGGCGCCGCTCGCCAAGGTCGCGAACGTCGAGAAGATGATGCCGCCGGATTTCATCACCGCCGACGGCTTCGGCATCACCGCCAAGTGCCGCAATTACCTCGAGCCGCTCATCAAGGGCGAGGACTACCCGCCCTACAAGAACGGTATGCCGCAGTATGTGCGGTTGAAGAATGTGCCGGTGAAACGGAAATTGAAGGGCGAGTTTAAGTTGTAGGCGTGGATACGAGTGGCAAGTAGCAAGTTTCAAGTAGCAAGGAGAAGTTCCTTGCCACTTGCTACTTGCCACTTGCAACTGAGGTTATATGACCCTCGACAAAGCACGCGAGCTGTTGAAGGTGCAGGCCGACTTCGGCGGGTTTTACAACGGCAACTCCGCCAAGCTGATCCTGTCCGAGGTGAGCCGCGAGCACGGTCAGCAGGCGGTCGATCGGTTCATCGTCGAGCTCGGGCTCGACCGGATATTCGGCTTCGAGCCCGGCACGCGCTTCGAGGGCGGCCTGGCGATGAAGGACAAGCATTCCTGACGCCGGTCAGAAAAGTCGCGGATCGGCACATTAAGCGACCTTATGGTCCGGCGGGTGCAGGTTTGATCTGCGTCAATGCGAGCAGTGCAGGAGAGGCATAGAAGAATACTCATCGGGAAAAGGGGTCAGGAAACCTTTTCCCCAACAAGCCGGGAGGCACACCATGTCCGAGGTATTGTTGTTCGCGTTGGGCTGCGGCGTCGTCGCCGTCGTTTACAGCCTCATCTCCATGCGCTGGGTGCTCGCCAAACCCACGGGCAGCCCGCGGATGCGCGAGATCGCCGCCGCCATCCAGGAAGGCGCGCAGGCCTACCTCACCCGCCAGTACACCACCATCGCCGGCGTCGGCGTGGTGCTGTTCGTGGTGATCTTCGCCGCGCTCAACGCCCAGACCGCGATCGGCTTCGCGATCGGCGCGGTGTGCTCGGCGGCGGCCGGCATCTTCGGCATGAACATCTCGGTGCGTGCCAACGTCCGCACCGCCGAGGCCGCCAAGCTAGGGCTGAACCCGGCGCTGAAGCTGGCCTTCCGCAGCGGCGCCATCACCGGCCTGCTGGTGGTGGGCCTGGGGATGCTGGGCGTGGCCGGTTACTACGCCGCCCTCCAGGCCATCTACCCCGGCGGCGAGATCGACTACATCGCGCCGCTGGTGGGCCTGGCCTTCGGCGGCTCGCTGATCTCGATCTTCGCGCGTCTCGGCGGCGGCATCTTCACCAAGGGCGCCGACGTCGGCGCCGACCTGGTCGGCAAGGTCGAGGCCGGCATCCCCGAGGACGACCCGCGCAACCCGGCGGTGATCGCCGACAACGTCGGCGACAACGTCGGCGACTGCGCCGGCATGGCCGCCGACCTGTTCGAGACCTATGCGGTCACGATCATCGCCACCATGCTGCTCGGCTCGCTGCTGCTCGAGGACGCCGGCGAGACCGCGGTGCTCTATCCGCTGGCGCTGGGCGGCGTATCGATCCTGGCCTCGATCGTCGGCAGCTGGTTCGTGTCGGTCGGCAAGGGCGGCAAGATCATGAACGCCCTGTACCGCAGCGTGATCGTCTCCGGCGTATTGGCGGCGATCGCCTTCTACCCGGTCACCACCTATCTGCTCGGCGAGAGCGTGACGCTCGACGGACAGACCGTCGCAAGCATCAATCTGTTCTACGCCGGCCTCATCGGCCTGGCGCTCACCACCGCCATGGTGGTGATCACCGAGTACTACACCGCAACCGAGTACAAGCCGGTGCGCGCCATCGCCGCCGCCTCGGTCACCGGACCGGGCACCAACATCATCGCGGGCTTGGGCCTCTCGATGAAGTCCACGGCGCTGCCGGTGTTGGCGGTCTGCATCAGCATCTGGGGCGCCTACGAGCTGGCCGGCCTCTACGGCCTGGCGATCGCCGCCACCGCCATGCTGTCCATGGCCGGCATCATCGTCGCGCTCGACGCCTACGGCCCGGTGACCGACAACGCCGGCGGCATCGCCGAGATGGCCAACCTGCCGTCCAAGGTGCGCGCCGTCACCGATCCGCTCGACGCGGTCGGCAACACCACCAAGGCGGTGACCAAGGGCTACGCGATCGGTTCGGCCGGCCTCGCGGCGCTGGTGCTGTTCGCCGACTACACCCATGCGCTGGAGCATGCCGGCAAGCTGGTCGAGTTCCGGCTCGACGACCCGGCGGTGATCATCGGCCTGTTCATCGGCGGCATGATCCCCTACCTGTTCGGCGCCATGGCCATGGAGGCGGTCGGCCGCGCGGCCGGCGCGGTGGTGGTCGAGGTACGCCGCCAGTTCAAGTCCATCAAGGGCATCATGACCGGCAAGGCCAAGCCCGACTACTCGCGCGCGGTCGACATGCTCACCCGGGCGGCCATCAAGGAGATGATCATCCCCTCGCTGCTGCCGGTGCTGGCGCCGATCGTGATCGTCGTGGTCATGTACTGGGCGATGGGCCCGGACGCCGGGCCGAAGGCGCTGGGCGGCATGCTGCTCGGCTCGATCGTCACCGGCATCTTCGTGGCGATCTCCATGACCACCGGCGGCGGCGCCTGGGACAACGCCAAGAAATACATCGAGGACGGCCATCACGGCGGCAAGGGCTCCGACGCCCACAAGGCGGCGGTCACCGGCGACACCGTCGGCGATCCTTATAAGGACACGGCCGGCCCGGCGATCAATCCGATGATCAAGATCATCAATATTATGGCGTTGCTCATAGTGCCGTTGCTGTAGGGACAGTAACAAGTAACAAGTGACAAGTAGCAAGTAGTGGAACGGGCCGGTCTTGCCGGCCCGTTTGTTTTAACAGGCAGGATGCGGCGGAACCATTGGGGCATGGGCACGTAGTCGGATATACTTTCCACTTTCCACTTTTTACTTTTCACTGATGCTAATTTGTATCGTCTCCGACAGCCACGATCACCGCCCCTTGCTGGCCGCGGCGGTCGCCGACGCGTGGGCGCGCGGCGCGCAGGCGGTGCTGCACTGCGGCGACCTGGTGGCGCCCAGCACCCTGCACGCCATCCTGCCGCTCGGCCTGCCGATCCACGTGATCCACGGCAACAACGCCGGCGATCTCTACCACCTGAGCCGCATCGCGCACGGCTCCAACGGGCTGGTGACCTATTACGGCCAGGACGCGGCGCTGACCCTGCACGGCCGGCGGATCTTCCTGGTGCACTACCCGCACTATGCCAAGGCCATGGCGCTGACCGGCGACTACGATCTGGTCTGCAACGGTCATGAGCACCGCGCCTGCATCGAGAGCATCGCGACCGTGACCGGCGGCACGACGCTGCGCGTCGATCCCGGCACCGTCGCCGGCATCGGCGCGGCGCCGACCTACGCGCTCGGGGACCTGGAGAAGATGACGTTCGAGATCCGGCCGGTGCCGCTGCCCGGGCTGCCCGGGGTGAACGAACCGCTGCGCGCCGCCGGCGGACGCTGATGCGCGCAATCGCGCGCCGTGCGGCGATTCCGGTTCGCGATCCGTGGCTGTGGGCGGCGCTGCTGGCCGCGCCGCTGTACTGGGCGATCCTCTACGCGCTGACGCGTCCGGCGCTCGACCTCGACTGGCCGCTGGCGCACGTCGCGCCGTTCCTGCTTCCGGCGCTGGTCTACCCGGTGCTGGAGGAAATCGTGTTTCGCGGCCTGATCCAGGAGGCGCTCGCGCGCCGGCTGCGCCGGCGCCTGCCCGGCCCGGTTTCGCCGGCCAACCTCATCACCAGCCTGTTGTTCACCGCGCTGCATTTTCTCAATCACGCGCCGCTCGCGGCCGCGGCGGTGTTCGTCCCGTCATTGATCTTCGGCTGGTTCAAGGACCGGCACGGCAGTCTCGGCGCGCCCATCCTGCTGCACGTCTTCTACAACGCCGGCTACCTTTGGCTGTTCGCGGCGCCGGCCTGACCGGCGTCAGGCGCTCGCCTGCGCCGCGGGCGCGACGCCGGACGCCGGCTCGAGGGCATGCAGGCCGAGCTTGGCGAACAGCGCCCGGTCGCTGTCGGTGTCGGGATTGGGCGTGGTGAGAAGCTTGTCGCCGTAGAAAATGGAATTGGCGCCGGCGAAGAAACACAGCGCCTGCAGCGACTCGGGCATCTGCTGGCGCCCGGCCGACAGCCGCACGACACTGGTCGGCAACGCGATGCGCGCCGCGGCGATGGTACGCACGAATTCGATCGGATCGAGCGCCGGGCCGTCGCCGAGCGGCGTACCGGGAATGCGCACCAGCAGATTGATCGGCACGCTCTCCGGCGGCGGATCGAGCGCGGCGAGCTGGGCGAGAAGCCCGGCGCGGCTGGCGCGCGATTCGCCCATGCCGACGATGCCGCCGGTGCAGACCTTGAGGCCGGCCGCGCGCACCTTGCGCAGCGTGTCGAGCCGGTCATCATAAGTATGCGTGGTGACGATCTCGCCGTAGAACTCCGGCGAAGTGTCGAGATTGTGGTTGTAGTAGTCCAGGCCGGCCGCGGCGAGCTGCTCGGCCTGGCCGTCCTTCAGCATCCCCAGGGTCGTACAGGTTTCGAGCCCGAGCGCGCGCACCGCGCGCACCATCTCCAGCACCGGTTCCAGGTCCTTCTGTTTCGGGCCGCGCCAGGCCGCACCCATGCAGAAGCGCGTCGCGCCGCGTGCCTTGGCGGCGCGCGCCGCCTCGGTAACGACCGCCAGCGACAGCAGCGATTCGGTCTCGAGGCCGGCGTCGTGGCGCGCCGACTGCGAGCAATAGGCGCAGTCCTCCGAGCAGCCGCCGGTCTTGATCGACAGCAGGGTGCTGACCTGGACCGCGTTCGGGTCGAAGTGGCGGCGGTGGACGCCGTGGGCATGAAACAGCAGGTCGTTGAACGGCAGCGCGAACAGGGCCTCGATCTGGGCCGGGCTGGGAACGGTCATGGCGAAACTCGCAGGACGATGGGCCGGAACGGCAAACTAGGCGATGCCGCCGTCCCTGTCAACCGGGAAAATCGCCAGGGGTTGACGGCGGTTCAGAGGCTTCCGCGGGCGTGCTGGGAACCGCCGGCCGAGACGCCCAGCCGCCGCTGCAGGCCGTCCATGTTCTCGATCTCGACATGCTTGCCGCACACCGCGATGAGGCGCTCTTCCTGGAAGCGCGAGAACAGGCGGCTGACGGTTTCCAGGGCCAGCCCCAGATAGTCGCCGATGTCCTGGCGCGACATGTGCAGCCGGAAGCTCGTGCCGGAGAAGCCGAGGCGCTGCTGGCGTTGGGAGAAGTTCAGCAGGCAGGCGAGCAGGCGTTCCTCGGCGTTCATCTTGCCGAGCATCATGAGCAGCGCGCCCTCGCGCGCGATCTCGCCGCTCATCAGGCGCAGCAACTGATGCTGCAAGCCGGGGATCTCGCGCGCCAGGGTTTCGAGCTTGGCATAGGGCAGCTCGCAGACCTCCGAGGTCTCGAGCGCCTCGGCGCTGCCGGGATGGCGCTCGTCGCCGATGGCGTCGATGCCGAGCAGCTCGCCGGACAGGTGGAAACCGGTGACCTGGACGCGCCCGTCGTCGAGCAGCTCCGAGGACTTGAAGGCGCCGCTGCGGACCGCGTACAACGCGCCCAAGGGATCTCCCATGCTGAACAGCTGCTCGCCGCGCTTCACCTTGCGGCGGCGCTGCACAATGCTCTCGAGTGCGTCGAGGTCCTGGCTGCTCAACCCCAGGGGCAGACACAAATCCTTGAGACCGCAGTTGCCGCACGCGGCCTTGATGCTGGAAAGCTGGATGACAGGGGCGGGTTCCTTGCGATTCTTGTCCATAAGGGTGTCTGGTGACTTGCGCTCGGTTGTGCGGATAGTCGAAAATCCATTTTATTCTTAAGGTCATTTCCGTCGAGACGGGTGGCCGCCCAAACCTCCGGCGCCGATCCTCAAAGCACCTCGCCTCGGGACGGCCACTATACTTGAAGTCTTTTGGTGCGCCAATCACTGAATCCTGATGTTCGCGCCGACATCCCCGACCGCGCGACGCTCGACCGGCCGCTTAAATGACCTTCGAGAACCGCTGGTTGGCGGCGGCGCGCAGATACTTGTCGAACACCATGCAGATGTTGCGGATAAGAAGCTTGCCGGCCGGCGCGACGTGGATCGCGTCGTCGCTCACCTGCAGCAGGCCGTCCTGCTGTAGCGCAGCAAGCGCACGCAACTCATCGGCGAAGTAGTCACGGAAGCCGATGCCGTGCTCGCGCTCGATGCGCGCGAAGTCGAGCTCGAAGTGGCAGATCAGCCGGGTGATGACGGCGCGCCGCAGTTTGTCGTCGTCGCTGAGCGCGATGCCGCGGAACACCGGCAGCCGGCCGGCGTCGAGCGCTGCATAATATTCGTCGATAGTCTTCAAGTTCTGGCTGTAGCTGTCGCCGACCTTGCCGATCGCCGTGATCCCCATCGCCACCAGGTCGCAATCGGCGTGCGTCGAATATCCCTGGAAGTTGCGGTACAGCGTGCCGCTGCGCTGCGCCACGGCCAGCTCGTCGTCGGGGCGCGCGAAGTGGTCCATGCCGATGTACACGTAACCGGCGCCGGTCAGGCGCCCGATGGTGTGCTCGAGGATCGCCAGCTTGTCGGCCGCGCTCGGCAGCTCGGCCGCGTCGATCTGGCGCTGGGTCTTGAACAGCTCCGGCAGGTGCGCGTAGTTGAACACCGACAGGCGGTCGGGGCCGGCGGCGATCACCTTGTCGAGCGTGGCGGCGAAGCTCGTCACGGTCTGGCGCGGCAGGCCGTAGATCAGGTCGAAGTTGATCGAACGGAACCCCGTGCGGCGCGCCGCCTCCAGCACCGCCAGCGTCTCGGCCTCCGACTGCAGGCGATTGACGGCCTGCTGTACCGCCGGATCGAAGTCCTGCACGCCGAGGCTCAGGCGGTTGAAGCCGAGCTCGCGCAGCAGCGCGATGGTGTCGGCGTCGGCCTCGCGCGGATCGACCTCGATCGAATACTCGCCCCGGTCGTCGTCGCGCAGGTTGAAATGGCGGCGCGTCTTGTCCATGAGCGCGCGCATCTCATCGTGGCTGATGAAGGTCGGCGTGCCGCCGCCCCAGTGGAGCTGATCGACCGTGCGCGCGCGGTCGAACAAGTCGCCCTGCATTTCGATCTCGCGGAACAGATGTTCCAGATAGGGCGCGGCGCGCTTGCGGTTCTTGGTGACGATCTTGTTGCAGGCGCAGTAGAAGCACACCGTGTCGCAGAACGGCAGGTGGAAATACAGCGACAGCGGGCGCGCGGCGCCGTGCTGCGGCCGGTTGCTGCGCGCGGCGAGCTCGCGGTACTCGGCCTCACCGAAACCGGCGTGGAACTGCACCGCGGTCGGGTACGAGGTGTAGCGCGGCCCGGCCTTGTCGTAGCGCCGAATCAGCTCCGGGTCGAAATGCAGGCGATGGTCCATGATCTGGATCGGTTCTCGAAACGGACTGCCACCCTAACACGGCGGCGCGGGCGGCGGGATTGACAGCTGTCAATTCTACCCCCGCGACCGGCCGTTGACCTAGGTCAATTCGCCGGCCGGCCCGGCGCGGCTAGCATGGCGGCCATGCGAGCAGACCGCCCGTGCTGACCCTCCCCGCCGCGCCCTTGCGCCTGGCGCTCAGCGCCCTCCCCGACCGCCTGCATTCCGCCGGCCTGGCGGCGCTCGCCAGCCAGCTGCTGCGCGGCCAGGCCCTGGCGGCGCGCCTGCCGGAGCTCGACGGCTGCCGGGTGGCGATCGAGATTCATGACCTCGGCTGCCGGTTGGGGTTTGCGGTGCGCGGCCGGGGCCTGACGGCCTGTGACCCGGGCGGCGCCGACGTGCGCATCCGCGGCGGCTTCGACGATTTCTGGCGGCTCGCGACCCGCGCCGAGGATCCGGACACGCTGTTCTTCCAGCGCCGCCTGAGCATCGAGGGCGACACCGAGCGCGGCCTCATGATCAAGAACCTGCTCGACGCCCTGGAGTTCGACTGGCGGGTGCATGTCGCGGCGGTGCTGGGTCCGGTGCCGGCGCGAATTATCGACGGTTTGGCCAGGACCCTTCTTGGTTCCGGGAACTGCGAAGTTGTAGGCGGGGCTTCCAGCCCCGCCGGGCACGATCCATCGACGGACGAGCGGGGCTGGAAGCCCCGCCCACAATATCCTCCGAGCGTCCTCGCTCGTTCGCGCGGCCTACGCATACGCCATCCGCGACCGCCGGCGCGCCCCGACTGACCACCACCACGATGCGCGTCCTGCTCATCTACGCCAACCGCGCGCGCGACCTGGTGCCGGCGCCGCCGATCGGTCTCGCCTATGTGGCGACCGCGACCCGCGACGCCGGCCACGACGTGCGCTTTCTCGATCTGCTGCCGAGCGCCGATCCCGATGCCGACCTGCGGCGGGCGCTCGCGGAGTTCAAGCCCGAGGCGATCGGCATCTCGGTGCGCAACATCGACAACGTCGTGCACCAGCACCTGGCGCGCCACCTCGGCGAGCTGGCGCGGCTCATCGCACTGCTGCGCGCGCACAGCGCGGCGCCGATCGTGGTCGGCGGGCCGGCGATCTCCATCCTCGGCGCCTCGACGCTGAAGCACCTGGACGCCGACATCGCCGTGATCGGCGAGGGCGAGCGCAGCTTCCCGGCGTTGCTGGCCGCGCTCGAAAGCGGAACGAGCCTCGGCGGCGTCGACGGCATCTGCTATCGCGCCGGCGGGCAGATCCGCAGCAACCCGCCGGCGCGGCTCGCGGCCTTCGGCGCCTCGGGCATGGAGCAGTGGATCGACTGGCGCGCCTACGAGCGGTTCGGCGGCACCTGGGCCGTGCAGACCAAGCGCGGCTGCCCGCTCGCGTGCAGCTACTGCGCCTATCCGGCGATCGAGGGCGAAGGCTTGAGGCGGCGTCCGGCGGCCGAGGTGGTCGACGAGATCGAGCGCGTCGCGGCGGTCGCGCGGCCGCGCAGCTTCGAGTTCGTCGACTCGACCTTCAACGTGCCGGCGCGCCACGCGCTCGACATCTGCCGCGAGATCATCCGCCGCAAGCTCAAGCTGCGCTTCACCGCCATGGGCGTCAATCCGCTGACCGCCTCGGCCGAGCTGTTCGCGCTGATGAAACAGGCCGGATTCAACTCGGTGATGATCACGCCCGAGGCCGGCAACGATGCGATGCTCGACAATCTGAACAAGGGCTTCAGCATGCGGCATGTGCGCCGCACCGCCAAGCTGGTGCGCGCCGCCGGCCTGCGCAGCACCTGGTTCTTCATGCTCGGCGGCCCGGGCGAGACCCGCGCCACCGTCGAGGAGACGCTGGGCTTCGTCGAACGCGAGCTGACCGGCAGCCGCTTCCTGTCGATCTTCATGACCGGCATCCGCATCCTGCCCGGCACCGCGCTCGCCGACCAGGCGCGCGGCGACGGCCATCTGCGCGCGGACCAGGACCTGGCGGAATCGGCGTTCTATTTTTCCACGGCAGTGAGCGAGGCGTGGATGCTCGAGCGCATCAACGCGGCGATCCGCCGCCACAACAACATCGTGCACGCCGCCGAGGAGAACGGCTCCGGCCTCGAACGGCTGTTCAACCGCGTGCTGCGCCTGGCCGGCGTCGCCCCGCCCTACTGGCGCTTTCTGCCGCTGCTCCTCAGCATCCCGCCGCTGCCCACCCTGCGCCGGCGCCGCCCGACCGTCGGCGGCGGCGCACGTCGCCGCGCCTTGCAGAACCCCTGACGCAACAGGCTGCCGAGTCGAGCAATCAAAAAGTGCTTTCTCCCTCTCCCCCCGGGAGAGGGTCGGAGTGAGGGCCGACGATGCCACGAAACCACCCGCCCCCTCCCGCCCTTCGGACTCGCCCACCAACCGGCCATGTGCCTGTTTTTAGGTCACACTATCCCCTATAATTTCGATTGGATGGCCCTAATTGAATGCGACCTCGACGGGACAACACCGCGTGGAACCGGAGATCGTCTATGATTTTGAGTGGGACGCCGCCAAGGCACTCGCCAACGTCACCAAGCATGGCGTAACCTTCGATCAGGCGGCGACTGTGTTTCTGGATGCTCTGGCGCTCACGGTGTTCGACGTCGCCCACAGCCAATCGGAAGAGCGCTGGTTTACGCTCGGGATGGATGCCAAGGGCACGCTCCTGGCGGTGGCTCACACGTACCAGACAACCAGAGCCACCAGCGCCCGCGTGCGGATCATCTCGGCACGCGAAGCAACTAAACGCGAAAGACGTTTTTATGAGGACAAACCCCGATAGGTGACGCCATGAACGGAACCAGCAACCCCCCCAACGACGACATGCCCGAGGAGATCGATTTTTCGGGCGGCGTACGCGGCAAGTTCTATCGGCCGGGCGTGAAACTCAACCTGCCGGTGTACCTCGATGCCGAGGTACTGGCATATCTCACCGCGATCGCAACCAAGAAGGGCGTGCCGCTCTCCGAGCTTGCCAACGATCTGCTCAGGAAAGAGATCGCGATATTGGAGTCGGTAAAGTAAATCTCGTCCGCAAGAGACCGACTCCCCAATCCCCCGCGCGCGCCAGAATCTCTCCAACTCGAACCTGACGGCGTCGCGCCCAGCCGCGGCGCCGGTCGCCGGGCCTCCGCTCGCGATGGCGCGTTGCTGAGAGAGGCACCGTCAGGCACCCTATAACCTGTCCTAATCCGCCAGGAGGTGGCCCGTGTTCAGAAACTCCCTGCGACGATTTCTCCCGCACGCCCTGGTCGTTCCGTTGGCGCTGTGGCAGACCGCCTGCGCGGCCGCCGACGGCCAGACCTTCCAGAGCGCGCACCACCAGTATCGCGTCGAGGTGCTGTTCGAGGGGCTGGAGCATCCGTGGGCGCTGGCGTTCCTGCCGGACGGGCGCATGCTGGTGACCGAGCGTCCCGGCCGGCTCAACCTGCTCGATCCGCGCGACGGCAGCCGCCGGCGGATCGCCGGCGTGCCGGAGGTGGCGGCGGTAAGCCAGGGCGGCCTGCTGGACGTCGCGCTGCATCCGAAATTCCAGGAAAACAACTGGGTGTACCTCAGCTACTCCGCGCGCCGCGACCGCGGGCTGGCCACCCATGTCGGGCGCGGGCGCCTCGTCGGCGACCGGCTGGAGGACTTCCGCGTACTGTTCCGCGCCGAACCCGCGCTCAGCCGCGGGCAGCACTTCGGCTCGCGCCTGGTGTTCGATCGCCAGGGCTGGCTGTTCTTCACCGTCGGCGACCACGGGGAGCGCGACAGCGCGCAGGACCGCGGCACGCACATGGGCACGGTGATCCGCCTCACCGACGACGGCCGCGTGCCACCGGACAATCCCTTCGTCAAGGAGCCGGGCGCGCGGCCGGAGATCTACAGCTACGGTCACCGCAACCCCCAGGGGATGACCCTGCACCCGCGCACCGGCGCGCTGTGGCTGCACGAGCACGGCCCGCGCGGCGGCGACGAGATCAACCTGCCCAAGCCGGGGCTGAACTACGGCTGGCCGAAGGTCACGTTCGGGCGCGAGTACTTCGGCCCCACGATCGGCCCCGAACCGCCGCAGCCCGGCTTCGAGTCGCCGATCCACCACTGGACGCCGTCCATCGCGCCGTCCGGCATGGCGTTCTACGACGGCGACAAGTTCCCGCGCTGGCGCGGCGATCTGTTCGTCGGGGCGCTCACGCACCGCCACCTGCAACGGCTGCGGCTGGACGGCGAGAAAGTTGTGGAACAGGAGCCGCTGCTGTCCGACCTCAAGTGGCGCATCCGCGACGTGCGCAGCGGCCCGGACGGCTATCTCTACGTGCTGCCGGACGACGGCGATGCCAAGCTCATCCGTCTGGTGCCGGCCGACTGAGGTCAGAACCGCGCCCGCAGGCCGAGGTGGACGTCGCGTTCCGGCGCCGGCTCGAAGTAGCGGCCGCCGGCGGCGTTGACGCGCACGTTGCTGAAGTAGCGCTTGCCGGTGAGGTTGTTCAGCGCCGCGAAGGTGTCGAGCTCCATGCTAGCCAGCTTCCAGCGCTTGCCGATGCGCAGATTGGCGACGCCGTAGCCGGCCACCGGCTCGCGGTTGGCGTTGTCGGCATAGACGCGGCTCATCATCAGCGTATCCAGGATCACGTAGACGCCGCCGGGATCCCGCCACGCCAGCTCCGCGAACAGCGCATGCTGCGGCAGGCCCGGCAGCCGCTTGCCGCCCAGGTCCTCGCCCGCGGCATCGACGAACTCCCGGAACCGGTAGCGCGCCCAGGTGTAGGCACCGGCCGCCGACAGCGCCGGCGTGAAAAAGTATTCCAGCCCCGCCTCCAGGCCGGCGCGGCGCGTGCGCGCGGCATTGACGTAGCGGTTCGGATCGGTGGCCACTTGCACGATCTCGTCGCGGGTGCGGACGGTGAACACGGCGATGTCGTAACGCGTGCGCGCGCCCGCGAAGCCCTTGGCGCCGAGCTCGACGTTGAGCGCCTGCTGCGGCTCGAGACCGGGATCGAAACCCTGATCCGGCCGGGTCGGGTCGGTGAATTCCGTGAACGTCGGCGTCTCGAACGACGAGCCGGCATTGATGTACACCTGGTGCGCCGGTTCGCGCTGCCAACCAAGACCGAGGGTGAAGCTCAGCTCGTCGAAATCGCGGCTGCCCGAGGCGGCGGCATCCGGCGTGTAGCGGTCGTCGATGGTGAAGCGCACGCGGTCGTAGCGCCCGCCCAGCGTGAAGTCGAGTTGCCCGGTCAGCGCCACGTCCGCCTGGCCGTACACGCCCGCGGCGGTCGCGGTCTCCAATGCGTCCTGGGTCTGGCCGGTGACCGTGCCGCCGCCGTCCACCAGGAAGCGCTGGCGGTCGTCGCCCTGGCGCGCGGTCTCCACGCCCACGGTGTAGCGCAGCGACCGGCGGCCAAGCGCGGCGTCGCCGGTATAGTCCGCGCCGGCGCCGTAGAAATCGCGCGCGAACTCGATCAGGCTGGGACCGGCGAACGGAAGCTGCTGGTGGAAGTCGCGGCGGGTATAGAAGACGCGCGCGCTCACCTCGCCCGACAACGCGTCGGCATCGCGATAGACGAAACCGACGCGCTGCTGGCGGACCTCCTGGCCGGCGTCGAGGGCGAGCGCGCCGGGCGCCGCCTGGCGCCGGTTCGCGCTCACCTCCGCGCGCGTCAGCCCGCCCGCGTCCTGCCCGAGCGGCTGATCGAGCGCGGTCAGCACCGTGGTCAGGCTGCGGGTGCCGTCCAGGTCGTAGCGCAGCTTGGCGTTGAGCATGTCCTTGCGCGTGCGGCTTTGTTCGCGGTAGCCGTCGTAGTCCAGCCGCCAGGCGCTCACCTGCGCGCCCCACGGACCCTCGCGCCCGCCGGCGCGCACGCCCAGCCGCCGGAAATCATGGCTGCCGGCGCTGCCGCGCAGCTCCGCGTACGGCTCGAACGGCGGCTCGGCGGTGCGGATCTGCACGACGCCGCCGGCGGCATTGCCGTACAGCGCCGACGACGGCCCGCGGATCACCTCGACCTGCTCGGCGGATTCGAGATCGACGCCGTCCACCTGGGACTGGCCGTCGGGCAGGGTTTCGGGAAAGCCGTCCACCAGGATGCGGATGCCGCGAATGCCGAACGGCGCGCGCGCCCCGAAGCCGCGGATCGACATGCGCAGGTTCTGGGCGAAGTTGTAGCGGTTCTGGAACAGCAGCCCGGGCACGCGGTTGAGGGACTCGTCCAGCTGCAGCCCCTGGCGCGCCTGCTGGATGTCGTCCTCGCCCACCACCGCGACAGCGGAGGACGTGCGGTGCAGGTCGCGGGGCAGCCGGGGCACCGTGATGATGATCGTGAGCGGCTCTGGCTCGACCGAGGGTTCAACCGGCGGCTCGGCCGCCGGCGCGGGGACCGCCTGGATCGAGCCGGCCAGCAGAATCGCGCCGACGCCGCGGCGGTGCGGGCGCCGAAGTTTGCCGCCTCTCCTGCCCACGTTGAACACGCGGCTGCTCAAGCGCATGACGATGATCGGACGATTCGTTGACCGATGCCAACGATATATCAACGGAGGGATCAAACTCTATGCTGACCCATGCCCCCGGACTACTTTATTACTGGAGTGTCCGACCGCTCATCGGTTTGCACTCAACCTTGAAGTCCACATGATAGTGCTCGTCGTGGCGCACCCACGATGCCTTGGTAGGTATTTCAATATTGCGCTTGATGTATTCACCCGATTTCGTCCGGTACAGATTAGGGGTCAGATTCGGATCAAATATTACCCGCCAAATGCCAATGCCGTGTTCCTGTGCCGCCTTGTGCAGGGCCGCTATATGGCCTGCGAGCGCCTCGTAGTCGATTGTGTAGCCCTCAAACTGGCTGTTTTTGTCGAATTCGATGTCGTATCCGTATCTATTCAAGGGGTGAGTGGGCAAATGAACGGATCGGCCTTTTGAGTCGGTAACTGACACCATAAAATCTACAGAGAGCCCATTGCGATGCGTCTTGTGTGGTTTGAACTCGCCGCCTTCCCGAAATCCGGTTTCGGCATATTTGAACACCTTCCCGGGTTGCTCTCGCTCCAGCCTTCGATACGCCGCGATAATTACGTCCCGTACCGTACTATGCACATACGTCCTCCCCGCCAGCTTCGGCGCCGTACCATAGGACACAAAATTGGGCCCGCTCGGCGGCAACTGGACTCCGTTTTGGAGGCTGCCATCACTTGTGGTGCCAGTGCAGGTACTCGCGCCCATCGTTGGGGTTGGCCCAATCAACATCAGAATAATAAACAGATTGCGGATACCCATGGGACTTCTACAGAACGCTAACGACAAAGCTCAGACGCGGCGGCGCGCTAGCGCCGACGTCGGCTGGAGCGCCTTGTTGGGCATAGATGCGCTGCCGAAAGTCGGAATAGGTAGGCTGGTGGGCAGTACCGCAACATATATTAGAGTTCGTTTGGTCATGACTACCGCAGTTTCCACGCGAGCAGAATGAGCGCCAATCCGGCTGCCCATGCCAGCCCCCACTTTGTTCCTCGTGATAAGCCCTCCTTTGGCTGTGAATCTATCTCACTAGCCTGCATTGACAGCAAAGGTAACGCTGCCAGTACATACACCATTATGAGACCGCCCCATGCAGCATCACTCATTCTGGTCTCCTAGCGACAAGCACATTCCGACTCTATGTTCTTATTCAATTGGTTTTGTCATCAAGCATCTGTTTCATTATTGACAGCGGCAACATTCCGGCAAAGCCAAGTGGGAAAAATGCGAGCATCCACCACGCAGAGCCATCAAGGAACAGCACGTATACAGGAAGTCCAATTACAGCCCCTCCTTGCATCAAGAAACCAATAAAGCTGAAGAAGTAAGCGACTAGTTTTCTCATCTTGACGCTCAACGCCGTTTTAACTGGCGCGGGCCAAGAAATGCCAGGAAACAGTGCGCCGTATCACCGCGTCCGGTTGAAAACATAGTTATGTCCCCCGCTGCAGCACAAGCTTCGGATTGTCCCAAACGGAGCGCTGCGGAGCGCCCGTTGGTTGAAACCCAAGAGACATCCAGAACCGCTCGGAACTACGCGGTGCACACCGTACAGTAATGAACTCCGCCCCGGACTCGAAAAGTCGTTTAATTGCACCAAGAGCCAACATTTTACCGAAACCTTGACCGCGACACTGTGGCTTAACCTCCAGAATGTCGATTGATGCACCGACCGACTTTCGGGTTTGAACCACGAACCCAACGACCGCGGAACGGACTACAGCGCAGTAAACTTCTCCTTGTTGTTGCGACTCAACAATGATCCCGCGGTTGCAATAGAAACCCTCACCCGTTTCACGCTCCTCTTGCTTAAGCCAAGCAAGGATTTCGATCAAGTGCGCTTCGGTCGCCAACACGACAGTCGTCTCAGGGGACATAACAGTTACTTAGACAGAATCTGCCTTTTACGGTACTAGACAGATTCTGTATAAGTCGAGAAAAAATTTCATCTTGATTTCAGGGCAGCTCGTTGAAAAGCAATTCATATTCTTGCTGGTTGGTCGCCACAAAAGGCAGAACCCTCACGTCGCGATCTTCTGCCGAGTTGGGCTACTCCACCTTCACATCCACAGACTTGCACCCAATCGCCTCTAGCGTTTGCAGCAGCAATGCGGCACTGAAGGTGCCGCGGTTGATCTTGGAGCGGAGGTTGTTGGCGTTGTCGTCGACGCCGATCTTTTTTAGTTTCTCGGCGAGGTCGTCGTAGTTCAGGCCTCGCCGGGCCAGCTCGCCTTTCACGAGGTTGCGGGCGCGTCGCGCCCAGTCGTCTGTCTTCTCTGACATGCCGCGTCCTGGCTCTTTTTCCGAAAACTATACAGCAGGTCGGCACGATCCGTATCTCGGCTCTTGTGTAATGCGCTAATATGCAGTATATAGCAATAATATTTGCATAAACGAGCTATTTTTTGCTATCTGGGAAGGGACTTATCTAAATTCACCGACAAGGAGGTGCCTCATGCTGATACTCACCCGCAAACTCGGCCAGATCCTGCGCGTCATGCCCCGGGAGGGGGTGGGGTGCGGGTTGACGGTGGGGGAGCTGTTCCGGGACGGGTCGATGGAGATTGTCGTCGGCAAGGTAGACGGGAAGCATGTGCGGATCGGGCTCAAGGCGCATCGGGGGTTGTTGGTGATGCGCGGGGAGATCGAGGGGACGGCGTTGGGGGAGGTGTTGCGGGGGCGGGGCGAGTGATGATCCGGTGAGGATGGGTTCCTCGGCGCGGTCGGCCCTCACCCCGGCCCTCTCCCGGAGGGAGAGGGAGAAAGGCTAACCCAGGTCATGCCCGGCACGCCGTGCCAATAGCCGTTGCAGGGGCCGGTCGGCAGCAGCGTAGCGGGGAGCTGGGCCTCGGCTTCGCCGTCGACGGCGGCACGGAAGGCGGCGGCGATCTCGGCCATGTGCTGCGACTGTGGCGACAGGCGAAGTACGTCGACGCCGGCCTCGGTGAGCGCCGGCAGCTCGGCGATCAGGTTGAGACTCAGCGCCGACTGCACCTGGATGCCGTTCAGCACCAGGAAGTCCTCGGCCTCGCGGGTGCGCATCGGCATGCCGTCCGGATGCTCGCGACAGCGGAACTCGCAGGCGTCCTTGGGCAGGTCGTGGGCGCGGGCGGTGAAGCAGCGCGCCGAGAACGCCAGCGGCAGGCGGCCGAAGCCGAACACCTCGGTCTCCATGCCGGCCGGGCGCGCCGCCTGCAAGGCCTTGAGATCCTCGCGCGACAGCTCCGGCGGCAGCACCCAGCGGCGCGCGCCGCAGTCGCTGAGCACCGCGAGTGTCTCGCCGTTGTAGGTGTTGATATGCGGCCCGGCGACGAAGCCTTGCGCCGCGCCGCTCAGCATGCGCACCGCGGCCATGTCGTTCGCCTCGACCGGATAGCGGCGGTTGGCGGCGATGCGGCGCATCATGGAAAGCTCGGAGGCGGCCTCCACCAGGGTCAGCGTCGACAGCACGACCTCCTTGCCGGCCGCGCGCAGCGTGTCGGCGATGTCGAGCCAGTCGGTGAAGCGCAGGGCGCGGCGTTTGCTGCAAACCGTTTCGCCGAGATAGACGATGTCCACGGGCCAGTCGGCCGCGTTGCGGTAGAAGTCGAACACCGCTTCGCGCACCCAATAGTAGAGAATGGGTCCCAGCGCCAGCTTCACCGCTCACCTCCCGGCGTATTGCCGTAGGGTGGGGCTCTGCCCCACCGGCCGTTTGCTCGGTGGGCAGGGCCCACCCTACGCATAAGAGAGATTGCCGCGGCCCGCTGCGCGGGCCTCGCAATGACAGCGGGGGCGCCTTCAGTGGCTATTGCCATGTGCGGTGCAAGGCGCCCAGGGTGTGCTGGCGCCCCTCGGCGACGCGGTCCAAGGCGGCCATCCATTCGCGGCGCACGGCGTAGGCTTGCGGGTCGCACGCATAGCTGTCGAGCGCGGCGCGCAAGACCTGCGTCACCTGCGCGACATAGGCCGGGCTGCGCTGGCGGCCCTCGACCTTGATGGCAGCGACGCCCGCGCCCGCCAGCTGCGGAAGGATGTCGAGCACGTTCAGGCTGGTCGGCTCCTCGAGCGCGTAGTACGCCGCCTCGGCCGCCGCGCCGGGCACGGCGAAGCGCCCCTTGCACAAGGTCGGGTAGCCGGCCGGCTCGCCGGCCGCGTAGACGTCGATCAGCACGCCGTTCAGGCGCGAGGCGCGGCCGGCCGCGGTCTCCTCCCAGCGCACGGCCTTGGCCGGCGAGCACACGCCGCAGGTGTTGGGCGATTCGCCGGTGACGTAGGACGACAGCGCGCAGCGCCCCTCGACCATCACGCACAGGCTGCCGAAGCCGAACACCTCGACCTCGATCGGCAGCGCGGCCGCGGTGCGCGCGACCTGCGGCAGGGACAGCACGCGCGGCAGCACCACGCGCCGCACGCCGAAGCGCTCGACGTAGAACATCACCGCCTGGTGGGTGGTCGCCGAGCCCTGCACCGACAGGTGCAGGCGCAGCTGCGGGTGGTGGCGCGTGCAGTAACGCATCAGGCCCGGATCGGCGAGGATCACCGCATCGACGCCGATATCGGCGGCGGCGTCGGCGGCGCTCTGCCACTGTGCGAAGCGCGCGGCGCGCGGGTAGGTGTTGAGCGCCAGGAACATCCTGGCGCCGGCGCGGTGCGCGTAGTCGATGCCGCGCCGCATGTCCTGCGCGTCGAAGTTCAGCCCGGCGAAGTTGCGCGCATTGGTCGCGTCGCGAAAGCCGAGGTACACGGCGTTCGCGCCATGGTCGACCGCGGCCTTGAGCGCCGGCAGGCTGCCGGCCGGGCAGACCAGCTCGGGCGCGCGCGCCGTCACGCCGGGCATGACAGGACCTGCGCGATTTCCGGCAAGGGCCGCGCCGCGCCGCTCCCCTGGCGCGCGCCGCGGCGCGCGAGCTCGCGCTCGATGCCGTTCAGCACCCGCCACTTCCAGCGGCACCAGTCCGGCGCCAGCAGGATCGTCGGCGAGGCCGTGCCGGTGACGCGGTGATAGACCACCTCCGCCGGCGTGGCCGCGATCAGGTCGGCCGCGCGCCCGACGTAGTCGTCGAAGCCGAGCGCCGCGTATTCGCCGCGCCGCCAGGCGTTGGCCAGCCGCGTGCCCTTGACCACGTGCAGCGGATGCAGCTTGAGGCCGTCGACGCCGTCGTCCAGCACGCGCGCCAGCGTCGTGCGCTCGTGCCGGCCATCTTCGCCGGGCAGGCCGAGGATGAGATGGGTGCACACCGGCAGGCCGCGTGCGCGCGCCGCGCGCACGGCCGCGCGGTACTCGCCGTAGCCGTGGCCGCGGTTGACGCGCACGAGCGTGGCGTCGAAGCTCGACTGCAGGCCGAGCTCCAGCCACACCTCGAAACCGCGTTCGCGGTAGCCGGCCAGCAGGTCGAGCACCGGCGCCGGCACGCAGTCCGGGCGCGTGCCGACCGCCAGCCCGATCACACCCGGCTGGGCCAGCGCCTGGTCGTACAGGCTGCGCAGGTATTCGACGTCGGCGTAGGTGTTGGTGTAGGCCTGGAAGTAAGCGAGGAAGCGCCGCGCCCGCGTGCGGCGCGCGATCACCGCGCGGCCGGCGGCAAGCTGCGCGGCGACCGGCGCCGGCGCGCGGCCGTTGGGGCTGAACGAGACGTTGTTGCAGAACGTGCAGCCGCCGCGGCCCTTGCTGCCGTCGCGGTTCGGGCAGGTGAACTGCGCATCGAGCGCCAGCTTGTGGACGCGCGCGCCGTGGCGGCGCAGCATCGCCTGACCGAAGGTCGTGACGTAATCCGACAGGCTCATTGCGTCGGGCCGGCCCCCGTCAGCCGACCGCGTCCAGCATCCGGCTCCGGAACTTCACGCGCAGGCGCCCGGCGATCTGCTCGCAGGCCGCGAGGTCGACCCCCGGCAGGCCGTCGATGGCGGTGAGCGTGATGTCCGGCACGAAGTCGCGCGCGCGCTCGGTGAAATCCAGCACCGCCTGCCAGGCGCCGCTCATCCGCGGGCGGCACAGGCGGTTGTAGGTCGGCTCGTCCTGGGCGTTCAGCGAGATCGACAAGGCGTCGACGTTGTCCTCCAGGTCCGGCGTCACGTCGCGCCCGTAGACGAGATTGGCGAGGCCGTCGGTGTTGACGCGGATCGTCGCGCCGTAGGCGCGCAGCCGCGACGCGACGTCCAGCAGATCGTACAGGCGCAGGGTCGGCTCGCCCAGACCGCAGAAGACGATCTGGCGATATTGGTGCGGGTCGCCCACGGCATCGATAATCTCGGTCACGCTCGGCTCACGCCGGATGCGCAGGGTGTTGCCCTGGACATCCCAGATGCGGTCGAACTTCGGACAGAAGACGCAACGCAGCGTGCAGCGGTTCGTGATGTTCAGATAGAGATTGCCATGCAGCGCATAGGCGATCCGCCCGTCGCGCACACGCGACACCCTGGGCGTTTCTCCGATCATGACGCGGGATTTAATAGGAATACCGGCCGGGCGACCTTGATATAAGTCAATAATACCCACGGTGCCGCCTTCGGGCGGCCGCCTGGTTCATTTCGTCGCACCGGACGGGTCCACGACCCGCGCCCACCGGCAAGCGCGCCGGGCGGGCGCTACGCCGTGCGCGGGCCGAGGCGGCTGACCAGGACGATGACGGCGAACGACAGCAGGAAGCCCGGCACCAGCTCGTAGACGTCAAAGACCCCGCCGTGCAATTGCTTCCAGACGATCACCGTGACGCCGCCGACCAGCATCCCGGCCAGCGCCGCGTGGCGCGTCATGGCGCGCCAGTGCAGCGACAACAGGATCGCCGGCCCGAAGGCCGCCCCGAATCCCGCCCAGGCATAGGCGACCAGCTCCAGGACCCGGGCGTCGGGATTCAGCGCCAGCGCCAGCGCGACCGCGGCCATCAGCACGACCGCGCCGCGCCCGACCCAGATGAGCTCGCGCGCGCCGGCGCGCGGCCGCAGCAGCGCCTTGTAGAAATCCTCGCTCAGCGCCGCCGAGGCGACCAGCAGCTGCGAGTCGGCGGTGCTCATGATGGCGGCGAGGATCGCCGCCAGGCAGACGCCAGCCAGCAGCGGATGGAACAGCAGATCGATCAGCGCGATGAAGACCTTTTCGCTGTCGGCGCCGGCGAGCGGCGGCGCGATCAAGCCGATGCCGCTCAAGCCCGCGAGCAGCGCGCCGGTCAGCGTCAACGTGACCCAGACCATGGCGATACGGCGTGCGCGCACCAGGCCCTCGATGCGGTCGATCGCCATGAAGCGCGCCAGGATATGCGGCTGGCCGAAATAGCCAAGACCCCAGCCGAGCAGCGACACGATGGCGATCGCGCCGAGCGCGTCGCCGTTGCGATCGGTGAACGGATTCAGCAGCGCGGCGGACAATCCGGCATCGAGGCCCGCCGCGCCGGACTGCGCCAGGGCCGCGACCGGCACGGCGATCAGGGCGGCCAGCATCAACAGCGCCTGCACCACGTCGGTCCAGCTCACCGCGAGGAAACCGCCGAGGAAGGTGTAGGCCACGATCGCGACCGCGCCGAGGCCCACGGCATAGAGATAAGGAAGCCCGAACACCGCCTCGAACAGCTTGCCGCCCGCGACCAGCCCCGAGGACGCATAGAACGTGAAGAACAACAGGATGAAGAACGCGGCAATGACGCGCAGCGCCCGCGTGTCGTCGTCGAAGCGGCGCTCAAAATAATCCGGCAGCGTCAGCGCGTCGCCGGCCGCCACGGTCGCGGCCCGCAGCCGCGCCGCGACCAGCCGCCAATTCAGGTAGGTGCCGATCAGGAGGCCGACGGCGATCCATCCGGCCTCGAGCCCGGCCAGATAGGCATAGCCCGGCAGCCCCAGCAGCAGCCAGCCGCTCATGTCGGAGGCGCCGGCGGACAGCGCCGCCACGCCGCTGCCGAGGCGGCGGCCGCCCAACAGGTAGTCGGAGAGATCGCGGGTGCGCGCGTAGGCCAGCAGGCCGATCAGCAGCATCGCCGCCAGATAGACGACGAAGACGACCGCGACGGTGACCGGGCCCTGGGTCATCGGGCCGGACCGGCCAAGCCCGTATCAGTCATCCTGGCGGCCTTCGCGCCGGACCCGGGCCGGGTCCTCGCCGCGCACACCGGCCGCCGACTCGCGGTCGCGCGCCTCGATGGCGACCGCGTCGTCGAGCACGGCGTCGAGCGCCGCGGCCGGGATGATCACCGCGCCGGCGCGGTCGGCATATATATAGTCGCCGGGCAGCACCGTGGCGTCGGCGAGCGTCACCGGCACGTTGGCCTCGATCGGCATGAGATCGTGCTGGCCGCCGCGTGGCGTCGGGCCGCGGCACCAGACCGCGATACCTTGCGCGCCGAGCTCGTCGAAATCGCGCAGCCGCCCGTCGGCGATGACGCCCGCCAGGCCGTGGTGGGCGGCGCGCGCCAGCTTGATGCCGCCGCCGAGCGATACGTCCTCGCGCCCCGCGCTCGACAGCACCAGCACCCGGCCGGCCCCGGCCGCCGCGTCCTCGCCGAGCGCCTCGTAGAACAGCCGCGCGAAGTTGTGGCGCTGCGGATCGTAGACGTCGTTGCGGCGCGGCACGAAGCGCAGGGTCAGCGCCCGGCCGAACAGCACGCGCTCCGGGGTCGGCGACACCAGGCCCAGGACGCAGCTGCGCTGGCTGTAGCGGCGATCGACCGCGTCACTGAGCGAGGCGCTCGTGACCTGGGCGATGCGTGGATCCCGGACCGACCGGGCTGTGCTCATGGCGGGCCTTTCGCGCTGGAAGGATCGACGGGCGCTATCATCACACAGTCCGCGCGACGGCTCCACCGCCGCACGGCTCAGTGCACCGGCAGGCCACGGCGCAGAAAGGCGTCGATCTTGCTGGCCGGCTGCGGCCGGCAGAACAGGTAGCCCTGGGCCTGGTCGCAGCCGATGATCTCCAGCAGGTCGCGCTGCTCAGTGGTCTCGACGCCCTCCGCCACCACCGTGAGCCCGAGGTTGTGCGCGAGCGCGATGGTCGAGTGGACGATCACGGCGTCGTTGTCGTCCTCGGTGATGCCGCTGATGAACGACGAATCGATCTTGAGCGTGGAGATCGGCAGCTTCTTGAGGAAGGCCAGCGACGAATAGCCGGTGCCGAAGTCGTCGATCGCCAGCCGCACACCCAGCCCGTGCAGCCGGGTGAGAACCGCGAGGGCGCGCTCCGGATCGGCGATCAGGGCGCTCTCGGTGATCTCCATTTCCAGGCAACCGGCCGACGCGCGATGGCGCTCGATCAGCGCCGCCACCCGGTCGGGCAGCTCGCTGTCGGCCAGGTTGCGCGCCGAGATGTTCACCGCCACCTGCACCGGTATCGCGGATTCGTGCCAGCGCAGGCACTGGGTCAGCGCCGCCTCGATCACCCACAACGTGAAGTTGCGTACCAGCGGGCTGGTCTCGACCTGCGGGATGAATTCGCCGGGCAGGATCAAACCGCTGCGCGGGTGGTCCCAGCGCGCCAGCGCCTCGACACCGGTGATGCGGCGATGCTGCATGTCCACCTTCGGCTGGTAGTAGAGCAGCAGCTCGCCGCCGTCCACCGCGCGGGCGATCTCGCTCAGCAGCGTCAGGCGGCGCGGCGAATGCGGGTCGAGCGTGCTGTCGTACAGGGCGTGGCCGGCGTTGTTGCGCTTGGCGATGTACATGGCGACGTCCGCGCAACGCATCAGCGTCACGGCGTCCCGGCCGTGCTCGGGGTAGAGCGCGATGCCGATACTGGCGTCTATCTGCACGCTGATGCCGTCGAGCTCGAACGGCCGGCGGATCTCGTCGAGTATGCGCTCGGCCGTGCGCCGTGCCTCGTGCACGTCGCCGATGCCTTGCATCAGCAGGCCGAACTCGTCGCCGCCGAGCCGGGCGAGCACGTCGTCCGGCCGCAACAGCGGGCGCAGCCGGGCGCCGAGATCGGTCAGGAGCCGATCGCCGCTCTGGTGGCCGAGGGTGTCATTGATCTCCTTGAAGCGGTCGAGGTCGATCAACAACAGAGCGCTGGTCCGGGGCCGCGGATCGTTTTGCTCGAAGGTGACCTGCAGCCGCGCATAGAGGTAATCGCGGTTGACGAGGCGCGTCAGCGAGTCATGAGTCGCCTGGTACTCGAGCACGGTGGTGTGGCGCTGGCGCTCGTGCGCATGGCGCGACTGGGCGATATTCACGCGGAACAGCACCACGCCGAGGGCGCTGCCGGTCAGCAGGATCGCCAGCGGCAGCGTCGCCAGCCAACGGTCATGGAAAACCTTGAGTGATGTAAAATGCAGCCGCCAGCGCCGGCCACCGGCCTCGAAGTCCACGGTCTGGGTGAAGTGCGGGTTGCCGGCGGAATGCAAGGCATGCAGCACGCGGTCGTTGTCGAACAACAGCCGCCCAGTGTCGATCTCGCCGTCGAATACCTCGAGGTCGATGCGCGGATTCTCGAGCTTGCCGAATATCCCGCCGAACAGCTCCTCCGCCAGGAGCTGGGCGAAGACGAACCCCTCGATCGCGGCACGCCGGCCGGCGACCGTCTCGAGCGCCTGACCGCGGACGTACAACGGCATCAGCATGAACAAGGCGAGCCGCTCCTGGTCGCCGCGCACCACCCGCACCGGCGCGGTCACCGCCGGCTCGCCGCTGTCGCGCGCCCGCTCCATGGCCTCGAGGCAGGCCGGCTCGGTGAGCACGTCCCTGCCGAACAGCTCGCGGTTGACCAGGATCGGCTCGACCAGCTCGATCAGGTAGTACTCGGTGCGTATCTCCTTTGGGAACACGCTGACGTCCGGATAGCCGCAGGGATTGGCCCCGTGCTCGGCGCGCATCGCGGCCAGATAGCCGGCGCGCTCGGCGGCGCGCACGCGGCGGATCAGGCCGACGCCGTGGATGCTCGGGTGGCGGCGCTCGATGTCCACGGTCTCGACAAAGGTACGGAACTCCCGGCGCGTCACGTTCTCGCTGGCTGCGAAGATCGCCGCGACGCCGTGCAACGTCGTGGTGTAGGCCTCCATGCGCAGGTTGAGGGCGATGATCGTCTGGGTGACAGCACGGTTGAAGTGATTGCGCTCGTGGGCGACGACCGTACGTTGGGCGAAGTACCAGGCGATCGCGCTGAGTATCAACGCCAGCAGCAGGACCGAGTAGGCCGGCAGGCCGGCGCGGTTCAGAAATGCCCGCTCGCGAATGGCGCGGATGTCCATACGCTGCCCTCCTTTTCCGGTCGAGGGGTTACCGGCACGGGGGACAGGCACCACTCTACTACAGCCGTGCGCGGGCTTGTAGTGGATTGCCGCGCGGGCGGCGCGGGCCGGCTCCCGTCAAGACCCGGCCGGGCGACTACGGCGCAGACGGTCGCTTACTCGTCGCCACCGCGCCGCCACTGCGCCAGCCAGCACGAGGTTTGGCGCGTATCAACCGTTGCTCAGATAGGCCTTGGCTTCCTCACCGGGGTTCGGCAGGCCGGCCACGCGCCAGGCGTTGAGGCAGGTCTCGAACAGGCGATGGACCCAGTGGCGGTCGTGGCCGTGCAGCTTGCAGACCTGGATCATGGCCGGCGCCGCGCCAAAGCGCGCGTAATGGGCGCGCAGCGAATCGATCACCAGCCAGTGCTCGGCGCCGAGCGGACCGACGCCGTGGTGCGCGGCGAGCAACCGCGCGACGGATTCGTTCCAGGTGCGCGGATCGAGCAGCAGACCGTCTTCATCGAGGGGCGGCAGTATGGGGGGTTGTTTGGCTTTCGCACGCATGGCGGTTACCTCCTTGGCGGATAAGCCCGGGAATGCGCAGGCTTGTACATCAAGCTTGGACCCGTTCACCGCACGCCGCAAGCCGTAGATGCACCCCGGAATAATGTAGGGCGGGGCCTTGCCCCGTCGAAACAATCGTCACCGCTTCACGTGCCGTCATGGTGGGGCAAGGCCCCACCCTACGCTGCTGGGGACTGCGTTAGTGGCTGGTGCCGCTCGAGCGCGTGATCTTGTTATAAATGTTGTATTTTCCGGAGGGCTTTTTCATCGGGATGCGCTTGACCTCCTTCAAGGTCCGGGCGTCGTAGACGATGATCGCGCCGTCCATCTCCCACAGGCTCACCAGCGCGTACCGGCCGTCGCGGGTGAACTCGACGTGGGCCGCGGTCTTGCCGGGCTCGGGGCGCAGGGTCCGGGCGATCTTCAGGGTGCGCTTGTCGATCACGTGCAGGACGTCCTTGTGCGGGCCGAAGAACACGTCCACCCAGGCGTAGGCGCTGTTCTCGTGGCTGCGCATGAAGAATCCCGGGCCGTCGGTCGCGATGCGCGCGACGGTCTTCCAGTCGCCGGTGTCGATGACGCTGACCGTGGACTCCTTGAGGTTCGGCGTGGCGATGACCGTGCGGCCCTGGTAGTCCCAGCTGATGCCGGAGCCGAGGTGCGGCAGGCCGGTGAGGTCGACGTCGGCGATCTTGCGGCCGACGATCAGGCTCACGACTTGGCCGTTCCGGGCGTTCCTGGCCGCGCCGATGACATTCTTGTAACCCGGATCGAAGGAGAAGTCGTCGAGGTAGTCGTCGAGCTTGATGCGCCGCACCGGGAACGGCCCCTGCTCCGCGATCGCCTCGCCCATCTTGTAGTCGTGGACATAGCCCGGGTAGATCGGCTCGTGATCGTCCGCGTAGGGAATCTCCCAGACCTCGGTGATGTCCTTGAGCGCGGCGATGAAGCTCTTGCGCGGGCCGGCGTCGTAGACCGCGCTGACGCGCGACGACTTGCCCGCGTCGTCCTTCACCGCGATCAGCTTGAGCGGCTTGAGATCGACGGCGTCGAAAATCACCAGGGTGTGGGGTAGATAATTTCCGGCCATGACGTAACGGCCGTCGGCCGAGACCGCGATGTTGCGCATGTTGATGCCGGCGCGCGCCTCGGCGATCCACTTGAGATTGTAGATGTCGTACTTGCTCACCCAGCCGTCGCGCGAGCCGAAGTAGACGTAGCGGCCGTCGGGCGAGAACTTCGGGCCGCCGTGCAGCGCGTAGCGCGTGGCGAAGCGCGCGACCGGCTCGAAGCGGTCGCCGTCGAGCAGCGTGGCGTGGTGATCGCCGGTCTCGACGACCACGAACAGGTTCAGGGGATCGGCCTTGAACACCGGCTTGCCGGGCAGGCTGCCGGGGGCGTTGTGCACGACGCGCGAGGCCTCGATCTCCTTGAGGCCCCAGGCCGGCACCGCCGCCGGCGCGGTGTAAATCAGCTTGGCGAGAGACTGCGCCTGCGCGGGCGTGAGCTTGTCGGCATGCCCGGGCATCTGGGTGGCGGGACGGCCGTGCAGGATCACCTCGACCGCTTCGCCCTGCTTGAGGCGTCCGAGATTCTCCGGCAGCAGCGCCGGACCGGTGCCACCGAGGCGCTCGGCGCCGTGGCAGGCGGCGCAGTGCTTGCCGTAGAGCGCGGCGGCCTCGTCGCCGGCGGCGGCCGGCGCGAACGCGAGCGCGATGAGCGCCGCCATGGCCGCCGCCAACGACGACCGATTTCTACGGGGCCGATCCCGATACAGTGGCACGTACCTCTCCTTTTGCGATATCTGGCTCAGGGTGAGTGGGGGGTCGGCGTCACAGCGGCCCTCACCCCATCCCTCTCCCTGAGGGAGAGGGGGAGAATCCTTCGCGCGATTCGTCGGCCGCGAGGCGCGCCAGCGCGGCGCTGTCCAGCCGGTGGGCGCGCCCGAAACCGGGCACGTAGCGGGCATCGGTGAAATGCAGCCGGTAGAGATCGAAGTCCGCGAACTCGAAATTGCCAACCGCGGCCGGCAGCCGCGCCAGGTAGCGCTCGCGGGCGCGCACGTAGGTGTCGGTGTCGCGCACGATCGCCTCGACCGCGCCCTGCAGGCTGACGCGCGCGAGCTGCTGCGGATCGGCGCCGGCGTCGGCATCCGGCTCGCTGAGCGACAACGAGGCGTGCGGATTGACCAGCAGGTAACGCGCGTGCCACGCCAGCCGGCTGAGATGCAGGAGCGCGCCGCCGCCGTCGGCCTCGAGCGCGAACGCCACCCACGAGGCGAACGGCTCGCCGTCGCGCGCGGTCGCGAGCGCACCCCAGCGCGTCTCGCGCAGCAGCCGCCGCAGGCGCGCCTGGTCTTCCGCATTGATCTCGTTGCTTGACACAGGTCCGGAGTTTACCACGGCCGAGGGGGCTAAAAACTCAACGCCGGGACGCGAAGGCGGAGAGAAACGATTCTGATAATAAGAGCACCTAACAAAATGAGAAACGGGTGTAGGGTGCGTCCCACGCACCGCTTAATATTTCGGTGCGCAGGGCGCACCCTACGGTTCGGCGTTGAATGCGAGGTCATTTGTTAGGCACTCTAAGAGTCTTTGCATTTCTCTGTGCCTTGGCAACAAACACGGTTGCTCAAGTTCCGTGAAGCGCACGGATGCGCAAGCGCGGCTGTCTCTGCGTTGAGTGTTTCTTTTTCCCAAATGCTACCCCCCAGCCGCCGGACGTATCGGGATGCGTCGCGAGTAGGGCGTGACCGTCAGGCGCGCGCGGCCGGGCGCGACGCCGATTTCGTCGTCCGTCAGGTAGCAGGCCGGGTCCTCGGCCCAGGGATCGCCGGTGAGCTGCTGGGCGCGCACCCGGGTATTGCCGCCGCAGATGTCGAAGTAACGGCACTCGCCGCAGCGTCCGCCGACCGGGCGCGGGCGTTGTTTGAGCCCGGCCATCAAGGGGTCGGACGTGTCCTGCCAGATCCGCGAGAACGGCCGCTCGCGCACGCTGCCGAGCGGGTAGTGCCACCAGAAGGTGTCGGGGTGCACGACGCCGAGGTTGTCGATGTTGGCGATGTTCACGCCCGATGAGTTTCCGCCCCATTGCGCGAGCCGCGCGCGGATGTCGGCCGCGCGCTCCGGCATGTGGCGGCGGACCCAATACAGTAGATAAACGCCGTCGGCGTCGTTGTTGCCGGTGACGAATTCCTTGTGGATGCCGCGGTCGGCATAACCCCAGGCGGTGTCAAACAGCAGGTCCATGGCGGCGCGCGTGGTATTGAACACCACGTCGTGCTTGCGGTTGATGTTGCCGCGCCCGCCGTAGTTGAGATGCGAGAGATAGAACTTGTCGACGCCCTCGTCATCCATCAGCCGCAACAGGTCCGGCAGCTCGACCGCGTTGTCCTGGGTGAGCGTGAAGCGCATGCCGACCTTGATGCCGGCGTCGCGGCACAGGCGCATGCCCTGGAGTGAGGCGTCGAAGGCACCCTCCTTGCGGCGAAAGCGGTCGTGGGTCTCGCGGATGCCGTCGAGGCTGATGCCGACGTAGTCGTAGCCGATCGCGGCGATGCGCTCGATGTTCGACTGGTCGATCAGCGTGCCGTTGGTCGACAGGCCGACGTAGAAACCCATGGCCTTGGCGCGCCGCGAGATGGCGTAGATGTCGGGCCGCAGCAGCGGCTCACCGCCGGACAGGATCAGCACCGGCACGCGGAAGGCCTTGAGATCGTCCATGACTGCGTAGATCTCCTGCGTGCTCAATTCGCCCGGGAAATCTGTGTCGGCCGAGATCGAGTAGCAGTGCTTGCACGCCAGGTTGCAGCGCCGGATCAGGTTCCAGATCACCACCGGGCCCGCTCCCGCCATCCTGGCTCCCGCGGGACTAGTACGTCCCTGTACGTCGCCCGGCGGATTGCGCTTCGGGCCCAGGGGTGTCGGATGCTTCAACTCCTGCATGTATTGCGATATCCGGAACATGATCGCCCCCTATTTGGAAAACCCAAGGCAGAAATACAATCGCTGTAGGCGGGGCTTCCAGCCCCGCCGGGCCCGTGATCGGCCGTGCCGGGCGGGGCTGGAAGCCCTGCCTACAATTTTATTATTTCTCTGCGTTGCGCCGTTCATGTTATCCGCAGCCCGGTCTTTTTCAGGATGCGGGTGCTGTACAAAACCGTGTGGCCATGATCGGCCGTACCCAGCAGCCCGGCGATGACCCCGACCTGGCGCTCGACCTCGGCGCGGTCGCGGCCATGCACCATGGCAAACAGGTTGTAGGGCCAGCCCGGCAAGTGGCGCGGCCGGTGATAGCAATGGCTGACGAAATCCAGCGCGCCGACCCTCGGCCCCAGCTCGTGGATGCGCGCCTCGGGCACGTCCCAGACCGACATGCCGTTGGCGGTATAGCCCAGGCGGTAGTGGTTCGGCACCGCGCCGATGCGGCGGATGATGCCGGCCTCGAGCATGCGCGCAAGCCGCGCCAGGACCTCCTCCGGCGCGATGCCCAACTGCCCGGCGATCGCATGATACGGCCGCTCGCACAACGGCAACCCGCCCTGCGTCGCCACAATCAACCGACGATCGATCTCGTCGATCACCGCCACCGGCCCCAAACTGAAACCTTCCGCCGGATTTTCGACCTGCCGCAGCCTCATATAATAATCTCTCGCCACTCACCACTGATCCGACCAGCAAATATTGTTTTCTCCCTCTCCCTGCGGGAGAGGGATGGGGTGAGGGCCGACGGCTCCGAAATACCACCCTCATCCTGACCTTCTCCCGGAGGGAGAAGGGACCCCGTAGACAGCAGTGTGCGCTATTTACCGTTCTCCTCAGCGAAACTCGACTCTATACCGAAAATTTCAGCCCGACATAGAACTCCTCGATCTTCGGCATGTTATAGACCTTGTACCCAGTCCGCGCCTCGATCTCGCCGATCACCTGCCCGATGCGCTCCGGCTGCTCGGTGGCCAACACGAACCACAGGTTCAAGGCATGATCGCGCGCGTAGTTGTGCGCGACCTCCGGAAAGGCGTTCACCTGCCCGGCCACCGTCTCCAGCTCGTCGGCCGGCACGCGCATGGCGGCGAGCGTGAGCGCGCCGCCGAGGCGCTCGGCGTGGTACATCGGGCCGAAGCGGGTGAGCAGCCCGTCGGCCAGCATGCGCTCGATGCGCGCGATGAGCTCCTGTTCGCCGATGCCCAGGCGCGCGGCGGCGTCGGCATAGGGGCGCTCGCTGAGCGGAAAGCCGCCCTGCAGGCCATTGACGATGGCGCGGTCGACGGCGTCCATCAGCCGGCCCCGGGGCGCGCCAGCGGCAGCACCTTGGCGCTCGGCGCCGGCGGACTGACGTACTGCGCGCCGCGCTGCTTGTAACGGCGGCGGCTGAACAGCACCTCGTGCGGCACCGCCTCGAGCCCGCAGCGCTCGCGCAGCAGCGCGAGGTTCGCCAGCACCTCGTCGCGGTCGTGGCCGTGGATCATGCAGAACAGGTTGTAGGGCCAGTCCGGCGGGCGTCGCGGGCGCCGGTAGCACAGCGTCACGAACGGCAGCGCCTTGATGCGCCGGCCGACCGCGTCGACGCTGTCGTTGGGCAGGTCCCAGACCACCATGCCGTTGGCGCGGTAGCCAAGCTCGTGGTGGCGCACCACCACGCCGAGGCGCTTGATGACGCCGCGCGCCAGCATCCGCTCGATGCGCCGGATCACCTCGCTCTCGTCCATGCCGAGCTGTTCGGCCACCGCCGCGTAGGGGCGCGCGGTGAGCGGCAGGCCGTGCTGGATGGCGGCCACCAGCCGCCGGTCGTTGTCGCTCAGCTCCATCGGATGTCGAACCCCAGGTCGATGTGATAGTCGTTCATCAGCGGCAGGTCCAGGACCGGAAGGCCGCTCTTGCGCTCGATGTCGAACAGCACCTGGCGCAAGCGCTGCTTGGTCGCGCCGGTGACCACGAACCAGAGATTGTAGCGATGCTCGCGCTCGTAATTGTGGTTGACCTCGGCATAACCGCTGACCAGCGCGGCGATTTCGGCGAGCCGCCCGGCCGGCACGGCCATCGCGGCGAGGGTGCTGGCGCCGATGCGGTGCGGACGGAACACGGGCCCGACGCGGCTCACGGCGCCGGCGGCGGTGAGGCGCTCGAGCGTGGCCAGCACCTCGACCTCGCTGACGCCGAGCCGCCGCGCCAGCTCGCGATAAGGCGTCGGCGACAGCGGGAAGTCGCGCTGGAATTCGTTGAGCAGCCGGCGCTCGAGCGGGCCGAGCGGCGGCAGCTCGGCGGCGGCGGAATCCGCCCGGCGGTGGTTCAGCGATGCGCTTGCCATGGGCTATCCTCCGTTGCGCCGGTCACAGGCCGATGCGGTGGGCGCGCGCCGTGAAGAAGATGCCGCTCGGCTTGTCGGCCGGCAGCTCGGCGCGGAGCTGAAAGCTCGCGGTGTCGTAGACCCGGACGCGGTCGTCGTCGCGCGCCGAGATCCAGATCTCCTCGCCGCGCGGCGTGAATTCCATGTGCAGCACGGCCTTGCCGGGTTTCAAGGTCTGCACGATCTTGCGGCTCGGCACGTCGATGACCTGCACGGTGTCGTTGTCGGGATGGGCGAAGTTGACCCATACCTGGCGGCCATCAGGACGCGCCATCACGAACACCGGCTGGCCGTGCACGGCGATGCGGCCGGCCTCGCGCCACTCGCGCGTGTTCATCACCAGGACCTCGTGGCGTCCGACCGCCGGCACGAAGGCCTCGTCGCCGGCGATCGCCCAGCCCTCGAGGTGCGGCATCTTGTAGACCGGCAGCTTGTCGCCGCCGCGGCCGTAATCGCCGAGCACGCGCCGCACGCCGGCTTCCGGATTCCACAGGTCGAGCAGCGCCATGCCGTCCTCGCCGAACAGGCCGGCGATGTAATAGCGGCCGTCGGGCGTGATCAGCGCGTCGTAGGGCTGGCGCCCGACGCCGCGGTACCGCGTGAGCTGCGGCGATCGCGCCGCCCGCACGTCGGCCACCCAGATCTCGCCGGCCTCGAACAGGCTGAAGACGAAGCGCTGCCCGGGGGCATCGACCAGGCCGACGACCTTCGAGCGGCCCCCCGATTCCGCGGTCGCCGGGATGTCGGCGAGCTGCTCGAGGGTCGCGGCGTCGAACACCTTGACGCCGCCCGGCTCGTAGTTCGACACCGCGACCAGCCGCCCGTCCTGCGAGATCGCGCCGCCGATGCTGTTGCCGCCCTGCACGACACGCTGCACCAGGCGGCCGGTGAGCAGGTCGATCCTGGTCAGCCCGCCGTCGCGGCCGAACACATAGGCGTAGCGCGCGTCGCGCGAGTACACGACCGACGCGTGCGACAGGTCACCCAAGCCCGTGACGCGATGCAGCCGCGCATGGTTCGTGGTGTCGACGATCAGCACGCTGCCGGCGGCGCGCTCGACGATCACGCCGAGGTCGCCAGTACCGCGCAGCGCCGGCGTGGCGCAGGCCGCCAGCGCCAGCGCCGCGGCGCTTGCCAGTCCGACGGCCGTCGCGCGCGGCGCGCTCATGGCCCGCCGCCCTGGCGCAGCCGGCCGGCCAGCCACGCCGCCTCGTCGTCCTTCAGGATGCCGCGCCACGGCGGCATCGGCGTGCCGGGGCGGCCGTCGAGGATGACCGCCTGCAGCACCTCGACCGGGAACGCGCCCATGCGATCGGGCGTCAACGCCGGCCCGAGCCCGCCCTTGAGCGTCATGCCGTGGCAGGAGCCGCAGTCCTGCTTGAGCAAGTGCACGAGCTCGGCCTGGCGGGCCGTGGTCGGCTCGGCGGCCGCGCCGGCGGGCAGGGCCAGCATCAGGGCGACGAGTGCGGTCGTGCGCATGGTCATGGATGTCTCAATAAACGGCATTGTCGATCGGATCCCAAACAAACAGGAATTTCTCCCTCTCCCTCCGGGAGAGGGATGGGGTGAGGGCCGACGGCTCCGAAAGACCGCCCTCATCCTGTCCTTCTCCCAGAGGGAGAAGGACCCTGTAGACACCGCTGTGCGCGATCTGACGTCCTGCTCAGCAACGATTCGTCGGGCTCGGCGTCACGCCTTTACCGACGACCCGCCTCCCTGGCCGGCCTTCGGGAAAGGCGGCAGGGGGCACCAAGCCCCCTGCCGCGCGGCCGGTCAGTACACGTCCTTCTGCGTGTTGTGGACGTTGAACTTGCCGGTCGGCGTCACCAGGCGCTTGTCCTTGATGACGGCCTTGAGCTTACGGGTCTTGTCGTCCAGAACCACGATCGCGGACTCCTGGTCCTTGCCGCTCCACACCGAGAACCACACCTCGTCGCCGGCCAGGTTGTACTCCGGCTGCACGACGCGCTTCGGTCCTGGGCCCTGGATGCCGGCCATCTCCGCGACATTGATCACATCGTAGCCCTTGTCGAGGTTGTCGATGTCGAACACCGCGATCGACTGGTAGATCTTGGCATCGGGGTTCAGCGTGGTGTCCACCCACAGGTTGCGGGACTTGGGGTGGGTCTTGATGAACAGCGAGCCGCCGCCCTGGCCCTTGAGCGTGCGCACCACCTTCCAGGCGTTGCCCTTGTTCTTCTCCGGGTCGGTGCCGATCAGCGAGATGGTCTCGTCGCCCAGGTGGCCCGTCGACCACACCGGGCCGAATTTGGGATCGACGAAGTTGGCGCCGCGTCCCGGGTGCGGGATCTTGCCCACGTCGACCAGCTTGACCAGCTTGTCGTCCTTGGTGTCGATCACCGCGATCTTGTTCGACTGGTTGGCCGCCACCAGGAAGTAACGGCCGCTGGAGTCGAAGCCGCCGTCGTGCAGGAAGCGCGCGGTGCCGATGCTGGTGACCTGGAGATTGTCGAGGTCGCGGTAGTTGACCATCAGCGTCTGGCCGGTCTCCTTGACGTTGACGATGAACTCCGGGTGGTAGTGCGAGGCCACGATCGAGGCGACGCGCGGCTCGGGGTGGTACTCCTGCGTATCGACGGTCATGCCGCGGGTCGCGACGACCTTGCGCGGTTTCAGGGTGTCGCCGTCCATGATCACGAACTGCGGCGGCCAGTAGGAGCCGGCGATGGCGTACTTGTCCTCGTAACCCTTGTACTTGGAGGTCTCGACCGAGCGCGCCTCGAGGCCGATCTTGATCTCGGCGACGTTGTCCGGCTTGGCCATCCACAGGTCGATGAGATTGATGCGCGCGTCGCGGCCGATCACGTACAGGTAACGCCCCGAGGCCGACAGCCGCGAGATGTGCACGGCGTAGCCGGTCTTGACGATGTTGACGATCTTCTTGGTGTCACCGTCAATCAAGGCCACCTCGCCGGTGTCGCGCAGCGTGACCGAGAACAGGTTCTCGAGGTTGATCTTGTTCATCTTGCGCTTCGACCGCTTCTCGGGCGGCACGATGAGCTTCCAGCTCTTGGTCATCTCCGGCAGACCCCACTCCGGCGGCACCGGCGGCTCGTGCTGGAGGAAGCGCGCCATGATGTCGACTTCCTTCTCGCTCATCTGGCCGGAGGTGCCCCAGTTCGGCATGCCGGCCGGCGAACCGTAGTTGATGAACACCTTGAGGTAGTCGCTGCCCTTGCCGAGCGTGATGTCCGGGGTGAGCGGCTTGCCGGTGGCGCCCTTGCGCAGCACGCCGTGGCAGCCGGCGCAGCGCTCAAAGTACAGCTTCTTGGCAATCTCGAACTCCGCGCTGGTCAGCGGCGGTGCCTTGGGAGTGAGTGTCTCCTTGGCCTCCTCCGGCTTGATCGGCACCGGCGCGCCCTTATAGCGCAGCTCGCCCTCCGTGGTGGCCGGATGCTCGGACTGCTGCGCCACCGCGAGCGTCGCGCCCAGCCATAGTGGCGTGGCGGCCAGAACGGCAACGACCGTCCGTTTCAGGGTCCCGATATGCATGACAGCTCCTCCAATAGGTTGCGATTGATCAGACGATGGCGCCCATTTACCCACCAGCCCCACGGGTATTCCTTGATTTGAGTCAATTTGGGCGCCGCGATACCGGAGCAAATCCGTCCGGTATTCACCTGCCGGCGTCGCGCGGCACGACCCGCACCGGTATCGCCTCGATGCCGGACGGCCCGGCGTGCTCTTCCATTTCGCGCACTTTTTCGCGCGCCCGCACGCTCTTCTCCCGGCGCTTGCGGCGCTCGACGAGCGGCGGACACTTATGATCGTTGTAATACGTCACCTGGCAGTCCAGGCAGTAGTGGCACTCGTTGGCGTTGATCGCGCCGACGCTGTTGATCGCCTGCACCTCGCACTCGTTGGCGCAGACCTGGCAGGGGCTGCCGCATTCCTTGCGCCGCCGCAGCCAGTCGAAGATGCGGAAGCGCGCCGGGAAGGTCAGCGCCGCGCCCAGCGGGCACAGGTACTTGCAGTAGAACTTGCGGTTGACCAGCGAGATCACCACGAAGCCCGCGGCGTACAGCACGAACGGCCACTCGCGGTCGAAGCGCATGGTGATGGCGGTCTTGAACGGCTCGACCTCGGCGAGCCGCTCGGCCGCGATCAGCGACTGCAAGGACACGCCGAACAGCACCAGCAGGATGACGTACTTCAGCGCCCACAGCCGCTCGTGCACGACCTCGGGAAACTCCCACTGCCGCAGTTTCAGCTTGCGGCCGAGCTGGTTGACGAGCTCCTGCAGCGCGCCGTAGGGGCACAGCCAGCCGCAGTACACGCCGCGCCCCCACAACAGCAGGGTGATGGCGACGAAGCCCCACAGCATGAACATCATCGGGTCGATCAGGAACGAGCTCCAGCGGAAATCGTGCATGATCGAATGCGTGAAGGTCAGCACGTTGATCACCGACAGCTGCGCCAGCCCGTACCAGCCGATGAACAGCAGCGTGAACACCAGGTAGCCGTCGCGCACGTACAAGAGCAGCTTCGGATGGCGCGCCAGCCAATCCTGGAACACCAGGATCAGGGTGAGCGCGGCCAGCCCGACGGCCAGCACCGCGATGCGGAATGTGCGCTGCTGCCAGACCGTCACCCACAGCGGCGTGTCGTCGGGCGGCGGGGGGCGCTGCGCCGCCGGGGCCGCGGCTCGCGTGCCCGCGGCCCGGGGCTGCGTGGCGGGTCGCGCGATGCGCGTCGCCGCCGGCGTCTGCCCGGCGCGCAGCGGCAGACCGCGCGCATCGGCGACGGCGCGCGCGGCGCGCAGGATGGTGGCATTCTCGACCATGGTGGTGATGGTCGCCCCGCTGATCCCGTCGACATGCACGCTGGCGTCGTTGCCGTAGCCGCCGATCACGACACGATCGAACACCGACTTGCCGCGGTACTGGTCGATATAGCGCTTGAGATCGGCGTCGGTGATGCCGATGACCAGCACCGGCTCCTCGTGAAACACGATGGCGACGCCGGTGATGCGGCCCTCGGTATCGAGGCCGACGAGGTTGTTGATCGGCCGGCCCGAGTAGCCGGGGATATTCAGGACATCGAAGGTCTGGAAGACGTAGCCGAGCAGGCGGCCCGCGCGGCGCACGGCGGCGGCCGGCGGCTCGCCTTCGAGCGGCCCGAACTCATCGGCCCGCGGGAAGAAATCGCGCGCGACCGGATAGCGCGCGGCGATGTCGACAGGCGCCGCGGCGGCGACTGCAGCGGACAACAGCAACGTCGCCGCCAGCACCCACCCAACGACGCGCTGGACCATTCGGAGGATCACATTGACCTGCCCGCCCGGCGCCGGCCGGGGTCGTCGATTGTCATGCCGACAATCTAGTCGGCCCGCCCCGCCGCCACCTTGATTCGGGTCAAATTAGCCTTGCGGTTCGTGGGGGCGGAGATCGAAGAATCTGCGACTAGCCAAGCGGCGGTTGATCCCCGCCCCGGCCCGGCACCACTCCAGCGCTTCGATCGGGGACAGCAGGTCGCCCTGAACGGTCTGCCAGAATCGGTGTCTGCGTCCGCCGGCCTCGCGTCATGCCGTTACGTTTCGTTGCATCGCCTGCCATGCGCGATATTCGGAAAGTCGCAGCCGGTAACGGCTGACATTGCCTTCGTGAAGATGTGCGAGGTCTTCCATGGCCAGCCCGACTACGCGATCCAGGTCTTCATCCGGCACCAGCGACTTCGCCACGTCGCGCGCCGCCGCCGCGCTCGGCGGTTGCCGTCCGCGAACGATTTCGCCGACCACGGCGATCAACACCTCGCGGTAGCGCAAGCGCACCGGATCGGGTTCGGCGACGGTTTCCTTGATGGCCAGGTAACGTTGAGACGAGCGCTCGTAAGCCCAAACGAACACGTCGCGCAAAAGCGCTACCTGTTTCAGCTCATAGACGCCGAGCGTGCCCTCCACGTAGGGCTTCTCGGGGACGTCGATGAACGACAGCGGGCAGAGATTGTGCTTGATGAGCGAAATGTTGGCGCCCAGCCGTGATACCCGCTTGTTCACGTCCACGAAGGGTTGCAGATAGGGAATATGCACCATGATGAAAAACGCCTGCTCGAACGGGTCCTCGATCGCATCGGCATTTTCCAGAATCAGGCGAAAGTACTGCTCGATCTGCTGCGGAATGCCGAGCGAGTGAAATACCGTGCCGCTGACCTCGACGATGCGATGGCGCAGGCGCCCGCTCTCGCCCGGATCGGCCAGCAGGTTTGCCGACAGCAGGGCATGCAGATTCAGAAAGGTGAAGGAATTGAAACCGATCTCTTCGACCTGCTCCACCAGCAACTCGATGGCATCCTTGTGGTTCAGGATCATCTGCGTTTCGCGCCGATCCTTGCCCTCGGCCGCCTGGCCGTGCTCGATCAGGTTCTGGGTGTCGAGGCGGGTGTAGGTGTTGCCCTCCAGCCGGCTCGATGCCCAGGACAAATCGATCAGCAGGCGGTTCAGAATGTCGCGCGCATAGGTGCCGGCCGGCCGCGGGCCGTCGGGCGGGCGGCCGATCCGGTGCAGGTGGTCGCAAATCTCCGGCGGCAGGTAATGGGTCTCGTTCGGCCGATACGATTCCAGGAACGATCGGTCATAGCCGACCGGTTGGCGTTGTTGTATAGGCCGGCGAATGTAATCAATAACATCCTGACTCTCGGGGGAGACCGGTACATAGGCCTCCAGCTCCTCAGCCTTTCGGCCCGCTTCGATCCGTTGCCGGCCAACGGGAAGGATCTCGACGCCACCCAGCGCACGATATACGCGCGCCCTACCCTCGCCTTTTGCCGATATGCGGCGCTTTTTGATCAGATCATTCAAACGCCGTTGCAGCGTGCGGTGGCTGACGACCTTGGCCAAGGCCTTGGACAGATCGACGATGCCGACCCCCTCCCGATGGCGGGCAATTTCGGCTTCGATGCGGGCGTTCAGGTCTTCAGGCAGTCTTTTTGGCATGATTCAGTACATCTTTTGGCGCGGTTTATACTTATTTTTGTCCTATTTTTAAGCCATGCAATCAATATCGCGCCAAAAGATTAGTCTTATTGGCGCGATATGTCAATTTGCGCGCCATGTTAATGGCGCAGGTTCGGGGGCTGTTTTTGTCTTAGAGCACCTACAAAATGAGAAACGGGTGTAGGGTGCGTCCCACGCACCGCCTAATATTTCGGTGCGCAGGGCGCACCCTACGGTTCGGCGTTGAATGCGAGGTCATTTTGTTAGGGGCTCTTAAGTGACTGGCGATAAAGCACCGCCCGGGCAGCGACTCCTGTCGCTCCCCGGGCGGCCGGCGGCGCTGCACCGCCGCCTAAAAGCGGATATGCGTGGACGCGTTCAGGCTGTGGCGCGCGCCGCGCCAGTTGTCGATGTGGAACTTGGTGAACGGCAGGCCGGTCAGCTCGAAGAACCGCGGCCAGCCGATGCGCTCCACCCACTCGCCCATGCGCTCCCAGTCGCGGGCATCCTGCTTGTAGACCTTGAGGATGTTCTTCACGACCGCCGCGGCCTCCGGCCAGCGCGGCGGGTTGTTGGGGATGCCGGCCGCGACCAGCTTGTGGAAACTCGGCTTGCTGCGGGCGTTGGAGTTCTTGCCGCCCACCCAGATGGCGATCTTGGAGTGCTCGGGGTCGTTGATCTGCATCGGCGGGCACGGCGGGAAGCAGGCGCCGCAGCAGATGCACTTCTTCTCGTCGACTTCGAGGGACGGCCGACCGTTGACCATCGCCGGGCGGATCGCCGCCACCGGGCAGCGCGCCACCACGCTCGGGCGCTCGCAGACGTTCGCCACCAGGTCATGGTTGATCTTGGGCGGCTTGGTGTGCTGGATATTGATAGCGATGTCACCCTGGCCGCCGCAGTTGATCTGGCAGCACGAGGTCGTCAGCCGCACGCGGTTGGGCATGTCCTCGCGGATATAGTCGTCGTGAAGCTCGTCCATCAGCGCCTTGACCACGCCCGAGGCGTCGGTGCCGGGGATGTCGCAGTGCAGCCAGCCCTGGGTGTGGGAGATCATCGACACCGAGTTGCCGGTGCCGCCGACCGGAAAGCCCTCGGCCTCGAGCTTGCCGACCAGGCGCTCGGCCTTGTCCGGCGAGCTCACCATGAACTCGATGTTGGAGCGGATGGTGAAGCGCACGTAACCCTCGCCGAACTCGTCGGCGATGTCGCACAGCTTGCGGATGGTGTGCACGTCCATCTGGCGCTGGGTGCCGGCGCGCACGGTCCACACCTCGTCGCCGCTCTCGGCGACATGGTGCAGGATGCCCGGGCGCGGCCGGTCGTGCCAGGCCCAGCGGCCGTAGTTGCGGCGCAGGGTCGGGTGCATGTACTGGAAGTGATCGGGAACGCCGCTCTCGATCGGCATGCGCGGGGTGTTCGACATATTTCTAACCTCCAGATGAATTCCGAAAACTCAACGCGAAGACGCGAAGAAAAAAACATAAACTGTAGGCGGGGCTTCCAGCCCCGCCAGCCGACCGGTTGCCGTCGTTTGGCGTCGGTGCCGTACCCGGCGGGGCTGGAAGCCCCGCCTACAATAATTTGGCCAAAACCCCTATCCGGCCCCGGCGGCGCGTTGCCGCCAGCGCTGCGCCTCCTCGTCCCAGTCGTCGGTGCGGACGAAGGGATTGGTGCGCGGGTGATTGAGCATCGCCGGATCGATGTCGAGGCCGAGGCCTTCGAGGAAGTTGCCGAGGCCGATGCGATCGATCATCTCGCCGCAGCGCTCGTGCTCCAGGCCGTTCTCCGCCCAGAAGTCGATGATGTTGCGCGCCAGCGCCACCAGGCGCTCGTAGTCCGCGTCGCTGTCGAGCTTCATGAACGGGATCACGACCGTGCCCAGCAGGTCGCCGATCTTGAGGGTGCGCTTGCCGCCGACCAGGACGGTGACGCCGCGGTCCTTGCCGGGCGACAGCGCCTTGGTCATGACATTGATGCAGTGCATGCAGCGCACGCAGTTGCGGTTGTCGATCGACAAGGTATCGTCGCGGTTGAGCTTCAGGCAATGGGTCGGGCAGCGGCTGACCACGTTGTCGATGACGTAGTCGCGGCCGTGGGCCTTGACGTAGTTCCCGACCTCGGTCTGGTTGACCTGGATCGCGTCGCGCCAGGTGCCGATCACCGCCATGTCGGAACGCTGGATGGAGTTCATGCAGTCGTTGGCGCAAACCGAGAACTTGAACTTGAACTTGTAGGGCAGCGCCGGGCGGTGCAGGTCGTCGGTGAAGTTGTTGAGCACCGCGCGATGCGCGCGGCCCTCGTCGTAGCACGAGTGCTCGCAGCGCGCGTGGCCGACGCAGGACATCGAGGTGCGCACCGAGGGGCCGGCGCCGCCCATGTCGAAGCCCATCTCGTTGAACGCGTCGAAGGCCGGCTGGACATTGTCGGTGGTGCAGCCCTGCAGCATGACGTCGCCGCTCTGGCCGTGCAGGGCGATCAGCCCCGAGCCGTACTGCTCCCAGATGTCGCAGAACCGGCGCAATGTGCCGGTATCGTAGTGCATGCCCGGCGCCGGCATGATGCGCAGGGTGTGGAACTCGGCCGAGGCCGGGAACCTGCTCGCGATCTCGGAAAAGCGCGGGATCACGCCGCCGCCGTAGCCGATGACGCTGGCGGTGCCGCCCTTCCAGTAACCCATGCGGGTCGTGTAGGAATGCTCGAGCTGGCCGAGCAGGTCGACCATCATGTCCTTGGTTTCGGCCAGGCGCTTGAGGCCGGTGACGAAACTCGGCCAGGGACCGCTTTCCAGCTGGTCGAGCATGGGGGTGGGATGCGCTTTCTTGGTCACTGCTGTCCTCCGCTAACCGGGAAGGGAATCGCCGGCCCGGCCGCCCCTTCGATGAACGAGGTGCAAGACTAGTGGAAATCGCGCCCGCCTGTGATTGACTTAAATCAACCGAATGCGAAAAAGGCCGGATCCGGGCGATCGGCCCGGGTACGCGACGCGCTTGCTGCGGCCGTGCCGGATATGTCAGGCTGGCGGGCCTCAACCACACTGGCGGGAAGGTTTTGGAATGAATCAACGTCGGACCCTGTTCATCGCGCTGGGACTCGGCCTCACGGCCGGCCTCGCCGCCGCGCTGCTGTTCCTCACGCGCCCGGGGCCAGCCGAGGATCCGGGCGTGACGATCATCCGGCCGGCGGCGGCGATCGACGCGTTCCGGCTCGAGGACCAGCGCGGCGCGGCCTTCGACAGCGCCCGGCTGCAGGGCAAGTGGAGCCTGCTGTTCTTCGGCTACACCCACTGCCCGGACGTCTGCCCGACCACGCTTTCGACCTTCCGGCGGATCCACGAGCTGCTGGGGCCGCTCAACCGCGACGCCCAGTACGTCTTCGTATCGGTCGATCCCGAGCGCGACACGGCCGAGCAGCGCGGGAAATACGCGAGCTACTTCAATCCGGAATTTCTCGGCGTGAGCGGCGCGCACGCGGAGCTCACCAAGCTGGTCCGCTCGCTGGGCGTCTATTACAGGCACGGCGAGCCGACCGGGGGCGGCGGTTACCTGGTCGATCACAGCGCCGGGGTGTTCCTGATCAATCCCGAGGGGCGCATGCAGGCGCTGTTCTCGGCGCCGCACGACGCGCGGCGCATGGCGGCCGCCTTGCGTGAAATCATGGGGCAGAAAAAATCATGATCGCCCGGTATCTGCTGATGCCCTGCCTGGCGGCCGCGCCGGTCGCCGTCACCGCCCAGGCCGCCGAAACGATCCAGGTCGAGGACGCCTGGATCCGCGAGGCGCCGCCCGGCGCCGCGGTGCTGGCCGCCTATCTCACGCTCGAGAACCGCGGCGACGCCGAGCGCGCCCTGGTCGGCGCCGACAGCCCGGACTTCGGCCGCATCGAGATCCACGCCACGCGCATGAAGAACGGCATGGCCTCGATGGAGCAGCTCAAGCACCTGAAGATCGCGGCACGCGGCCGTGAAGCACTCGCGCCCGGCGGCACCCACCTGATGCTCATGCAGCCGCGCCGCGCGCTGCGCGCCGGCGACCGCGTGACCCTCACGCTGCGCTTCGCCGGCGGCGCGAACCTCGCCACCGAGGCCGTGGTGCGGCGCGACGAGCAGCCGGACGATCACCATCATCACTAGGGAAGCTCTGAACAAGTGGTAGAGACTGTCACGACGGGTCCCCTCTCCCACCGGGAGAGGGACAGGGTGAGGGTAAAAGCACTGCGAATACCCCCTCACCCTAGCCCTCTCCCCCGCCATGGGCGGGGGAGAGGGAACTTGTTCAGAGTTTCCCTAGCCGGCGTCGTGGCTTGCGTTGCTGCCTGATCCTGTTGCTGGCCGCGGTCGCGACCGCCTGCCAGCCGCCCGAGCCGGTCCGGCACCGCGAGGCGCGCGCCCTCATGGGCACGCTGGTCGAGGTCACCGCCGAGGGTGCGGATCCGGTGATGCTGGCGGCCGCCGGCGACGCCGCCTACCGCGAGATGGGGCGGTTGTCGGACATGATGAATCACTACGATCCCGGCAGCGTCGTCAGCGCCATCAATCGCGCGGCCGGCGTGCGGCCGGTGGCGGTGCCGCCGGAGCTCATGCAGGTGCTGCAACGGGCGACGGAAATATCAGAGCGCAGCGGCGGCGCCTTCGACATCACGGTCGGCGCGCTGCGCGGCTGGCGCTTCGATCCGGACCGACCGGAGATGCCCGACCGCCGGGCGATCGCCGGGATGCTCGAGCGCGTCGATTACCGCCGGCTCGAGCTGGATGTGGCCGCCGGTACCGCGTTCCTCGCCCGCGCCGGCATGCGCATCGACCTCGGCGGCATCGCCAAGCTCTATATCCTCGACGCCGGCATCGGTGTCCTCGAGCGGCACGGCGTCGACCGCGCCATGATCAACGGCGGCGGCGACGTGGTCGTGACCGGCGGCGCGCCGAAGCGGCCGTGGCGCGTGGGCATCCGCGACCCGCGGCAGCCGGAGCGCCTGTTCGGGGTGGTGGAGATCGAACGCGGCTACGTGGTGTCGTCGGGCGACTACGAGCGTTTCTTTATTAAAGACGGCCGGCGCTACCACCATATCCTCGATCCGCGCACCGGCTATCCGACCGAGGGCCCGCGCGGCGTGACGCTGGTCTCGGAAAGCCTCGACCGGGTCAACGGGCTGTCGGCGGCGATCATGGTGCTGGGCGCGGAGCGCGGGCGCGCGCTGATCGAGGCGGACCCGGCGGTCGAGGGCGTCATTTTCGGGCGCGACGGCAGCACCTGGGTCTCCCCGGCCCTGCAACCGCGCCTCGTCGCGCCCGAGGACGCCACGGAATAAGCAAGGCGCGGCACAGCCTGAACAAAGCCTGTCAGGCGCGCGTACAAGAGCGGAAGTTGTAGGGTGGGGCTGCGCCCCACCGACACAGCGCCTGGTGTGGGGCAGGGCCCCACCCGAC
>DASWHF010000078.1:0-4184 GCA_036393295.1 Acidiferrobacterales bacterium
GCCCGACGAGGCCGCGCCCATGCCGGTCCTGGCGTTTCCCGCGGCGGCCGACGCCGGCGCTGCCGAGGCCGGGCTCGCGGTGCCGGCGTTTCCCGCCGACCGGCTGGCGGCGATCGCCTTTACCTCGGGCAGCACCGGCAGCCCGAAACGCTATCCGAAGTACTGGGGCGCGTTCGTGCGCGAGTCCGAGGAGGCGGGCGCGAGCCTCGGCCTCGATCGGGCGCGCGGCGGCTATATCCTGGCGACCGTCCCGCCGCAGCACATGTACGGCTTCATCACCTCGATCATGCTGCCGCTGAACTTTGGTTACGGCCTGGCGGCCGAGCGCCCGTTCTACCCCGAGGACATCCGCCGCGCCCTCGAGGCGCTGCCGGGGCCGGCGCTGCTGGTCACCACCCCGGTGCAGTTGCGCGCCTGCGTGCTCGAGGCGACGCGCCTGCCGGCGCTCGATTTCATTTTGTCGTCGACCGCGCCGCTGCCGGGCGAGATCGCGGCCCGGGCCGAGGCGCTGTTTGGCGCCCGGGTCCTGGAGTTCTACGGCAGCACCGAGACCGGCGCGATCGCCGCGCGCCGGCAGGCCGAGACCCAGGTATGGCGGACCTTCGAGGACGTCACGGTGAGCCGGGTCGAGGCAGGCTTTCGGGTCGAGGCGCGTTACTTCCCGGAGCCGCAGGTGCTGGGCGACGAGGTCGAGGTGCGCGGCCCGCGCGAATTCCTGCTGCACGGCCGTAACACCGACCTGGTGAAGATCGGCGGCAAGCGCAATTCGCTGACCGAGCTCAATCGCCAGCTGCTCGCGATCGACGGCGTGCAGGACGGCGCCTTCTTTCTGCCGGATGCCGTCGATGGGCGCGAGCCGCGGCTGACGGCCTTCGTCGTGGCGCCGTCGTTGAGTCGCGAGCGGCTGCTCGACGCCTTGCGCGAGCGTGTCGACCCGGTGTTCCTGCCGCGGCCGCTGCGCCTGGTCGAGTGCCTGCCGCGCAACGACACGGGCAAGCTGCCGCGCGGCAACCTGCTCAAACTGCTTCAACAAGAGGAGGCACGGGAAGCGATCGGCTGACGTCGCCGGCGGTTTCCGACTGCATACATTCCAATGAGCACGCAAACTGCTTGCCACGGGGGTCACGGGGGACGCGGGGAATGCTTGGCGTGCGACGGATCGGCGCGCGTTCGCGCACGCCGATCCGCAAACGGTTTGAATCCCCGTGTCTCCCCGTGCGCCCCGTGGCTCGATTTCCGAAACGTCTGTTAGATTTTGACAATGTCCAAGACCCGGATACTCGTCGTTCACTATTCCCAGACCGGCCAGCTGACGCGCGCGGTGCGGTCCATGATGGCGCCGCTCGAGGGACGCGGCGACGTCGAGGTCGTGTGGGCCGCGATCGAGCCCCGGCAACCGTATCCCTTTCCCTGGGGATTTTTCAGCTTTCTCGATGCCTTTCCCGAATCGGTGTACCTGGATCCGCCGCCGATCAAGCCGGTCGACTTCGATCCCGACAGCCATTTCGACCTGGTGGTGCTGGCCTACCAGGTCTGGTTCCTGTCGCCGTCGCTGCCGATCACCGGCTTCCTCAAGTCGCAGGCGGCGCGCGCCCTGCACGGGGCCCCGGTCATCACCTTCATCGCCTGCCGCAACATGTGGCTCAGCGCCCAGGAAAAGGTGAAGACCCTGCTGGCCGCGCTCGGCGCCCGGCTCATCGACAATATCGTTCTGGTCGACCAGGGACCGCCTTGGGCCACCTTCGTGACCACCCCGCGCTGGCTGTTGACCGGCAGGAAGGGGGGTTTTTGGGGAATCTTCCCGCCGGCCGGTGTCAGCGACGCGGATATCCGCGGGACGGCGCGTTTCGGGCGGGCGCTCGCCGATTCGCTACATCTGTTAAAATCCAGGCCGGGCAGCCCGCTCCTGGGCGGCCTCGCGGCCGTGAAGGTCAACCCCGGCTACATTACCGGCGAGCGCATCGCCCACCGCAGTTTCGTGATCTGGGGCCGGTTGTTGCGTAAGATTGGCCCCCCGGGTCACCGCGGGCGGCGCACCGTGCTGCTGGTGTATCTGGTGTTCCTGGTGAGCATGATCCTGACGGTGGTGCCGCTCGGCATGCTGGTGCGGGCGCTGCTGCGACCGGTGATGCGCAGGAAGCTGGATGCGGAGGTGGCGCGCCTCGAGGCGCCCTCGGGGTCGTCAACGGCGCGTATCGCCGAATACGGCGACCGTTGACCGGGTACGGCGTCGGTCGGAGTGAACAGGGAACCGCGGGACACAGCCGGCTGCCGGCCGGCAGCGCGACGGGCTTGAGTCGAATCGCAACGCAGGCAACACGCTACTATTATTACTACTATGACCGCGGATGTGTTTATTACCGAGCTGGCCGGGTTTCTCCCCAACGCCCCCGTCGGCAACGAAGAGATGGAGCAGGTGCTGGGCATGGTCGGCGGCAAGCCGTCGCGCGCCCGGCGCATGATGCTGCGCAACAACGGCATCACCACGCGCCATTACGCCATTGACCCCAAGACCGGCCAGTACACCCACAACAACGCCCAGCTCGCCGCCGAGGCGGTGCGCGCCGTGCTCGCGCGCCGCGGCCTGACCCTGCGCGATTTCGACTGCCTGTGCTGCGGCACCTCCGGCCCCGACCAGATCAAGCCGGCCCATGCGCACATGGTGCACGGCGAGCTCGGCGCGCCGCCGCTGGAGGTGGTGTCGACCGCCGGTGTCTGCACCTCGGGCATGGCGTCGATGAAATTCGCCTACCTGAACGTGCTCACCGGCCAGGTGCGTACCGCGGTCAGCACCGGCTCCGAGCATGCCTCGAGCTTCATGCGCGCCAGCAACTTCGAACCGGAGGTCGAGGCGCAGCTCGCCGAGATCGAGAGCCGGCCGGAGCTGGCCTTCGAGAAGGACTTCCTGCGCTGGATGCTGTCGGACGGCGCCGGTGCGGCGCTGCTGCAGCCGGCGCCGCGCGCCGAGGGCCTGTCGCTGCGCATCGACTGGATCGACTCCCTGTCGTTCGCCGGCGACATGCCGGCCTGCATGTGGAGCGGCGCGGTGCGCGACGGCTTCGGCCGCCTGCACGGCTGGCGCGAGGCGGAGAATCCCCAGGACGTGCTCAAGCAGGGCTATTTCGCGGTCAAGCAGGACGCACGCCTGCTCAACGAGCATGTGCTGCCGGTGACCGTCGAGCGCGCGCTGCCGGTGATCGGCGAGCGCCGCGGCCTGAAGAGCGCGGACATCACCTGGTTCCTGCCGCATTACTCCTCGGAGTACTTCCGCCAGCGCCTGCACGACGCGCTGGCGCGCTGCGGCTATCCGATCCCGCTGGAGCGCTGGTTCAGCAATCTGACCACCAAGGGCAACATCGGCTCGGCGGCCATCTACCTGATTCTGGAGGATCTGTACCACTCCGGCCGGCTGCGCAAGGGCGATACGCTGCTGTGCTACGTGCCGGAGAGCGCGCGCTTCGCGGTGAGCTATATGCACCTGACCGTGGTCTAGGGCCGCGCGATGAAGACCGACGAGGTCCCCCAGGAAGATTCCATGCTCGGCGAGCACCGCCGCGCCTGCTACGCGCTCGATGAGCAGGGGCGCTATGTCGTGGTGCCGAGCAAGGGCTGGAGCGTCGAGAGCATCGTCAACGCCCAGGCGAACGCGGAAGTGGACCGCGCGATCATGGCGGCCCATGCGCGCGTCGCCGCCGGTGCCGCCAGCCCGCTCGCCTACCACATGGCGCGCCGCCAGATGACGCCGGCGCTGCTCGCCGCCAATGCCGGCATCTGGGTGCTGCGCGTGCGCTGGCACCTGCGTCCCAAGGCCTTCGCGCGACTGCCGGACGAGGTGCTCAACCGCTACGCCGAGGCGCTCGGCACCGATGTCGCCACCCTCAAGCACCTGCCGCCGGTTCCCGGACGGTAATATTTTTTGCCACGGGGTCACGGGGGACACGGGGAAATGCTGGTCGAAAGGCGAAAGGTCTTCACGTTTCTTGTCCCCGTGTCCCCCGTGACCCCCGTGGCTAAATGAATAAAGGCCTTTCCATGATCATCGAAAGTTTCGAGCACCGTCACTCCGGCCACTGCGAGAGCGGCACGCTGGCGAGCCTGTTGCGGCACCACGGCCTCGACTTGAGCGAGCCGATGGTGTTCGGCATCGGCGGCGGGCTGTTTTTTCTGCACATGCCTTATGTGCG
>DASWHF010000079.1:0-5834 GCA_036393295.1 Acidiferrobacterales bacterium
GGTTGTACGCGTCCGTACCCTTGAAGTCGGTATGGCCCCAGACCTCGAGCCGGATCTCCGGCTGATCGTTCATGAAGCGCAGGACCTTCTGCAGCTCGGCGCGGCCGCTCGAGGTCAGCTCGGCGCGGGCGAACTCGAACTCGATGTTCGGCAGCACAACCACCTGCTCCTCGGTGACGCAGCCGCTGGCGTCGACCTTCGCGCCGGCCACGGTGTCGGGGCAGCGGTCCCGCTCATCGTCGATGCCGTCGTCGTCCCGATCGGTGTCCACGGCCACGGACGGCACTTCGCGGATGACTTCCTTCTCCACGATCTTCTCGACCTCGACGATCCGCTCGACGACCTTCGCGCGCTCCGCGCCGATTTCGAGCACGAGACCGGCGAGGATGTCGATCTGGCCGGAGTCGAAGCTGTCGTAGATCCCGCGCAGCTCGAAGCGATGGCGCAGGCCCCAGCCCCGCCAGGGCGCGCTGCGCCAGCCCAGGCCGGCGTTGGCGTAGCCGGACAGCTCATCCCGCTCGTCCGGATCGACGTCGTTGTTGACGGCGCCGGCGCCGAGCAGCGCGAACGGATGCCCCCCCGTCGTCGTGCCGAAGTAGCGGATCAGGTCGAAGCCGCCGCCGTACTGGTAGTAATCGGTCCGGCCCTGGAGATCGGTTTCGAGCGTGTCGGAGAACAGGCGGAATTCCCACACCGTGCGGGTCCCCAGCGGACCGGCATAGCCATAATTGACGCCGGCGCCGCTGTCGACGCCGCGCGTGCTGTCGGGCGACAGGTAGAACAGCCCCGCGGCGATGTACTTCGACGCGGCCGGCGGCGCCGTTTTCGGCGCGGCTTTCGGCGCGGCCAGGGCCGGCGTCATGAGCGGCAGGCCAAGCGCCAGCGCGCCGCCGACGAGCAGCCCGCGCATACCGCCGCTTCGTCGGCCGTCCGCACCTGAATTCTCAGAAACCACGCACATCTCCCCGGGTATTTCCCTAGGGGGATGATCGTTTTTACTTGCTGCGGTGCGAAGTAGACCTAGGTCGTAGCACGACTTTCGATAGGGCGCAGTGCCCCGTTGGAGCGGCGGCGTAGGCCCCCTAAGCCAGGTGGGCCCGCCGGGAGGACAGGTCGACCACATCGGCCTTCTCGGCGTAATTGCCGAGGATGTAGCCGGCGGTGAAATGATCGGTCTGGATCACGTCGAGACGGGCCTTGTCGTACTCCGCCACCAGCTCGGCCTCCTCGCGCGTCAGCAGCTTGCGGTTGACGGCGTCGGCCAGGTGCCCGGCCGGGTCGTCGCCCGCGAGCTCCTCACTGGCGACCATGCGGAAGTACTTCAGGTACGCCGGCTCGGCCCTCTGCAGCAGCGTCCAGGCGTGCTCGATGCGGCCCACCGCGTCGTGCGGCCCGCCGCTGCGGAACACCAGCCAGGACACGCGGTCGCGCAGCTCGGTCTGCTCCAGCAACTGGTCCGCGACCTGCGCGTTCAGCGCGTCGGACACCGGCGCGTAGCGGTTGCCCAGCGGGAACACCACCGCCCGCATCACCACGCGCGCCCAGGCCACCGGGAAGTTGCGCAGGAACTCGTCGAAAGCGCGGGCGATCTCGTACAGGCAATGGTCGAGCGCCCAGCGCATGTGCGCTTCGTCCCCTTCCTTCTGGCCATGGTGCAGGAAATACTTCAGCACGCAGGACGCGATGTAGAGCTGCGACAGCACGTCGCCGAGGCGCGCCGACAGCCGCTCCTTGAACTTGAGCTTGCCGCCGAGCACGCCCATGGTCAGGTCCGAGGCGAAAGCCAGCGCGCTCGAGAAGCGCTCGAGCTGCCGGAAGTACGGCGCGGTGATGCCCTCGACGGGCGCGCGGGCCAGCCGCGAGCCGGTCAGGCCGAGCGTCAGCCCGCGCACCGCGCGGTTGACCGAAAAACCGAGGTGGCTGAAAAACGCCTGGTCGAACGCCGGCAGGTCGTCGGTGCGCGCCGCCTCCATTTCCGGGAACACGTAAGGATGGCAGCGGATGGCGCCCTGGCCGAAGATCATCAGGTTGCGCGTGAGGATGTTGGCGCCCTCGACCGTGATCGCAACCGGCGTCGCGCGGTACGCGGTGGCGAGCGAGTTGCGCGGCCCCTGCTGGATGCCGCGGCCGGACAGCACGTCCATCGAATCGATGACCACGCGCCGCATCAGCTCGGTCATGTGGTACTTGGCGATCGCCGTGACCACGCTCGGCGCGCAGTGGTCGACGGCCGAGGCGGTCAGCACCCGCATGGCCTCGAGCGTATAGGTGTGCGCCGCGATGCGGCCGGTGGCTTCCTGCACGCCTTCGAACTTGCCGATGGCAACCTTGAACTGGCGGCGGATCCGCGCATACGCGCCGACCATGCGGTAGCTGCCCTGGCCCGCAGCGGTGGCCAGCGCCGGCAGCGAGATGCCGCGGCCGGCCGACAGGCACTCGACCAGCATGCGCCAGCCCTTCCCCGCCATCGACGGTCCGCCGATGATCCAGTCCAGCGGGATGAACACGTCGCGGCCGAAGATCGGGCCGTTGTGGAAGGCGGCGCCGGGATAGTGGCGGCGGCCGATGATCACGCCCGGATGCTTCGCGGGAATCAGCGCGCAGGTGATGCCGTAATCGACCCTGGTCTTGTCACCGAGCAGGCCTTCGGGATCGCGCAGCTTGAAGGCCAGGCCGACGACGGTGGCCACGGGCGCCAGCGTGATGTAGCGCTTCTCGAAATTGAGCCGGATGCCGAGCGTGCGCTTGCCCTCGTGCTCGCCGTAGCCCACCACGCCGAGGTCGGGCATCGCGGTGGCGTCGGAGCCGGCCTCGGGTCCGGTCAGGCCGAAGCACGGCAGCTCGGTGCCCTTGACCAGCCCGGGCAACCATTGCTGCTGCTGTGCCTTGGTGCCGTAGTACATCAGCAGCTCGCCGGGGCCGAGCGAGTTGGGCACCATCACGGTGACCGCGAGGGTGATCGACTTGGTGGCGAGCTTGGTGACCACCGCGGACTGCGCCGCGCTCGAGAAGCCGAGCCCGCCGAACTCCTTCTTGATCAGCATCGCGAAGAAGCCCTTGTCCTTGAGGTACTGCCAGACCGCGGGCGGCAGGTCCTTGTCCTCGAACTCGCACTTCCAGTCGTCCACCATCCGGCAGGCTTCCTCGCATTCGCCGGCAAGGAAGCCCTGCTCCCGGGGGGTCAGTTCGGTGTACGGAAAGTCCAGCAACTTGTCCCATTCGGGCCGGCCGCGGAACATCTCCGCCTCCCACCAGACGTCGCCGGCTTCGAGCGCCTCGCGCTCGGTCGAGGACATTTCGGGCAGCACCGCCTTGAACGGGCCGAACACCCACGGACCGGTGATGAGCTTCTGCCGCGCCGCCGGCAGGTTCAGGATCAGCGCGAGCGGGCCAATAATGCCGAGCGCCACCGCGAGCCCGACCGAGCCGAGCGCGCCGACCCCGTACAGCGTGAACAGTGCCGCGCCGGCGGCGAGCGTCCAGGCGAACAGCGGCGCGCCGACGTAGGCCAGGACCCAGAGGGCGGCGACAAGGATCACAGTCAGCAGCATGGCGAAACTCCCGACAGCGCTTTATCCGGAACCGGTCTTGCGCGACGCACTGGGGTCAGACCCTTTTGCCCCGGCCAATGGGCCAATGGGGTCTGACCCCATTGGGCGCAGCGGCACTGACGCGCGCGGGATCAGCGTCCTCAGCATCAGCTTGAAGTACTCGCGGAATTTCGGGCCCGCGGGAAATTTATGCGGCGTATCGCGATGGACCTGCTGGTTGCCGATGAAGGTCGCGTAGGCGAACGTGGCCCACAGCGGCGCCTCGCTGGCATCCATGCCCAGCGCGCGATAGCACTTCTCGAGATAGGCGAGCCGGCGCGCCGACACGCGCTGCACGACCTCGTTGACCCGCACGTCGTCGGTCGCCGCCGCCAGGGCCAGGTACAACCGGCCGGCGCGGTAGCTCGAGTTGGCGCGCTTGAACAGGTTGACGATGCGCTGGTAGGGGTCGGGCTCGTCCTCGAGGCCTTCGATGACATCGACGGTCTCGTGCTGCTCCCACAGCTCCAGCGCGGCCTTGATCAGGGCCTCGCGGTTCGGGAAATGCCAGTAGAAGCTGCCCTTGGTGACGCTGAGGCGCCGCGCCAGCGGCTCCACGGCGACGGCGTCGACGCCGCCCCCCGCCATGACCTCGAGCGCCGCCTCGGCCCAGGCTTCGGCCGTGAGGTTCTGCCGCACAGGGCTGCTGGAGAGGTCGTTGGGCGCCACGGGAAGGCTCCATACGGGAGCGTATGCAGCGAAGACTTTAGCAATACGCCTGCGTATGGACAACAGAATGCCGAGGCGTGGCGCGGCGCCGCCGGCCCCGACCGGACGCCGTTCAGGTTCCGTACTGGCAGCGCCGCGCAAACTGCTCTATGTTTACGGTGCCTTCTGGAGGGATACCAATGAAACGCTTCATTGCGCGAGCCGTGCTCGTCGCCGCCTGCTTTTCCGCCGCAACCGCACACGCCAAAGTCACGCAGCAGGAAGCCGACCGCCTCAAGGGCGACCTGACGGCCGTCGGCGCCGAAAAGGCGGCCAACAAGGACGGCACCATCCCGGCCTACGAGGGCGGGCTGGCGACCTCCCCGCCCTGCTACAAGGGCGAGGGCAGCCGCTACTGCGATCCGTTCCCGGAGGACAAGCCGAAGTTCACGATCACGGCGCAGAACGCGGCGCAGCACAAGGCCCACCTGTCGGTCGGCCAGCTGGCGATGTTCCAGAAATACCCGCAGACCTACAAGATGAACGTGTTCGAGACGCGGCGCACCGCGGCGTTCCCGGACTTCGTCAACGAAGCCACCTACAAGAACGCGCTGAACGCCTCGCTCGGCGGCAACGGCGAAGCGCTCAACGGCGCCGTGGTCGGCATTCCATTCCCGATCCCGAAGACCGGCCACGAGCCGCTCTGGAACCACAAGACGCGCTATCGCGGCGCCAGCGTGCAGCGCTGGAACAACCAGTTCGCCGTCACCACGTCCGGCGGCTACAACCAGGTCAAGATCCGCGAGGACGTGACCTTCCCGTACAACCGCAAGGGCGCCACACCGGAAAGCCTCAACAACGTCATCATCTACTTCCTGCAGATCGTGACCGCGCCGGCGCGCCTGGCCGGCACCATCACGCTGGTCCACGAGACCATGGACCAGGTCAAGGAGCCGCGCCGCGCCTGGCAGTACAACCCCGGCCAGCGCCGCCTGCGCCGCGCGCCGAACGTCGGCTACGACAACCCCGGCACCGCCGCCGACGGCCTGCGCACCAACGACCAGACCGACAGCTACAACGGCGCGATGGACCGCTACACCTGGAAGATCGTGGGCAAGCGCGAGATGTATGTCCCGTACAACTCCTACGTGATCCACGACGCCAAGTACAAGTACAGGGACATCGTCAAGAAGGGCCACGTCAACCAGGACCTTGCGCGCTACGAACTGCACCGCGTCTGGGTGGTGGACTCGGTGACCAAGCCGGGCACGACGCACATCTACAAGCGCCGCACGTTCTATATCGACGAGGATTCCTGGGCGATCATGCTGGTCGACATCTACGACCGCCGCAACCAGCTGTGGCGCTGGCAGGAAGCCCATTCCGCGCAGGCCTACGACAAGCCGTTCCCGGCGCCGGTCCTCGAGACGATCTACGACCTGCAGTCGAACCGCTACCTGGCCCAGGCCCTCAACAACGAGGACCCGGAGAACGTCGAAAAGGAGTTCAGCACCGAGTACTTCGCCCCGTCGAACGTTTCCAAGCAGGTCATCAAGTAGCGCGTTTGGCGCTATTTGATGGGCGCTACGCGGCCCA
>DASWHF010000080.1:0-31199 GCA_036393295.1 Acidiferrobacterales bacterium
CCGCCTACAAATAGTTTGTTGTAGGCGGGGCATCCTGCCCCGCCGGGTTTTGCGTGAGATCGCCCGCTGTTGGACAATGGCACTCCGACACGAGGCGCGCCGTCCGCGCCCGAGGAGACGAGACCATGCTGACCCTCGCCGAGGCCCAGGCGGCGATTGCCGAGCGCATCGTCGCGGCCGGCAAGACCGAGACCGTGCCGTTGCGCGCCGCCGCCGGGCGCTACACCGCCGCCGAGCTGCGCGCCGCGGTCGACAACCCGGCCTTCGACAATTCGGCCATGGACGGTTACGCGCTGTGCACGCCCGATCTCGTCACCAACAGTTTCGTGCTGCCGCAAGCCGGCGAGGCGCGCTGCGGCGACGCGCCCGGCCGGCTCGCGTCCAATACCTGCCAGCGCATCTTCACCGGCGCGCCGCTGCCGGCCGGCGCCGACACCGTCGAGATCCAGGAGAACGTGCGTCTCGAGCCGGGCTGCGTGGTGTTCCCCCGGACCGTCCAACCCGGTCAGAACATCCGTCGCCAGGGCGAGGACTTCAAGCGCGACGACGCGCTATACGGCCCGGGACGGCGGCTGACGGTCTATGACCTGGCATTGCTGTCGGCGGCCGGTGTCGCCGCGATCCCGGTGTACGCGCGGCCGCGCGCCCTGGTGGTGGCGACCGGCGACGAGCTGGTCGCACCCGGCACGCCGCTACAGCCCGGCCAGATCTACGAGTCCAACCGGCTGGTGACGCTCTTGCAACTGGAGGCGCTCGGCGTCGAGACGGTCGACGGCGGGGTGGTGCGCGACGACGCCGGGGCGCTGCGTGACATGCTGAAGTCGGCGGCCGACTACGACTTCGTCATCACCAGCGGCGGCGCCTCGGTCGGCGACCACGACCTGGTCAAGCAGGTGTTTGCCAGGATCGGCGAGATCAATTTCTGGAAGGTCAAAATCAAGCCGGGCAAGCCGGTCGCCTTCGGCCGGGTCGGCGAGCGCGGGCATTTTTTCGCGTTGCCGGGCAACCCGGTGTCGAGCCTGGTGACCTTCAAGCTGTTCGTCGAGCCGGCGTTGGCCGCCTGGCACCATGCGCGCTATCGTCTGGTCGAGCTGCCGGCGCTGGCGGACAACGACTTCCGCCGCCACGCCGGCCGCATGGAATTCCTGCGCGCCCGCCTCGGCCTGCGCGACGGCCGCCTCCACGCCACCGCGCTGCACGGCCAGGGCTCGCACATGCTCGGCCCGTTGCGCCAGACCAACGGCTTCATCCGGCTCGCCGAGGACAGCACCGGCTTCACCGCCGGCGACACCGTGGCCGCCATTCCGCTGGGCCTGGGCGGCGAGGGGTGGGATTGACCCGGATACAAAGGTGCCGAGAAAACCCAACACGTAGGGTGGGGCCCTGCCCCACCATTCTGCTGACCGGATCTGCAAGCCGGTGCGGTGGGGCAGGGCCCCACCCTACATTCTGTCATCGCTCTGCGTCGGTGTGCCTTGAGCGTTGAGTTTTGGGGCCTGACTTTAGCCCGGCAGCGTCAACCGCCGCCGCACCTCGGCCTCGGTCAGCCCGTCGATCTCCACGACCTTGCGCGCCGCGCCGTGGCCGGCGACGACGCGGACCTGGCCACGCTTGAGGCCGAGGTTGCGCGCCAGCAGTGCCTGCACCGCCTCGTTGGCCTTGCCGCGCTCCGGCGCCGCGGTCACGCAGACCTTCAGGGCGTCGCCCATCCACCCGGCGATGCGGTCCGCCGACGACTTCGGCACGACCTTGAGGTGCAGCTTCACGCGTGGGATCCTCCGGATGGGGCACAACGGCGAATGGGGCCAGCATGGGCAGGCGTTTCCGCATCGGTACCTCGGGCTGGCATTACCCGCATTGGCGCGGGCCGTTCTATCCGCGCGACCTCGCGGCCGATGCCTGGCTGGAGTACTACGCGCGCCGTTTCGACAGCGTCGAGATCAACAACAGCTTCTACCAGCTGCCGAGCCGTCGCACGCTGCGTGCCTGGTGCGCGGCGGTGCCGGCCGGTTTCCGTTTCGCCATCAAGGCCAGCCGCTACATCACCCATATGAAAAAGCTGACCGCGCCGCGCGGCTCGTTGCGCCGCTTTCTCGCGGCGCTCGATGCGCTCGGCGACAAGCGCGGCCCGGCGCTGTTCCAGCTGCCACCGCGCTGGCGCTGCGACCCCGGGCGTCTCGAGCGTTTCCTCGCGGCGCTGCCGGACGGGCTCGAATGCGCCTTCGAGTTCCGCGATCCGTCCTGGCACAACGATGAAGTCTATGGCCTGCTGCGCGACCGCGGCGCGGCCTTTTGCATCTACGACCTCGCGGGATTCACCGCGCCCCGCGTGACCACGGCGCCCTTCGGCTATGTCCGTCTGCACGGCCCGGCGCGCGCCTATCGCGACCGCTACGGGCCGGCACGGCTGCGCCGCTGGGCGCAACAACTGAAGGCGCTGCCGGCCATGCGCCGCGCCTATGTCTACTTCGACAACGACGCCGCCGCCGGCGCGGTGGCCGATGCCTTGGCGCTGAAACGGCTGCTCGCGCCGCGCTGACCGCTCGCGCATCGCTCAGCGCGCCAGCGCCCGCGCCAGGCCGGTCAGCAGCACCGTGGCGGCGGCGTCGATGTCGCGGCCGAAGCTCACCACGCCGTCCAGGTGCCCGCCCATGACCAGCAGGCGCCGCGCCGCGAGATCGGACTCGCGATGCAGGCGCGCGACCTCGGCGGCCATGGCCGGCGTGCCGTAGCCGGCCGCCGGATCGGTGCGCGGTAGCCCCAAGGCCGCGGCGCGCCGCCAGATCTCGGGGGCATGTACGTGCATGACGCAGCGGATACCGGCGTCGAGGTCGTAGAGCATGCCGTGAGTCAGCGCCTCCGAGGAAGGGGCGATCGGACCCTGGGCCGCGACGCGGTTGCCGGCGATATCGTAGGCCGTGACCAGCGCGAAATGGCGGCCGTCGAGCGCGGCGAGCCCGCCGGTCTGGCTGCCGGTGATGACGAAGCGCCGGCTCCCGGGCGGCGCGTCGTGCGGCGGCCGGCGCGCGCTGAGATTGCCGAAGCCGGCGCCGTCGTAGCGCGCGGCGTCCTGGCCGATCAGGCCGAGGCGCCGGAGCACCGAACGCCAGCCGTCGAGCGCGCCGATCTCGGGCGCCGCGTGCGGCGCCGACGGCGTGTAGTCGAGCCGGAATTGTATGACACCCTCGGCCTGGGTCACGGACGCTCCTGCCGGTCGCGGCGATTCGGATACTATAATAGATAAGCCGCGGCACTGTACCGCGATCCCGGAAAAACGCATGCATCGACGACGGTTTCTGGCCTGCCTCGGCGGCGGCGCGCTGGCGCTCGGCGGCTGCCGTTTCCTGCCCGAGGACGGCCTGCGCAGCAGCTGTCGCACCGGCCCCCTGCCGGAGGCGCTGGCCGCGCATCCGCTGATGACGGGGATCTGGCAGGGCATCGATCCGGCCCGGCTGTGGGACTGCCACGTTCATCTCATCGGTGTCGGCGACGGCGGCTCCGGCACCTGGATCAACCCGAAGATGGACAGCTGGCTGCATCCGATGCAGTACGTCCAGAAACGTTTCTACTGGAACGCCGCCTGCCTCGGCGATCACCGGCCGGCCGATCCGGCCTTCGTCGCGCGCCTTACGCACCTGGCCGATCAGTTTCCGCGCGGCGCGCGCTTCATGCTGCTCGCCTTCGATCGGCACCACGACGAGCACGGCCGGCCGGTCGAGGCATTGACACCCTTCCACACGCCGAACGGCTACGCGCGCGACGTGGCGCGCGCCCACCCGGAGCGCTTCGAGTGGATCGCCTCCGTCCACCCCTACCGCGCGGACGCGCTCGACGCGCTCGAGCAGGCCGCGGCCGAGGGCGCGCGCGCCGTCAAATGGCTGCCGCCGGCGATGGGCATGGACCCGGGTTCGCCGCGTTGCGACCGCTTCTTCGAAGCGCTCGCGCGCCTCGGACTGCCGCTGCTCAGCCATGCCGGCCACGAGCTGGCGGTGCAGGCCGACGCCCACCAGGCGCTCGGCAACCCGCTGCGCCTGCGCCGCGCCCTGGAGCACGGCGTCACCGTGATCCTCGCGCACTGCGCCTCGCTCGGCGAGAATGTCGATCTGGACGCCGGGCCGAACGGGCCGGTGACGGGCAACTTCGCGCTGTTCACGCGCCTCATGGACGAGACGCGCCACCGCGGCCGGCTGTACGGCGAAATCTCGGCGACCGGCCAACTGCTGCGCTCCGGACCCGAGCTCGACGCGATGATCGCGCGCCGCGACTGGCAGGAGCGCCTGCTGTACGGCTCGGACTATCCGCTGCCGGCGATCACGGTACTGTTCTCGACCCGCGACCTGCGCAACCGGGGCTATCTCACCGCCGACGAGCGCGAATTCCTGCTGGCCGTGCGCCGCGAGAACCCGCTGCTGTTCGATTTCGCCCTGAAACGGCTGCTGACCGCGCGCGCCACACGCTTCGCGCCGGACGTGTTCCATACCCGGCGCGTGTTCGAATTGCGAGGAGTGACCGCGACGAAGTGACCCAAAGTGTCATGGCGAGGCAACCTCCGTTTAGCGGCTCAGGAGTGCTCACGGAGGTTGCCGCGGGCGCTGCGCGCCCTCGCAATGACAATTCTTCTTCTATGGCGCCCTTTCCCTTAAAGTGCCTGACAAAATGACCTCGCATTCAACGCCGAACCGTAGGGTGCGCCCTGCGCACCGAAATATTAAGCGGTGCGTGGGACGCACCCTACACCTACACCCGTTTCTCATTTTGTCAGGTGCTCTTAGTAACCGCTTGGATTTATCATGGTCCGACACCATATAATGAACACCACCGAGTCGAGGACCCGACCATGACCCCCCTGAACACCGACCAACGCGAGCGCTTCCGCGACACGCTGCACGAGCGCGAGCGGGAGTTGCGCCGCCGGATTCACCATTCCCTCGTCAATTCAGACAACAAGGACTATGCGGAGATGGCCGGCCGTGTCCTCGACATCGGCGATCAGTCGATGGTCGACCTGCTGGCCGATGCCAACATCATCACGCTCGAGAACGAGGTCGCCGAGCTCGCCGACGTGACTGCGGCATTGGGCCGCATCCGCGACGGCAGCTACGGCGTGTGCATCGACTGCGGCGACGAGATCGTGACCCAGCGCCTCGAGGTCTATCCGACCGCCAGGCGCTGCCGCGACTGCCAGGCGCGCCACGAGAACCAGGCGCGCGACCGGTCGCCGAGCCTGTGACCTGACCGGCCCGCCACCGCGACCGCCACCGTGTACCGCGGCGAACGCCTGAACGGCATCTCCCACTTGGTGGGCACGGCACTGGCCCTGGCCGGCGCGGTGGTGCTGATCGTGCTGGCCGCGCAGCGCGGCGATGCCTGGCGGATCGTCAGCTTCAGCGTCTACGGGGCGACGCTGTTCCTGCTGTATCTGATGTCGACGCTCTACCACAGCCTGCGCGGCCGCGCCAAGGCGGTGTTCCGCAAGCTCGATCACCTCGCCATTTATCTGTTGATCGCCGGCACCTACACGCCGTTCACGCTGGTGACGCTGAACGGCGTCTGGCGCTGGTCGCTGTTCGGCGCCATCTGGGGCCTGGCAGCGCTGGGCATGGTGATCGACGTGCTGCCGCGCCGCGGCCTGCGGATCCTGCCGGTGGTGATCTACCTGCTGATGGGCTGGCTGGCGCTGGTCGCGCTCAAGCCGCTGATCGCCGCACTGCCCGTCGGCGGACTGGTCGGGCTGCTGAGCGGCGGGGCGTTCTACACCGTCGGCATCCTGTTCTACGCCTTCGATCATAAATGGCGGCACGCGCACGGCATCTGGCATCTGTTCGTGCTGGCCGGCTCGGCCAGCCATTTCTTCACGATCCTTTATTATGTCGCCTGAAATCATCGGTGCGTTCCCTCTCCCCCGCGGCGAGCGGGGGAGAGGGTTAGGGTGAGGGGGTGGTGTGCCATGTTTCGCCCTCACCCTGCCCCTCTCCCAGGGGGAGAGGGGACCCTTCGTGATGGTTTCTGTTACTTGTTCAGAGGTTTCTGATGGCCGCCATCGGGGTGCAGCGGGTTTTGCGCGGCCAAACCGGCGTGGTATGTTGTTCCCAGCCGGATGACGGCGTAGCGAAGCAATCAGGAGCGAACATGAAATCCCTCAGGTCACACAAGTTGCTCTGGCTGGCGGCCGCCGGCCTGGTGCTGGCCGGCTGCACCGGCGCGCGTGTCGTCGGCAGCACCGGCGGGCCGACGATTTCCCAGGCCCAGGCCGAGCCCTACGACGGTCCCAAGCAGCGCATCGCGGTCACGGCCTTCGAGTACAAGGCGGCGCGCGGCAGCGGCGAGGTCGGCCGCGGCATGTCCGACATGCTGGCCGACGCGCTGTTCAACTCCAACCGCTTCATCGTCCTGGAACGCGAGAACATCAAGGAGGTCATCGAGGAGCAGGACTTCGGCGCCTCCGGCCGGGTGCGGCGCGACACCGCCGCGCCGATCGGCCGGATCGAGGGCGCGCAACTCCTGGTGCGCGGCTCGATCACCCAGTTCGAGCCGAACTGCCGCGGCGGGTCGATCCTGATCGCCGGCGCCAAGGAGGCCTGCGTGGCGATCAATCTGCGCATCGTCGACGCCCGCACCGGCCGCGTGGTGAACGCGACCACGGTCGAGGGCACTTCCGGCAGCGGCGGCGTCGGCCTGGTGTTCGCCACCAGCCCGCTGCCCATCGGCCTCGGCGCCTGGTCGAAGACACCCATGGAGGCGGCGATCCGCAACGCCATCGAGACCGCGGTGCAGTTCATCGCCAAGACCAAGATCTGACGCCGCCGGACCGCGCGCGACGGCACGACGGCGAACGGCGCCTCCCATGACTGCGATCCCGCGCCAGGCCATCGCCCTGCCCGCCGTGCTGGCGGCGCTTTTCCTGCTCGGCGCCTGTGCGCCGACCGCGCGGGTGACGCAGGGCGAACAGGGCGCGACGATCGCCGCGGCCCAGGCCGAATCCGCGTTCGGGCCGAAGGCGCGCATCACCGTCGGGCGCATCGTCAACCGGTCCGGCGAGACCGGCGCCAAGTCGCTGCGCGCCCAGATCGACTTCCTGCGCCGCCGCGACCGCAGCTTCGAGTCGGTGAGCGTTGCCAACGTGACCGGCGGCATCCGCGACATGCTCACCACCGCGCTGTTCAATTCCAACCGTTTCATCGTGCTGGAGCGCGAGGCGATCGGCGACGCGCTGGTCGAGCAGGAGTTCTCCTCCGAAGGCCGGGTCGGCGATGCCAGCCGCATCCCGATGGGTGAGCTCGAGGGCGCCGAGCTGCTGGTGATCGGCGCGCTGACGGCGTTCGACGCCGGCGCCTCGGGCGGCGGCCTGCCGATCCCGATCCCGCTCAACCGGCGCGGCGACCTGGCGATCCTCAACCTGGCCTTCAACCGCAGCTACATCGCCATGGACCTGCGCGTCATCGACGTCGCGACCTCGCGCATCGTCGCGACCCTGGCGGTGGAGGGCGACGCCACCAAGTTCGGCGCGGCGGTGAGCGGCTACGTGCGCAGCAGCGGCGGCGGTTCGATCCGGCTGCCGGTGCTGCTCAGCGGCTTCAGCAACACGCCGGTCGAGAAGGCGATCAGCGAGATGGTCGATGCCGCCGTCGGCCATTTGGTGGGCAAGACGCCGGCCGTCTATTTCCGCCCCGAGCCGGACGGCTGACGCGCGGCGCGAACATGGCGACTCCGCGATTCCATTGTCCGCACAAGCTGCACGCCGGCCAGGCCCTCGACCTGCCGGCGGGCGCCGCGCACCACGCCGCGCGCGTGCTGCGCCTGCGCGTCGGCGAGACCGTGACCCTGTTCAACGGCGCGGGCGGCGAGTACGCGGCGGTCATCGACGCCATCGATCGCGAGCGCGTGCGCGTGACCGTCGAGCGCCACATGCCCCTGGAACGCGAGTCGCCGCTCAAGGTCACGCTCATCCAGGGCGTGTCGGCGCGCGAGCGCATGGACATCGCGATCCAGAAGGCCGTGGAGCTGGGCGTCGAGCGCATCGCGCCGGTGATGACCGAGCGCAGCATCGTGCGCCTGTCCGGCGAGCGCGCCGACAACCGCGTGCGCCACTGGCAGCAGGTCGTGATCGCGGCCTGCGAGCAATGCGGGCGCAACCGCGTGCCGGCGGTGGACGCGCTGCTGCCGTTCGTGACCTGGCTGGACAAGACCGCCGCCGCGGGCGCGCGTTGGATGCTCCACCCGGATGCCGAGCATCCGCTGCGCGAACTGCGCGAGCCGGTCGGGCCGATCGAGTTGCTGGTGGGTCCGGAGGGCGGGCTCACCGCGGCCGAGATCGCGGCGGCGATCGACGCGGGCTTCACCCCGGTCCGCCTGGGGCCGCGCATCCTGCGCACCGAGACCGCGGCCCCGGCGCTGCTGGCGGCGGCGCAGGCCTTGTGGGGCGATTTCTAATCCTGAAAAATTGTAGGCGGGGCATCCTGCCCCGCCGGACCTGTGATCGGCCGTGCCGGGCGGGGCTGGAAGCCCCGCCTACAAAAAGGATTGCTCATGGCGTCATGGTCACAACGCGATGAGACCCAGTCCGGCGCTACGGGTCCGTGCCACCCCGACGATGTACGCGAACACCAACATCGCGCCGACCCACGCGATGACGCGCTGCGACTTCGTGCGCCCGCGCTTGAGGGCGATGCTGCCGAGGACGATATAGATCAGCAGCGCCGCGACCTTGGCGGTCAGCCAGGCGTGCACGCCGGGGTACTGGTGGATGCGCACGGCGAGCGCGATGGCGGAACCCAGCAATACGGTATCGACGACGTGCGGCAGGATCCGCACCCAGCGCTCCCGGCGGCGCGGCGAGTCCTGGATCATCCACAGGCCGCGACCGAAGAATCCCAGGATCGACGCCAATGCCGCGCCGACGTGGATGAGCGTGAGCGTCGACATGGGGCGTGCGCTCAGCCGGGCTGGCCGTCGCGGCGCGGCCGCAGGTACAGTGGCGCGTAGCGCAGCGCCCAGGGCAGGAAGGCGGCGAGCCAGGCGAGCGCCGACGCCAGTTGCAGCGTCGCCGCGACACCGGGCAGGAGCTCGGCGGCGATGCGCAGGACGGTCGCGGCGTAAATCCCGAGGAACACCCACCAGGTCAGCGTGTCGGCGCTCAAGGCCTGCCCCGAATGGCCGAGGGTCACGCGCGAAACCATCGCGATCACCATCGCGGTCACGAAGCCCAGCGACAGCGCGTGCAACGGCGCGCGGCCGAGCGCTGTCGCGGCGCCGGACCACAGTGCGAGGCTGTGCGCGGCGTACAGCAGCATGGCGACGCCGAACCACAGGAAGGCGATGTGCAGCATGGCCAGCAGCCGCACCTCGAAGCTGCGCCGCAAACCCCAAACGTGGCTGTGGTGCAGCGCGATCAGCGTCACCGGCAGGTCGACCAGGAACAGCCAGCGGTCCAGGCCGGCGCTGTCCAGGACCAGATGCGCAGCCAGCCCGGCGGTCACCGCCACCGGGCTCCAGGCCGGCCGCAGCATGTCGTAGTTGACCAACGCACTCTGGCTGAAGAACGGGATCATGCGGTGACTGACCAGGAACACGATCGGTGCCAGGTACAGCCACAGGCCGATATCGGTCCCCAGCACCTGGAAGAACGCGCGACCGGTCAGCAGCCCGAACAGCTGGCTGACCATCCCGACGGCCGCGGCGATCAGGGCGAGGTTGATCAGCACCTCGTGGCTGCCGTGGCGACCGCCGCGCCGGAAGGCCAGCAGCAGGCTCGTCACCGCCGTCAGCCAGCCGGCCAGCCACAGGCCGATGCCGGCGAGCAGCACCGGGCGCATGCTCAGCAGCCCGGCGTAGAAGATGACCACGCCGGCTGACATCAGGACGAAGGCTGGGATATAGTGGTTGCGGGTTATCGGCGGGCCGCCCATCCAGCGTGGATAGACGGTCATGAGGAAACCAAGTATGAAAAAGCTGAAGACCCCATAAACCATCAGGAATCCATGTGCCCAGGTGGCCGGAACGGGCGCGGCCGGAAGCAGTGGCGTCCCGGCGGCCCGACCGATCAGCTCCAGCGACCACCAGGCGATCGTCGCCAGCACCTGAAAGACGCCGGCGAGAAACATCAACCGGTGCGGCGCCGCGCTCATGGCCTGCCAGCGGGGCGATTTGATTTGCGACGTAGTCGGTTTGAGTATCATCGTTGCCTTATACCTGTGGCGCCGTCGCTGACGCCTTGATGGAGATCAAATCGCGGCGGCGGATAATTATAAAGTTTTCACCCTCTCCCTTTATAGGGAGAGGGCCGGGGTGACGGCCGACACCGGCTGAACCACCCGCATCCCGGTTTGCGCGCATACCATGGAAGACAGTCCGGAACGCCGAAGAGGACGGGAGGCGAAAATGGAACTATCTACCGAAGGTGCCGAACCTGCTTCGTCCACCTCGGGCGGGGACGCCGCGGCAGCGGACGCGCAGGACCTGGCGGCGCTGCTGCGCGCGGCGACGCTCGATGCCGTCCCGGTCTGCATCTACTGGAAGGACGCGCAAGGCGTCTATCGGGGATGCAACCGCGCGTTTGCGGCGGATGCCGCGCTGAGCGGGCCCGACGCCGTCGCCGGCAGGACCGATCTCGATCTTCCGTGGAGCGCGAGCGCGCAACAAATCCGCGAGCACGACGCCGCCATCCTCGCCGGCGGCGTGCCGGTGCTGGGTTACGAGGTCGCCTTCCCGTCGGAGGCCGGTGAGCGCTGTTTGCTGGCCAGCAAGATCCCGGTGTGCGGCGCGCGCGGCGAGGCGCTCGGGCTGATCGGCTGTTACCAGGACATCAGCGATTACAAACGCAACGAGCGGGCGCTCAGGGAGAGCGAGCACCGGTTTCGCGCGCTCGCCGAAGCCACGCTCGAGATGGTCGTGATCCATGAGAACGGGGTGATCCTGGAGGTGAACCGCGCGGGCGCCGAGGGGCTGGGCGCGCGGCCCGAGGAGCTGATCGGCCGCAACATCATGGATTTGACCCATCCGGACTGGCGCGAGCGCGTGCTGGAGCGGGTGCGCGCCGGCTACGAGGGGCCGTACGAGGCGGTGGGCGTCCGGCTGGACGGCACACCGTTCCCGGTCGAGCTGGTCGCGCGCAACGCGACCTACCGGGAGCGCGCGGTGCGCGTCGTGCTGTTGCGCGACCTCAGCGCCCGGCATAACGCCGAGCAGGCGCTCAAGACCGCGCTCGCGGATGTCGAGGCGGCGCACGCCCAGATCGCCGCGATCGTGGAGAACGCTCCGGCGGTGGCCATGCAGGGCTACGACATCGAGGGCCGGGTGGTGTTCTGGAATCGCGCCTCCGAGGAGTTCTTCGGCTACGCCGCCGACGCGGTGATGGGCAGGCGACTCGGCGGCCTGATCCTGAGCGAGGCGGACGCGGCGAGCTTCGAGGCCCTGATCGCCGATGTGTTGACGAGCGGCCGGCCGGCGCCGCTGCGCGAGTGGCAGACCCAGACCGCCGGCGGCCGGCGGCGCTGGATCCTGTCGTCGGTGTTTCCCATCCTGCGCGGCCGCGAACGCGCCCAGGTGATCTGCATGGACGTCGACATCACCGAGCGCCGCGAATCCGAATCGCGCGCGCTCAAGCTGTCGAGCGTGGTCGAGCACACCGCGGACGCCGTGATCATCACCGATCACCGCGGCGTGATCGAATACGTGAATCCCGCCTTCGAGGACATCACCGGCTATCGGCGCGACGAGACCGTCGGCCGCACGCCGGCACTGATCAAGTCGGGACGCCACGATCCGGAGTTCTTCCGCGATCTCTGGGACACGATCCGCGCCGGCAACGTCTACCGCAACGTGCTGATCAACCGCCGCAAGGACGGCTCGGTGTACTACGAGGAGAAGACCATCACGCCGCTGCGCGGCGAGGACGGGTCGATCACGCACTTCGTCTCGACCGCCAAGGACATCACCGAGCGCATGCAGACCCAGGAGCGGCTGCAATACCTCGCCTACCACGACGTGCTGACCGAGCTGCCGAACCGCATGCTGCTGATGGACCGGCTGGAGCACGCGCTCGCGCGGGTGCGCTGGACCGGCCGCCAGCTCGCCGTGCTGTTCCTGGACCTGGACCGCTTCAAGGTGATCAACGACACCCTCGGCCACGATTTCGGCGACCGGCTGCTGCAGGTCATGGCGGCGCGGCTGCGCGGCTGCGTGCGCGAAGGCGACACCGTGGCGCGCGTGAGCGGCGACGAGTTCGCGATCCTGCTGGAGGACTTGGCCTCGACCGAGGACGTGGTGCTGGTGGCGCGCAAGATCCTCGAGACCTTCGCCCAACCCTTCGAGGTGTTCCAGCGCGAGCTGTTCATCACCACCAGCGTCGGCATCGGGGTCCACCCGGCCGACGGCGAGGACGCCTCGCTGCTGCTCAAGCATGCCGACACCGCCATGTACCGCGCCAAGGAGCACGGCCGCAACAACTACCAGTTCTACTCGGCCGACATGGGCGCCAAGGCGGTCGAGCTGCTGGCGCTGGAAACCGGGCTGCGGCGCGCACTGGAGCGGCAGGAGCTCATCCTGCATTTCCAGCCGTGCTACGATCTGCGCAGCGGCCGTGTCGTCAGCGCCGAGGCGCTGCTGCGCTGGCGGCATCGCGAGCTGGGGCTGATCTACCCGGCCGACTTCATTCCGCTGCTGGAGGATACCGGTCTCATCGTTCCGATCGGGGAGTGGGTGCTGGAGGCCTCCTGCGCGGCCGCGAGCCGCTGGCAGCGGCCCGGGCGGGCGCCGGTCCGGGTCTCGGTCAATCTGTCCGCCGGCCAGTTCAACTCGCCGCAACTGGTCGACAAGGTGGCCGGTGCGCTCGAAACCAGCGGCCTGCCGTCGGAGCTGCTGGATCTGGAGATCACCGAGAGCATGCTCATGAAGCACGCCCAGCAGACCATCGACACGCTGACCGCGCTCGGCGCGATGGGCGTGCGCTTCGCGATCGACGATTTCGGCACCGGCTACTCCTCGCTCAGTTACCTGAAGCGTTTCCCGATACACGTGCTCAAGATCGACCGGAGCTTCGTGCGCGACGTGCCCGGCGATCCCGACGGCACGGCGATCATCCAGACCATCGTCGCGATGGCGCACAACCTCAAGCTGCAGGTGGTGGCGGAGGGTGTCGAGACCGAGCAGCAGGCGGGGTTCCTGCGCGCCAGCGGTTGCGACGCGGTCCAGGGTCATCACTACAGCCGCGCCCTGCCGGACGACGAGTTCGCGCGCCTGCTCGACGCGTCCGCCTAGTTTTTAAACACAAGTCCCCTCTCCCCCGCGGCGAGCGGGGGAGAGGGTTAGGGTGAGGGGGTATTGTCGGTGCCTCGCGCCCTCACCCTGTCCCTCTCCCAGAGGGAGAGGGGACCCTTCGTGATGGTCCGTAGCGCATGTCCAGGGTCGATCTAATTTGGCGGCCGGCGCACGGCGTGGGCGGTGAACAGCGCGGCGCTGAACAGCACCACCGCGCCCGCCTGGTGGGCGGCGGCCAGCGGAATCGGCACGACGTGCACCAGCGTCGCGATGCCGAGCGCAATCTGCGCCGCCAGGGCCGCGAGCAGCGCGTGCAGGGCGAGGCGCGCGGGCGCGCCGGCCGCATGCCGCCTGGCCGCGAGCCAGAATCCCGCGACGGTCAGGGCCACGACCAGGGCGAGCAGGCGATGCGTGAACTGCACGGTCGCGATGTTCTCGAACAGGTTCTGCCACCAGGGCGTGAGCGCAAAGGCGCCCGGCGGCAGCCACTGGCCGTTCATGGTCGGGAAGGTGTTGAACGCGAAACCGGCCTTGGTGCCGGCGACGAAGCCGCCGGACAGGATCATCACGAACACCAGCCCCGCGACGACGTCCGCCCCGCGCCGCGGCCACGCGGCGGCCGCGCCGTGGCGCGGGAACAACAGGTCGAGCGCCGTCCACAGCGTGAAACCGTAGATCAGCACCGCCAGGCCCAGATGCGCGGTCAGCCGGTAGGGGCTCACGTGCGGATCGTCGACCAGCCCGCTCGCGACCATGTACCAGCCGAGCGCGCCCTGCAGGCCGCCCAGCACGAACATCGCCGTGAGCTTCGGCACCAGCGGCCGGTCGATGCGGCCGCGCACCAGGAAGTACACAAACGGCAGCAGGAACACGAGGCCGATCGCCCGCCCCAGCAGGCGGTGGGCATACTCCATCCAGTAGATGCCCTTGAACTCGTCGAGGCTCATGCCGACGTTGACCTTCTGATACTCGGGTGTCTGCTTGTACATGTCGAAGACGGCCTGCCACCGCTCGAGATTGAGCGGCGGGAGGGCGCCGAGGATCGGCGCCCACTCGACGATCGACAGCCCGGAGCGCGTCAACCGCGTGACCCCGCCGACCACGACCATGGCGAAGACGAGCGCGCAGCATACCAGCAGCCACAGCGCGATGGATTTGTGCGAGGTCGTGCTCATCGTCGGTCCGGCCCGTTTGCGGAGAGCGGGATGATACTGGCTGGGCGCGCGCCGCGTAAAGCCGGCGGCGACCGTGCCGCCGCCGGTCCGCCGTTTGGTATACTGCCGGGGCATGCAACCAGCGCACCGCGAGCCTGAATTTCCCATGAAACTGCTGTCGGTCAACGTCGGCCTGCCGCGCAGCGTCGTCTGGCAGGGGCGCGAGGTCAGCACCGGCATATTCAAGCAGCCGGTTGAGGGCGAGGTGCGGCTCGATCGCCTCAATCTCGCCGGCGACGGCCAGGCCGACCTGCGCGTGCACGGCGGCGTCGACAAGGCGGTCTACGCCTATCCGTGGGAGCACTACGGCTACTGGCGCGGGATCCTCGGGCGCGACGACCTCGCGCCCGGCGGGTTCGGCGAGAATTTCACTGTCGCCGGCATGGCCGAGACGCGGGTGCGCGTCGGCGACGTATTTCGTGTCGGCACGGCGCTGCTTCAGGTGAGTCAGCCGCGCACGCCGTGCTGGAAGCTGTCGTTGCGCTTCGGGATCGACGATTTCCACGCGCGCTTCAGCTTGAGCCGCCGGGTCGGTTTCTATCTGCGCGTGCTCGAGCCCGGCGGTGTGGCCGCCGGGATGCTTATCGCGCTCGTCGACTCCGACCCCGATGCCCCGAGCGTCGCCGAACTGTTCGACCTCAAGCTCGACCCGCGCCCCGATCCGGTGCAGTTGCGGCGCGCGGCGGACGCACCCGCGCTGTCCGCCGGGTGGCGCGAGAGTTTCCGCAAACGACTATAGGATGCTGAAAAAGCCGTTCCATGGCTTTTTCAGCCACGCAAAGCAAAAATGTGATTTTTGCTTTGCTCCATTGTTCAAACATCTGCGTGTTTGAACAATGCCGGTCGATCCCTCGACCGACTGAGCCGGCGACGATTCCGATCTGACACGACGAAGCCACCGATTCGGGCGCCGAATGGCGGAAGAAGCCGGGCCGCGTCGTCGTCCCTACCGTATAATACGCGCCGCCGTCGCCTGCGCAGGGAACCGGAGCACGGCGCAACAACAACAACTCTGGCACCGGGCGTGCGCCAGGCGCCGGTGCCGGGATGAACCGCAACCACAACACGGAGACGTACATGAAAAGGAAACGTTCTTACGAAACCCTTCCGACTTCCGGCGAGCATCCGAACCCGTGGCTGGCGCGCATCGCCGACGAGCGCAACCCGCAAAACAACCGGCGTCGGCACGCGCGCCGCGCCGTGATCGCCGATATGATGGTCTGCCAATGCGTCACCTGCTTCGGGCGCTGGCCGGTGCGCGATCTGAGCCTCGGCGGCGCCTATGTCGAAATACCGCGCCGTGGGATGCTGGTCGGCATGGCGGTGGACGTCGCGCTGCAGTTCCGCCTGCACGGCACCACCATCGAGCGCCGGCTGTTCGCCCAGGTGGCGCGCGTCGGCGACACTGGCATCGCGGTGGCGTTCAACCAGTGTACCCCCGAGGTGCATGCCGATCTGGTGTCGCTGTTGAATTCCTAGCCGAACGGCGTGTACTGCACCGCCAGCACCCGGTAGACCGCCTCGCCGGCCGGCAGCCGCACCCGCACCTCGTCGTCGATGGTCTTATTCAGCAGCGCGCGCGCCAGCGGCGAGTCGATGCTGATATCGCCGCGCGCCGTGTCGATCTCGTCGGCGCCGACAATGCGGTACGCGTGGATCGCCCCGGCCTCGTCTTCGAGCCGCACCCAGGCGCCGAAGAAGATGCGCCGCGGGTCGTCCGGCCGCCGGTCGACGACGGTCAGCTCGTCCAGGCGCTTCTGCAGGAAGCGGATGCGCCGGTCGATCTCGCGCAGCTGCTTCTTGCCGTAAATGTATTCGGCATTCTCGGAGCGGTCGCCGAGCGCCGCCGCTTCCGACACCGCCTGCGTCACCTGCGGGCGCTTCACCTTCCACAGGAAGTCGTACTCCGCGCGCAGCCGCGCCGCGCCTTCGGGCGTGATATAGGCGGAACTGCGCGGACGCGGCAGGCGGTCGCGGGCCATGTCAGCGGGTCTCGTGCAGCGCCAGGATTGCGCCCTTGGATTCGGCCAGATGGTCGAAGCGGTGGCTGCCGCCGGGAAACAGCAGGATCTCGCCGCAGCCGCGATAGGCCCCGGCGGTGGCGCGCGAGTCGAGCAGCTCGTCGCCCTCATCGAGCAGCACCAGCGTCGGCACGGCCGGGTCGCAGGGCTCGATGCGGTAGGCGCGCAGCGCGCGCACCTGCTCTGCGGTCAGAACGTATTCCTCGCCGGTCGCCTCGTTGCGCTGCGGGCCGACCACGTCGTCGAGCGCCGCGTCCGGCTTGAGCGCCGGGTTGATCAGCACCAGCGCGGCGCCGACCCGCGGCGCCAGCCACTGCGCCCAGAAGCCGCCGAGCGAGCTGCCGATCAACACCAGCTTCCTCTCGTCCGGATGTTCGCGCCGCGCGCGCTCGATGTAATCCAGCAGGAACGTCGCCGCCTCGACGCCGCGGTGCGCCGGATAGGTCGGCGACAGCACCGGGATCGGCGCGAGCCGTTCGCGCAGCCACGCCGCCTTCTGCGAGGCGCCGCCGCTGTTGAAGCCGTGCAGATAGATGAACATGAGATCGACGCCGCCGTGCGCGTGCCGCGGTTGGGTGAGGAATGATTGTAGCGCCGGCGGGCGCTTCTCGGTATCGGGGAACGATGGCGGGGGAGGGCTGATCCTGCCACGAATCGGCGACACGGATGCCGCCCCGCTCAGGTCATACGGGCCGGGCGGACCGCGCCGCCTTCTTTTTGCCGTGCAGGAACCAGCCAGTCAAGGACGCCAAACCGGACAGCAATAACAGCGCGCTCGCCGGCAGCGGCACCGCCGCGACCAGGCTTTGACCGATGAGCTCGTGGCCGAGCGTCGTCGGGTGAATATCGTCCCAGAAAAAATAGGCGATGTCTTCATCGCTGCAGGCGAGCGCGCCGAGCGTGTCGAGGCAGGAATGGGTCACGTCCGCGAACCCGAAGGCCGCGGGATCGGCATACACCTGTCGATGCAGGCCGAAGACGTCACCGATGAACGCCCCGCTGCCGCTCAGCCCGGCGCCGAGCCGGTCGTTGAACGACAGCGCGGCGTCGGTGAACAGTTGCGACATGCCCGATTCGAGACCGCGGGGAATGAGCCCCAGATCCGGCAGGTTCGGCACCAGGAAATTGCGCGCGCCGAAGGCACTCAGGCTGTTGATCGCGGCCACGACGTTGTCGGCGGCCGCGGTCGCCGACTGCCCGCGCAGCAGATCGTTGCCGCCGCCCCACACGACATACAGCGCATTCGGGTCGGCGCGGTTGAACAGCTCGTAGAATGCGACCTGATCGAGAATTTGGTCGGTGGTCGAGCCGGCGACTGCGTAGTTGTGGCTCTCGTTGTAGCTCAAGCCCAGTAGTGGCACGAAGTACTCTGCCCACAAGGGCCCGTTCGACACGCCGACGCGCGTATCGGAAAGGCTGTCGCCGAAGACGTAGACGTCGTTGAACGTCGCGGCCCGGACACCTGAAGCGCCGTACAGCAGGCTGAACACCAGCAGGATTCGAAGCGTGCGCATGTTGCCTCCCTGTCGGGCGACGCGGCGGTCTTCACCGCGCCGCTACGCTGTACGTGAGCGGAGAATGTAGCGCAGCGGCCGGCGTCGGGCAAATCGCCGCGTCATGCAGGGATTGTGCCAGGCCGAACGAACGATCTTTCGTCAGTCTCCGCCGCAACTGCCCCGGTATCCGCCCGCGCCCCCGCCGCTGTCTCCGGGTCCCGGTTCCGATGGGCTCAGCGATGATCCCGCACCCGCGCCGTAGACAGCGCCTTCTTGTTGTTACCCTCGTCCGACTCGCTGATGCGCTGCGCGCCGTCGAGCATCGCCACCACCTCGCAGCAGCTCGTGGCGCTCCAGCGCTTGTTGTCCTGGTGGACGTAGACGGCGATGGTGCGGGTCTCGCCCGGCGCCAGCGTCTGCGTGAAAGTGCGCTGGAAGCTGCGGCTGTCGCGGCCGGGGTGGGTGAGGCCGACCATGACGTCGAAGCCGGTCACCGGCACGCCGCCGTTGTTGCGGATCACGAGCTGCACGTGATCCTGGGGGCCGAGGCCGCTCGGGTCGAACTCGAATCCGGTCACCACGTCCCAGAGAAAATCACCGACCTTCTTGTACCAGGGGTCCTCCTTCCTGGGCGCGTAGAGCCGGAACTGCCCGCGCACCAACTCGAGGTCCGGCAGCACCTGGCGCGAGGTCCGGGTCAGGCAGTTGTTGGCCAGACTCGCCTCGGCAAGCGCGCCGTCCGGGTTGATGCACAGCTCGAGCCGCATGTTCTCGCTCAGGCCCACGCGCTGCCCGGCGACGCGATCGTCGCCGCTCTCCTGGCCGGGCCGCAGCCGCGACAGGCTGGTGATGGCGGCGATGCCGGTGAACTGGCGGGTGCCGACGATCTGATCCGCCGGTGAGATCGCATAGGTCGTCACCGTCAGCCGATAGTGGATCTGGCCGGGCGACTTCTCGCCGAGGCCGATGTTCCTGACCTTGAAGCGCACCTCGTTCGAGGCGATGAACAGGTCGGAGACGACCAGGTCCGGCGGGCCGACCTGGCGCAGGTCCGGTGCCACGACCGTGGCCGGCGGCGCCGTGACCGGCGCCTGGGCCGGACCGGCCGGTTTGGCCGGTTGCGCCGGCAGCGGTGCCGCCGGCGGCGCGGTTTTCGGCGCGACCGCCTGGCCCGCCGGCGCCAGTCCCTCGGCCGCCATCGCGGCCGCAGCGCCGAGCAGGGCAATCGCGCCGAACATTGCCGGTATCGTCTTCATTCTTCCTCCTCGCGGCCGCGCCGGGATGTCGCGTCGCACTCGTTGAGTCGCGGTGCGCGGCCGCCCGGTTCAAGACCTATGAATAATTGGATTTATCGGGGCGATGAATTTACTCTTGGGTAATCGAGCGCCTGCCGGTTATACCGTACTAAACATGCCGACTCCAGTCTTATGACGGTCGAATCCGCGCCCGCCCCCGCACCCGGGTCCCGAGTGGACGACGCCGCGCGCGGCGCCGATTACAGCCGGCCGATCCTCGTCGAGCAGCTGCGCGTGCTGCATCGCTACCTGCCGCCGCTGCTGGGCGTGAATCTCCTGGTGGGCGGTGCCATGATCTACGGCCTGTGGGGCATCGCCCCGCTGCCGGCGCTGAGCCTGTGGGCCGCGGCCCTGGTCGGCATGGTGCTGATCCGCATGGCGTACTACCTGCACTATCGCCGCGCCGCCGATCCGCGCGCGGCCGACCGGCACAGCCGTTACTTCGTCATCGGCTCCGGATTCGCGGGTCTGTTGTGGGGGGTGGCCGGCGTCGTGTTCTTCCCGCCCGGCGCGCTGGATTATCAGTTGTTCATCCTGTTCATATTGGTCGGCATGGGCGCCGGCGCGGTGTCGTCGCTGACCGCCTACATGCCGGCGTTCTACGCGTATTTTCCGGTGTCGATGCTGCCGGTCGCCGTGCTGCTGTTGGGCGTCGGCGATCCCGTACACTACGGCCTCGGGGTCATGGCGCTCGCCTATGTCGGGGCCCTGAGTTTCTTCGCGCACAACATCAATCGTTCGCTGGTGCAGTCGCTGCGGCTGCGCTTCGAGAACATCGACCTGGTCAGGGAATTGAGCGTGCAGAAGGAACAGGCGGAGCACGCCAATGTCGCCAAGTCCCGGTTCCTGGCCGCCGCCAGTCATGATCTGCGCCAGCCGCTGCACGCCCTGACGCTCTACACCTCGCTGCTGGACGAGCCCGAACAGCCGCCCAAGGTGCGGCAGGTCGTCGGCCAGATCAATGCCTCGATCAATACCCTGCAGACCTTGTTCAACGCCCTGCTGGACATCTCCAAGCTCGAGGCCGGAACGCTGATCCCGCAGCGCGAGGACTTCCGGCTGCAGCCGCTGCTCGACCGGCTGGCGAACGACTTCGGCGTGGAGGCCGCGCAGAAGGGGCTGACCCTGGATATCGCGCCCGGCGACGCGATCCTGCACAGCGATCCGGCCCTGCTGGAGCAGATACTGCGCAATTACCTGTCCAACGCGCTGCGTTACACGGAGCGCGGCGGCATCCGGGTGAGCAGCGCACCCGACGCCGGCCTGCTGCGCGTCGAGGTCGCGGACTCCGGCATCGGGATTCCCGCGGACCAGCAGGAGGTGATCTTCGGCGAGTTCTATCAGCTGGGCAATCCGGAGCGCGACCGCAGCAAGGGGCTGGGCCTGGGGCTCGCGATCGTGAAGCGTATCTCACGCCTGCTCGGGCACCGCGTCGGCGTGACCTCCACGCCCGGCCGGGGTGCCGTCTTCTACGTGACTGTGCCGGTGGGCAGCGACGCGCCGGATCGGCCCGTCGCGCGCGCCGAGCCGGTCGCGGACCCGGTACCGGCCGCGCCGACACTGCTGGTGGTCATCGACGACGATCTCAGTGTCCGCGAAAGCACCCGGGCCCTGTTCGAGCATTGGGGCTGCCGGGTCGTTGCCGGCGCGTCGCTGGACGGCGTGCAGCGGGAGCTCGAGCGCGCCGGCCGGCGGCCGGACGGCATCGTCGCCGATTACCGGCTGCCCGAGGGCCGCACCGGCATCGAGGCGATCCGGGCGTTGCAACCGCAGCACGGCGACCGCGTCCCCAGCCTCATCATCACCGGCGACACGGCCTCGGAGCCGCTGCGCGCGCTGCAGGTCAGCGGCGTGCAACTGCTGCACAAGCCGGTGGCGCCGGCCAAGTTCCGCGCCTTCCTCAACAACGTGCGGCGCGCAGCCGCGAAGCGCGCACCGACGAATTAGACGAGCTGCAGTCGTTTCGCGGCCACGACCGCCTGCGTCCGGTTACTGACACCCAGCGCCTTCATGATCGCGGTGACGTGCATCTTCACCGTCGCCTCGGCCAGTGCGAGGCTGCGGGCGATCTCCTTGTTGGACTGTCCCTGCGCGAGCAGGGTAAGCACCTCGCGCTGCCGGTCGGTGAGGCGCGCGAGCGGCGTGTCGGGAGCAGCGCCGCCGGCGGCCGGCTCGGCCAGCGCCGGCGGCACGTAAATGCCGCCGGCCAATACCAGACGCAGCGCCTGGATCATGATCCGGCCGGTCGAATCCTTCGGCACGAAGCCCATCGCGCCCAGGTCGAGGGCGCGCTGCATATCGGCGCGGCGGGTTTCCGCCGAGAGAATGACCACCGGCAGCCCCGGATAGCGGTCGCCGAGCAGTTCCAGCGCCGCGAAGCCGTTCATGTCCGGCATGTTGAGGTCCAGCAGCACCAGATCGAGATCGGCATGCGCGGCGGCGCAATGCAGGGCAGCCGCGCCGTCGGCGGCCTCCAGCACCTCGACCGGTTCCCCCATGCCCGCCAGCACATGCCTGATCCCTTCGCGAAACAGGCCGTGATCGTCCGCGACCAGCACCTTCATGCAAGGCTTTCCCGATTCTTGATTGGTGTCCCGAGTATACCCGTACCGACCAAAGTCTGGGTATCACCGACCTTTGCCGACTGTGGGCAGGGCGTGGCGTCCGGAACAATGGTCGTCGGATCGCGGGCGGCGCGCGCTTGCCTTCGCATGACGAATTTCGGGGCAAACATGATGAACGAATTGTTCGGGAGACGCCGTCGGGGAAACATGATGTCGTGCCTGTCGGCAGTGCTGCTTCTCGGGCTGGGTGCGTGCGGGGGCGGAGGCAGTGGCGACGGCGGCAACGCAAGTCCTGACGTGCTCGCGCCGCAGGTGGAATCGCAGACGCCCGCGGACGGCGCCAACGCCGTCGCGCTCGATGCGGCGGTCACCGTGCGTCTCGACGAGGCGATCGATCCGGCGAGCGTGAGCCCGGGCAGCGTGCGCCTGGCACGCAACGGCACGCCGGTCGCCGGCGCCACCGTCCTGCTTGCCGACGGCCGTACCGTCGCGTTCACGCCGGCCGCCGAGCTCGACCGCGGCCTTTCCTATCAGGCGACGCTCGCCGGCACGGTGACGGATTCCGCCGGCAACGCCCTCGGCGGCGATACGACGTGGAACTTCACGACCGGGCGCTTCGGGCCCGCCGCCCTCGTCGCCCATGCCGAAGGCGAGGGGCCGCTCTGGAACGCGCCCGCCAACCTGGTCGTCGGCCCGGACGGGACGGGCACCTACGCGTACAGCGATTACACCGCCGGCCATGAACGCATGGCGGTCTACCGCCATGACGCCGGCACCGGTTGGAGCCTGGATGCGCAGTTTCCGGGACTGTCCGGCTTCCCGGCGCTCGCCATCGACGGCGCCGGGCGCGTGCTGCTCGTGTCCACGCAATTCGACTCCGCGACCGGCAGCTATCAGCTCCTCGCGCGCTTTCGCGACCCCGTGTCCGGCTGGCAGGCGCGGTCGGTGCTCGTGTCGACGCCGAACTCGATTTTCGAGATCGACCTGGCCGTCGCGCCCGGCGGCCGCGCGGCGGTGCTGTGGCGCGAGCTCACGCATTCCATGGGAGACGGCGAGCTGCGCAGCGCGATGTACGAGAGCGGAACGGGTTGGGGCGCGCCGGAGTCGTTGCCGAACCACTCGGATGCGATGGGGTTCCCGCACAAGTGGCCGGCGGGCGGCCGTATCGCCGTCGACGACAACGGCGTCGCCGCGGCGCGCTGGGCGGAGATCGACCACAACTGCTGCAGCTTCCTCGGCTGGTCCGACGTGCTCGCGCGCTACACGCCCGGCAGCGGCTGGGATGCGTTCGTCCCGACGATCGGCTCGGACCCGATCGGCACCAGCGCGCCGGACCACGCGCCGGCCATCGAGATCCTGCCCGGCGGCGCGACGTCGCTGTCGGTGCGCATGGTGCATCGCAGCGCCGACGGACAGGCGCACCCGGCGGGCACGCTGTACGATCTTCCGGGCAACACGCTCACCTGGGAATACATCGACGGCTATTCGCCGGCCACGCCGGACCCATGGCTGCCCGAGTACGCGATGGACCCGCGCTCGGCGATGGACGCGGTCGGCAACGTGCTGCTGCTCTGGAGCAGGAACAATCACGGGCAGGTGTTGAACGCCGATCTCGTCTCCCGGGTGTACGTGAACGGCGTCGGCTACGAGCCGCTCGCGCCGGTTGCGCCGCCGGTGGAGGGCACCATCAGTCAGCCGGTGCTCGCCGGCGCGCCGGACGGCTCGGCGCTCGCGGCGTGGCTGCTCTGGGACGGCGAGGCGACGAGCGTGTACGCCACGCGCCGCGTGCCGGGACAGGCCTGGGATCCCGTGCAACGGCTGGTGTCGCTCCCGGGCAGCAACCGGATCCGCGGGCTCGCGATCGGCTTCGGCGCGAACGGGGCCGGGCAGGTGGCCTGGGAGGAGCCCGCGCCGGCGCCGAGCCGGGCCTATGCGATCCGCGCGTCGCGCTTCGAGTAGCGCGAACGTCGCGGTGACAGGTTTGACGGCGCGGCGGCGGCGCTAAGGCTTCCGCGCCCGGTGAAACCCGATGGTCCCGCCCAGCAGGGACCGGCTCGTGACGTTTTCATAGCCCTGGTGGCGGAACAACTGCGTCAGCTCGTCGACCGAGTAGAACAGTCTCAGGGCCTCGATGAAATATTCCTTGCAGTCGCGCGCCGCCTGGCCGCATTGAAACATCGTGGCCGTCAGCGACAGCGTGGCGCGCAGATAGGCATGGTAGACGCGCTCCACGAGCCGGCTGCCGGGACGCAGCAGGTCGCAGTGATAGAAATGACCGCCCGGCTTCAGCACCCGCAGCACTTCGGCGGAGACGTCCATGATGCGCAAATGGCGTGACGCCCATTGCAGGGTCACCACGTCGAAATGGTTGTCGGGGAACGGCAGCCGGTGCGCGTCGCCGATGGTGCTCTCGATGCGCAGGCCAAGCCGCGCGGCGCGCTGCCGCCCGACTTCCTGCATGGCCGGGCTGCGGTCGATGGCCGAGACCCGGAGATCCGGCTGCTTGCGCAGCAGCGCGATACCGACGGCGTTGGTGCCGGCGCAGACGTCCAGCACCTTCTGCCCGCTCTTCACCTCGATGGTGGAGAAAAACCGGCCCTGGATCGAATCCCAGAACCCGAGGCCGGCGACGCGGTTCGCCCGGTCGTAGTAGCCGGCGACGTCGTCGAACACCTTGTTCAGCTCCTCGGTCCAGACCTGCTTGAACCGGTGTTCGCGGTCGTCTTCGCGCTCGGAAAAGCCCAGCACCGGTTGGATAACGCGGGTACCGTCTGTCATGACTGCCCTCCCTGAGGTGAGCGGCCATTTTAGACGGAAAACCGGAGCGGGCAATGACCTCCTAGACCGCCGCGATCATCTTCGCGCCGGCGATCGCCAGCACCACGGCCAGCAGCTTCTGGATCGTCGGGCTGCCCAGGCGCCGGCTCCCGAACTCGGCGCCAATAAAACCGCCGGCGGCGGCCGCGACCGCCCAATACGGCAGCGCGGCGGGCAGCGACGGCGCGGTCGTCATGACCCCCAGCAACCCGGCGATGGAATTGACCAGAATGAAGGCGGCGGCAATGCCCGAAATGACTCTCACTTCGGCCCAGCGGAAGAACAGCAGCAGCGGACTCAGGAATATGCCGCCGCCGACGCCGGTCAGGCCCGACAGCAGCCCCAGCGCGGCGCCCGCCGGCAGCAAAATGAACATCGGCGGGCGGGCGACGGCGGCCTGGGACGGCCGATGCGCCGTGCGGAACGAACGCCACGCGGCGTAGACGAGAATCGCGCCGACCAGCGGCTTGTAGATGTCTCCCGGCAGCGTCAGCACACCGCCAAGGTAGGCGCAGGGGACGGAAGCGATCGCCAACGGCCAGAACAGGCGCCAGGAGAACGCGCCCACGCGGTAATATTTGACGGTCGCGATCACGGCGACCAGGATGTTCAAGGTCAATGCCGTGGGCTTCATCACCGCCGGCGACACGCCCACCAGCGCCATCGCGGCGAGATAGCCGGAGGCGCCGGCGTGCCCGACCGAGGAATAGAGCAGGGCGGCGGCGAGTATCAGTGCGGCGAGAACCGCGTCGTCGAGGGTCATGGCGCCCGTTGCCCGTCCAGGATTGAATTTACCGGCGTTGCGCGGGCCCGGCGCCCGGCGCTCAAAGGCTGCGGCCGTCGAAGTGCCCCACCTTGAGCGCCGCGAGGTCGACGCCGTCCAGGCACCGGGCGTTGATCGCCACCATGTAGCTGCCGGTCGGCGACAAGCCCTCCCCGAACGGCGCGCAACCGCACCTGGGGCAGAAGCGATGTTTGATCCGGTGCTTGTTGAAGGTGTAGGTGGAGAGGCTCTCTTCGGGCGTGAGCAGGCGGAAATTCTCGCGTGGAACGAACCAATGCAGCGATCCGCGCTTGCTGCAAATCGAGCAATTGCATTCCGTGACCTTCTCGAGATTGCCCTCGACCTCGAAGGCAATCTGTCCGCAGTGACAGCTACCTTTGTAAATCATGGCACCACTCCCGGCGAATACGCCTGCACCAGCATGAATATGCCAACAGCGATCATCACGCCGCCGGCGGCAATATGTATTCCTCGAGACGTTCCGGAGTGGACGAGCACGCGACTTTTGGCCGCCATGAACGCATAAACCAGCTTCGCCCCGCCCACCGCCACCGTGGCGATTGTGACAACGACGATTGTGTCAAAAACGGATAGCGCGGACAAATCGAGAAACGCCGGGAAAAAGACCAGATAAAACAGTATCGCCTTCTGATCGCCCAAGGTGATGAACAGCCCGGTCAGGAAGCTGGACAGCAAGGAGGCTTCCGCCATCCCCTTGGTTGCGACGGGCTTTGATTTCGACCGCCACAGCGCTATCCCCAAGCCTATGAGATAGGCCCCGCCCAGGTATTTCACCAGGACGAACAGGCCGCCGATCGCCTCGGCCAGAACGGCCAACCCCAGGATCGCCACCAGTATGAAGAAGATATCGCCGACCACGATACCCAGGGTGGTGAAAACCCCGTGCCGGAACCCGGAGGCCGCCGCGCGCGCCGAGACCGCCAGCACGCTGACACTGGGGACGAGGGCCAGCACCACCATGGTGCCGAACAACGCCCCAATGCTGGTCAATGTCAGGCTGGTTTGCATAGGGCCGGCACAATGGGGGCGGATATATTTTTCGACAGTCTATGCCAAGAGACCATCCAAAAAAATCCCTACTTCTTCGGCGCCCAGTGCCGGTACCCGGCTATGCCAGTTTGTTGGTATAGACCCGAAGCTGCGGCGTTGCGGGGACGAGCTTGTGGGCACGGGAGGCGGACTCCGTAACCCGGAAGCCGCCGAGCAGGCTCTGCAGCGACCCGGTCTCCTCGGACAAGGACTCGGTGGCGGCCGCGAGTTCCTCTACCAGGGCGGCGTTCTGCTGCGTCATATGGTCCATCTGCGTGACGGCCTTGCTGATCTGCTCGATCCCGGTCGCATGTTCGCCGGTCGCCGCGGCGATCTCGGAGACGAGCTCGGAGACCTGCTGTATGCCGCCGACGATCTCGCCCAGCGCCTGCCCGGACTCGTTCACCAGCAACGATCCCGCCCCGACCTTTTTGACGCTGTCGGCGATGATGTGCCGGATTTCCTGGGCCGCGGCGGAAGACCGCTGCGCGAGGGTGCGAACCTCCCCGGCCACCACGGAAAAGCCGCGCCCCTGCGCGCCCGCGCGCGCCGCCTCGACGGCCGCGTTGAGGGCGAGGATATTGGTCTGAAACGCAATCGCGTCGATCACCCCGACGATCTCCTCGATCTGCCTGCTGCTCGCATTGATCTCGTCCATCGCCACGGTCGCCTTCGCCACGACGTCACCGCCGTTCCGGGCGCGTTCGCGCGCGGTGTCCGCCAGCGCATTCGCGCGCCGCGCGTTATCGGCCGTCTGGTTCACCGTCGACGCCATCTCGTGCAGGCTCGATACCGTCTCCTCCACCGCGGCCGCGGCCTCCGAGGTGCGCTCCGACAGCTCGGCGCTGCTCTTCGCGATCTCCGTCGACGTCCTGTCGACGGATTGCGTAGACTCCTTGGCCCTCAGCACCAGGATCTCGATCTTCTCGGTAAAGCGGTTGAAGCCGAGCGCCAACTGCCCCACCTCGTCCTCGCCGGCGATCTGCAGCCTGCGCGTGAGATCGCCGTCCCCCCGCGCGATATCGTTCATCGCTTCCGCCGCGAAGATCAGCGGCCCGCTGATCTGGCGGGCGATGACGACGATGAGCGCGGCGACCAGGCTGATGACCACGATCACCAGCGACATCATGGTCGAGGGACTGGCCAGCCGGGCGAGGTCCGCCTTTTTCCGCTCCAGCGCCCCGGTTTGTGCGAGTGTCCGCTTGTAGGTCTCCTGGGCGAGATCGGCCAGCAATCCGGCTTCATCCACCGCGTCCTGCCCGCCGTTCTGGATTCCCTGCAGTATCCTCACCTGTTTCAGAACCTCTTCGGCATCGGCCACCGTCTCCGGAAAATCGGTCGCCCCGTGCTGCGCGGCGTTGCCGATATTCATGACGAGATCGGCGAGCAACGCGCCTTTTGCCTGCCGGGTGTCGCTGATCCGGTTCTCGACGGCGTGCGCATACTGCGCGCCGACGACGGCGACCGTCATGATATCGCCGCGCAACTCCACCAGCAGTTTCATCTGCCGATCCATCTCGGAGTTGGCCGCGTTGACATAGGTGATCCAGGAGACCAGGCCGATCAGGCCGATCAAGGCCGGCAGTGCCAGGATCGTCAGCTTTGCGGTGAACCCGAGAGCGCGAAACCAATTCATGACGCCATACCTCAGGGCAACGTGAATAGCACGCGAATCCCGGTTTTGCCCTCGACGGATGCGGCCGATACATAGCCGATGGCGTCGGGATCCTTGGCAACGACCGAGAGCACGAGCTGCTCGCGCTTCGCCTTGATCGGGTTGCGCAGGGTGTTGGTGATCTCCTTGTTGTGGGTCGCCATCTGGGCTGCGCTTGCCGACATGCCGAGCACCGCCCGTGAAAAGAGCTCGCGCTCGGGCGCGTCCAGCTGAAGGTCGTACGCGTTGATTGTCCTGCCGCTCCGCCAGGTCGTCACGACGTCGCTGTACACGCCCTTGACGTCCTTGATCGACAGGTTCTGCGTGTTCGCCGAGTTCACGATCACGGCGACGCGCGATTCCGCCATGGCCAGACCGGCCGACAACATCAAACTCAGGAAGACAAGTAGGCTTTTCATCGTTCCCCCTTAGTCGGCCAAGTAGTAGACGATGCTGAGGATGGTCTGCCGGTAATCACCTACCGCCGGATCCTCATCCTGGATGTCGTGGTGCTCGACCTTCAGGACGATGTCCCGGTGCGCGCGGTAGTTCACGAACACGCTGTTCGTCTTCTCGTCCCGGACGGCAATGCTTCGTTCATCGTAGTAGTCGTAGCGATAGCCGACCGCCCACTTGTCGGTCGGGGCGACCACGAGCTGCCCGTAGTAACCCCGGCGATGGTAGGTCGCCGCGGCCACGGGTTCGATCTTGGCGTCCGCGTATTCCGCCTGGAAGGCGAACATGCCGGCACGAATGCGCGCGTGCGTGCCCCAGGAGAACTTTTCGTCGTCGTTATTGAGGCGGTCGTCGTAGGCCGTCGCGCCCAGCTCGAGCTGATCCAGGAACGGAAGCAGCAGGGAAGCCTTGGCGCCGACCGCCTTGGTCGAGTTCTGGTCCTGCTTGCCGGTGTTGCCTTCTCCGTTCCCGAAGTAGAGATCGTAGCCGAAGAAGGCCTTTCCGACGGGAATGGACCCGAAGAAGTCCATGCCGTCGACGACCTGCGGGAAGATCTGCCGCACGTGCGAGGGACGCCGCTGGGTCGGTACGAACGGCGGATAGTGATCGATGGACCAGATGCCGGCCGGCGTGAAGAAACGGCCCGTGCGGACGTTGGCGGCGGGGTGGGGGAGGTAATCGATGTACACGGCCTCCACGAAGATCTTGCCCTCGGCGTCCGTCGCGATCTCGCCCTCGGCCGGTGCAGGCTGGCTCTCGCCGTTGCCTTCGAACTTGGGCGCGTCCTCGTACTCGACCTCGGAGAAGAACCGCCAGTTCGAGGAGATCTGCTTCTTGAAGAAGAACGACAGGTGGTGCATGCGGAATCCGGGCTTGACGTTGGGTCTCGAGTCCCGCGAATACTCCGCGTCGACGTAACCGCTGATGCGTATCTTCGATTCCTTTTCGCGGGTGAGATCCTCGATCTCTTCCTTGTACACGTCGGTCTGCTGCTCCAGAACCCGGAGTCGTTGATCCAGCTCGTCGACGCTGGCGGCACCGGCCGCGCAGGTCCACGCGAGCAGGGCGGTGATAGGAACGGCCATGAGGCGCTTCGAGGTCATGCGATCTCCCCTTCTGGAATTTCGGGACACGGACCACCCGTGTCGTGGTTGTCGTTATGCGCAATCCCTCGCCTGGCTGCCCGGTGACAGTTCGCTTCCGCTGTCATCGGTGGGTACAGCAACTTTTGTGCCTTAATTGCGGCACGGTAACCCCATGACGTTGCTTGCTCGGGAAAAGCTGAGTGATTTACTACGGTAAGTCCTGTGGAGAGGCGTCATAACGAGTGGAATATGACGATGAAGGTCATAAACCGACAAAAAAAGGCAGGAGCGGGAGGGGTTTTAACAGCTCTGTCAGCAGCGTGCTGCTTCGACGTCTTGGGTAATATTAGAATTATCTAATGTTATCCCCCGTTGCGATTTTTGCGTTAAGGAGACGGAGGGGTTGAAATTTCGGTGCCTGTTTTCGCATTCAACACTGCCCGAAAACAATCCGTCCGCCCCCTCTTTGCCCCCGGTGTGCAGAAGGTTTCCGCACGCTCTTTGACCCACAATCTTCCCGGCTGTCGCCGCTATCCTCGGCCTAAGAGGAATAACGCGAAACCTCGGTGTCCAGAAGCTTGCGCGTCTTGTCCGCCAGCTTCGCGCAGGTCGGTTCCGACAGGAAATTCAGAATCTCGGAAGGCTGCCGAAACAACCGGACGAACCATCCCGGGACGGCGTCGGGGGCGATGTCTTCGATCTCCTCCGGCAGCAGCTGCTCGAAGCGCGCGATGACGAGATAGCGCAGCCCGGGGTTGGCCGTCGTGCAGCGTTGGCGCAGCACCTCGGCGTCCGTGATCGCGGCCAGGACCTCCGAATAGCGTTTGGCGATGCTCTGCTTGAGATAATCGTGACCGCTTTCGTTGTACCTTTGTTCCAAGAGGTCCAGATCGTCGAGCGCGGAGAGCAGCTTCCGATACAACTGCGGCGTGTTCTCGACCTCGAACGGCGATTCCGACCAGCTTTGGTCCTCGAGCGCCTGCAGGCGGCGGACGATCTTCTCCCTGTCGTTCGTGGCCGCGACGTCCGCTTCGCAGGCGAGCTCATGATCGAGAAAATCGGCAAACAGGCTTCGTGTAGTTGCGTCCATCGCACATTTCTCCTGAAACGACGTTCCAGAGCCGATCCGAAAAAATCCGCTCTTACGGCCGTCACGCGCCGGATGTCCGGCGCCACATGCCATGATCGGCCTTCCCACGAACACGTTTTAGATCGTTTCCAGCCCGGCACGTATCGCATGCAGTCTCGGTTCCTGCCGCGGGCCAGTGGGGGTGTCGCCGGCCGGCGGCAGGCTCAACAACGGTTCGTATCGCGCCCATCTATACGCCCCTTTGCCGGAATTGTCATTGCGCTATATCAAGACATTTCCAAAACCCGGGTCAGAGAGGAATGGCACTTACTTAACCCCCAACCCCTTGATGCAATGTAAAAAGGGCTGGCCCCAGTGATAAGGTGGAGTCGCCAAACAACCATCGAATCACCCAAGGAGCCAGCCCCCCATGCATCCTA